>JAFGCA010000323.1 GCA_016932895.1 Sedimentisphaerales bacterium | reverse complement strand
GTTCACGATGTCTATCTGGGCGGCGATCCCGATAACCTGACGCTGGCCGATACGGTGGCAGGATCGCCCTATGCCGCCTATGATACCAGTGCCCTGGACCTCCAACTCGGACAGACGTACTACTGGCAGGTCAACGAGGTCGAGGTTCCCGGCACCTGGGAAGGCGACATCGCGGCCTTCTCTACGCGGGAGTTCCTCGTGGTGGATGATTTTGAGAGCTACAGCAATGATCCCACCACCTTCAGTCGTGTGTTCCAGACATGGATCGACGGCGCCGGTTATACCGTTCCTGTAGAAGTGGCCGGCAACGGGACGGGGTCCTATATAGGCCACGATCCTCAGTTTGGCGATATCATGGAGAAAGTCATTGTTCATGGGGCAGTCCAGTCAGCGCCGATTTACTACGGCAATGACGGCAAGACGGTCTCTGAGGTGGATCGCACATTTGATGAACCCCGGGATTGGACCCGCGCCGGCATCAAAACCCTGGCCATTGCTTTCCACGGCGCCTCCGGCAACACCGGGCAACTGTATGCCAAGATCAACAACACCAGGGTGAACTATGATCTTGATGCGGCTGATATCGCGACAGCCGCATGGCAGGCGTGGAACATCGACCTGTCCACCGTACCCGCCAATTTGCAGAACGTCACGAAATTGACGATTGGCGTTGACGGTGGCGGCGCAGGCATGCTCTACATTGACGACATCCGGCTGTATGCTCGGGCCGGGGAGTCCATCACACCGGCAGCGCCGGATACCGCGAATCTGGTCGCTCATTACTCCTTTGAGGGCAATGCCGACGACAGCTCCGGTAACGGGTTGCACGGCGCCATCACCGATGGGCAAATCGTTAGTCCCGGCAAACTGGGGAACAGTGCGATTCAACTCAGTCAAGCCGGCTATGTCGACCTTGGCAATCGTGCCTTGCTTGACTTTGGCACCGGGGATTGGGCCGTGACGGCCTGGTTCAAGACCGCCATGACCGGGACTGATGAAAGTGACAGGGGGACCATCTATGGCAATGGCGGCGACGGCGACGGGGGCCATCGCATTGCCCTTATCTTGAGCGAGAGTAACGAGGGGGCCGTCTCCCTGGTCTGTGATGATGATGCAAACAAAGAACAGGCGCACTCGGCCAGCATGACCAACGATGACGAGTGGCATTGCGTCATCGGTCAAAGAGAAGGCACTTCCATACGAATTTTCATCGACGGATACCTGGAAGCAAGCGAGGCCATCGACGCCGACTATGATCTTTCCGGCACCTCTCAACACAATGCCTATATCGGAGCGATCACGGACAATAGCAGCGGAGAGCTCTTTAAGTTGTTCAATGGTTTGATTGACGAGGTGCGCGTTTATAGCCGAGCCTTGTCCGCGGAAGAGATCCTTTGGCTTGCTGGCAAAACAACGCCGATGCATAAGCCGTTATGAGGTAGCTCCTGTCGCCACAAGGAAGAACGCGGTCTCATCCCAGGTGCCAACAACATCCCGGTCTCCGCCGTGACCTGTCCATTGCTTGTCGCACCATCGAAGGCGTACCAGTGGGTGGTCGTGGCGTAATCGATCTTTCGTTTCGGCTGCCAATGGAATAGTTCCATGTCAAACTGGAATTTGCTCAGGAACGGGATGCGATCATGAATTCTGACTCTCACATTCGTGGTATGTCCGATGCCCCAGTTGCCCTGGGCGATAGGCTGGCGTGCACAATCGGTGAGAAAACGAAGAACAAACCGAAACAAATGGCCACAATGATCTTTCTCATAACCGGTTCTTTCCCTCTAACTGAACTCTTGCCTCTAAATCAAAGATCAGGATAGCGTCTGCCCTACCGAAGAAACGGCTGACAGGCCGTGTATGGCGTCAGTCCTCGATCAAGGTGATCTCCTCCGTTGGCTTGCCATAGTGCTTCGCTGCGATATACGACTTGGCATCGTCCACCATCTGCTGCGTGATCGCGTAATGATATTCGCCGTAGTCCTTCACCGTAATCTCTCCAACCCAGAAGAAACCCCATTTGTCAAAAAAGTCCGTCAGATCAAGCTCGGCCACGTCACAGCAGATCTTCACGAACTCGAACTGGTTCCGAATCGAATCGTCGCCGCGGCCCGCATCCGGACGGCGGCGCATCTGCTCCATCACGTCGGCGTAGAAGTCCGGCCTGCCGTTTCGAGCGAAATACAGGTGGAGCTGCCAGAAAGGAACCAGCCGGTCGAATACATCTCCATGTGCCAGATAGGAAATCCTGGGATCGGCCTCAATGATGTTCTTGCGTGCTGAAGCGTAATTCCTCTGGGCTTTGAGGCGACTTCGATTGCCCATTCCGGTGACCGTATACATCGAGAAGATGTTGCAGCTAACCTCCGTCATGCCGCCCCAGGTCATCTGCGGGCGCATCTGCAACACGTGTCCCGTCTCGTGACTGAAGCCCCAGCAGGGGTCGCCGGTAATCACCACGTTTGGATCGGCCACCATGCGCATGGTCCCCTTGTTGCCGAGGTACGCGACGCCGTCGCCATCGCGGAACATGTAATAGTTGAAGTTTACGCGTGCCAGGAGGCGGTTCTTAGGTACCTTTTGGTATTTCACGAGGCCCATCAACGTATAGTGGCTGTTGAGCAGGGCATCGTAATTGTTGATCAGTTCGACGCCCCTGCCGCGCGTATAGACATTGAACCACTGCACCGGATAGGCGACCTGGATGTGTGTGCCGCGGGCGTCCATAATGGGACTTACCGCCTCGTCCAGCAGGCGGTCCCAATCGGCGTTTGTGTGCTTTGCGATGTCGAAGAACCCATTGACCTTGCCTGTCGGGAAGTGAACGCAAATCCGGGGGGCTTCATCGGCATGGTCGTCGAAATAGCTCACGTACACATTTCCGCCCTTCTTCACGTCGATAACATTCACACCCTGTTCGAGCCCGATTCGCTGTTTGTGAAGCCCCCAGCCGTTGGGGTCCTTCGTGGGTTTGACGCCTTCGGCGGGCTTGCGCATCCAATCCGGAATCAGCAGCGAGAGTCTCTTGCCGGCGGTATCTCCGACAAACACCACCTGTTCACCCCGTTCCAGGCACATCCCGGTAATGTTCTCGTACCGGCTGAAGCCGTCGCCCAGTTTCAGGGTGCGGCCCAAGGCGCGGGGCGAAGGATAGGCTTCGTAGCGGGCGGCTCGATAGGTCCTGTCATAGGTTCCGTTCAGCATCCCGGCGGCCACGGTCTTGAGCACGTCGCTCTGAAACCCGTCCAGGTCTTTCAACTGCACACTCGTCTGCAACTGCCGGCAACTGGCATCGGTAAAGAACCTCATGTCGGCGCGCAACGCCTCGATGTCGTTCGCGGCGTTGCAGGGAATCAGCGACCACAATGATAATGCGACAGATAGAATGACTTTCTTCATAATCCGGGACCTCTGCTTAGACTCTGTTATTCATGCCTGTGGTGTCCATCTCAGGTGAGCGGATCACCGGGAAAACGTCACCTTCCACGCCACTGTCTTCGTTGCTGTAGGAACAATGCGGACCGTGGCGGTTTCCTTTCGATTGGCAATCTCTACTTTCGCACCCTCAACTTCAGCGCTTTCGAGACAGTATCCGTCGCGCAGGTGGACTGTTTTAACGTGGGGATCATCGATCACCACGGCGCTCCTTCCGGAGGGAACCTTGTGATTGGCGTCCCAACGCTCATCGAGCAGGCTGACGCCGCCCTGAGAGACGTGGCGGGTGGTCGAGATCACATGACGGACATTCCATACGACGCTGACGGGAGCATTGGCTGGCGACACAACCGTCCGGGGACCGGCGGCGGAAGCGACGCCGGCCAGGGCAATGGCTAGGCTCAACGTAAGCAACGATCTCGAAAGCAACCTGGCTTCCTCTGAGTTGGAACCTTCAAACATGAATTTGCGGAGGAGCATTTGTTGCGGGTTCGGCATGTACGATCTCGGGCGATCCTAAGGTCCTGACATTCTCTGCCCGGAGTGAACAGTCACTTCAGCAGGATTCATTCTCTCGACGTACACGTCTTGGCCGAGAACGTCTCCCTCAAGCCGGTTCCCGGCAATCGTCACTTGCCGGCAGTACTCCAGGTTCAGCATGTGCTTGCGTCGATGGTAGGGCTGGTAGCGCGTGCTCCGCACGATCCGGTTCTTGCTAAAGGTCAGTCCGTCCACGCTCTTGGCATAAAGCACCGGATAGTCGAAGGCGTGGAAGACGTTCTCCTCGATCCGGATATTCCCGTGAAACGGCTCCGGGGCCTTCTCCGGAGCGGGGATAATCGGGAATATGCTGATGATGCCCTCGCAAAACTGGTACAGGTTCGTCATGCAGGGGGCCTCGAACGTATTGCCGCGGATCAAAACATCACGCACCGCGCCGGATTCGTACCATCCGTTCGCGTCACCCGAGATCAGAATGGCCGAACCGCTCGACTCGAAGACATTGCTTTCGATCACCACCCGGCCCGGAGTGGTCACAAGCAGCCCCCGCGCCCGGCAACTGCCGAACTTGCAGTTGCGAATCTCCACGTCGGGCGACCACGTGAGGTTTTCCAGCGCATCGCCTTCGGCCAGGCGGCCGGGAATGGGAGCCTCGAGCGTCAGTTCAAAATCGGTGATGCTCAGCAGGCGGAACGCACGCACGGTCCCCTGCGCGAACGTATGCATGCTTTCATTCTCGATGAAGGCGATCATGTCCCCCTCGTGTCCCCACTGCATACCCACACTCATGCTATGCATGAATCGACAGACGAGCTGGTTGGGCGCCGTCTTGCGAATGATCCGGACGCTGGTGCCGTGGACGTTGATCGGATCGTCCATCAGGCCGGCGAACTCGCAGTTCTCGATTCGGACCAGGCCGCGGCAGTTCGATATCTGCGCGCCGTCGTCATGGCCGCTGAGGTAGCGCCCCTTGGCCGGATTGGGTCGCACGTGGCACCGGTCGAGATGAACGTTTTGCGAGAACTGTGCCAGGACTCCCAGGCCTCCGCAGTGACACATGTCGATGTTCCGCAACACGAGGTCCTTGCTGTGCAGCAGAAAGATGCCCGCGTGGTCGCGCGAGCTGTGGCGCATGACCAGGAAATTGCCCCGGGCCGGCTTTCGTCCTTTGAAATTGTGCAATCGGACCAACCCCCGCTTCAATTCCTCGGCGCGATAGTTGCTGTTGCCTCGCATGCAGCCGTCGCCGCCGCCCGGAGGGATCAGGTGCGTGTCGGCTTCGAATTCAATGGTGCCCCCCCAGCGGCTCTTCCAGCCTTCGCCCACGAAGACGATCTTGCCGTTCTCAATGACGTAAGGAGACTCGCACCCATTGATCTCCAGGTCGATGGTGTCGTCCGCCACCGCGACGACCTTCCCTTGCGCCGTCAGCGGGACATCCCAGTCGATTGTCAGATTCTCAATGGTTATGCATTCGCAGCGCTCGACGGTGAATGGCTGTATGCGCCCGTGAAAGACGAATTCGCTTCCCGAACCGTCGATGGTCAGGCCCTTGACGTCCTCAATGAGAATTGCACACGTTTTCGGATTGTTGTCGTAGCAGTTCGATTCATAATAGACCTTCTCCTGCGCGTGTTGCGGCCAGAAATCGTACCGCCCTTTCGGGAAGACCAGCGTCGCGGAAGCTTTCTCACGACAGGTTTGGATCGCAGCCCGAACACCTTTGACGGCATTGACTCGACTGTCAGGCTCGACGCCAAATTCCGTAACGCTGACGATCATGCCGCTCTTGGGCGTTGGGACATTGTCCCGTGGGGCATGGTTCTGGGGCGCTTGGCCCGTTGCCGTCGCAGGGCTGCAAAGTCCAGCGACCGCCAGCAGTATGCAAACACATTTCATCACGTCATTCCTACACACGCTCATCGGGAGCCGGTGCATGGAACGCGATCGGCCCCGGCGACTCAACCTCTTTGGGGTCCGTTGGCAGTGAATCAACTTTACGTTACGGTCGGCCTTATGTCAATGGGCCCACCCGGGCGGTGCCGTCCTCTGGCGGAGAGTCCCAGGTGCGCTTATGGTTCGGCCCCGGAGGCAGTATAATCGTCGCTGAGCCATCGTCCGAGACGTCTCGGACTCAGCACACGGGCGATCCATAACAGCGAGATCGCCGTGAAGGCCCAAGAACAGCGCGCAAAGCTTCGGGAAGGAAACAAGCCGGCTGCAGATGCGGATAGTCGGCCGGCAAGACCCAGGGGCCCGCCCGAGAGGTCGGTCTCGATGCCGGCGGCAGCGCGATTGTGGACTCTCTCAGCGGAGACGTCCTGGTCGTCCGCGCCAAGGACGGGTATCTGTGGCGCAGCCGCGACCAGGGTCAAACCTGAACGCGAGAAGAAATTGTCATCATGCCCAATTCCGTCGGACACGGTGCCCCGATGGAATTCCTGCCCAGACCACCGGTTCGGAATCAGGAATCACCCTGGGCCAGGGCAAACACAAAGGCAGGCTGCTGATGCCCGCTCGTATCCAGCCATCCGAGGGCAGCAACGACCAGGAATGGTGGCTCTACGAGAGCATAGTCGCCGCCCGCTTCAATCGTCAGTGGCTCACGAGCGGCTACCCTCGTGTGAAAGCACCTGTCTCAGCAAAAAACGGGCTTTTTCGGAGCGCGGGGCTCCGGTCAAAACCCTTACCCCTTTAAGGAAAATGGCTTATGAAACTGCGCCTGAGAGGATTCGAACCCCTAACCTTCGGTTCCGTAGACCGATGCTCTATCCAATTGAGCCACAGGCGCTCTACGTATGCGTGAGTTTACCGCGTTGGGGGGAATCTGTCAACCATTCCGGGAAAACACTTGTGGCAGAAAGGCAAAAGTCGCCAGCCCGCTCGCAAGGCTCTTTTCCCCGAGTTGCCGGGCACGGCGTTGCGATTAAACCGCGGGCCAGGCGTTTCCCGGCGTTCTGCACGAGCTTGACAGTGTACCGGTCGCGGCATGCTAGCCCTTGTTCTGCAACGACTTAGCACAAGAGTCCGAAAAAAGCAGCACTTTTTTCTGAAAACGTCGTTACGTTGCGGGGCCGTAGCGGCACTTATAATGCGAACACCGACGGAACAAACAACTTTAACTTAACTTGAGGAGGTGGTTAAAGGATGGTCCTTGGCAATGCACATAGTGTACGCTGTTCGGCAGGCAGGGTGGCGGGTTGGCCGGCCTGTGTTGCCGAGCCCGGAAGCCCGGAGGAAGGGCAGACGGGACCAGGCGAATGCGGGACCGACAACCACCTCGGCAGTACCGGGAAAACCCAGCCCCCGTGGGCTCCAAACATAACCCAGAGAACACCCAGAAAAGGTCCAAAGCCGCAACCCACACCACAATTGCTATCGCCTCTCCCATGAAGGCAGCTCTCTATCACCTGCCTCCACCAATCGAGCCCCGTTTCCAAGCGAAACGGGGCTTGGTATTTATAGGCGACCCGGCAGCGCAACCCGGCCGCAAGCCTGGCCTGGAAACATTCGAACGGTTCCCTGCCAATTGCCTTGATTGTCGTACGGGACACTTTACAATTGTGGTGTCCAATTTGCACCGACGGCTTTTGAAAGGCACAAAGATGAAACGGGTCAGGTCCCACGTTCTCGCCGGCGCGGTCGTGTTTCTCTGCGGCTGTCAGGGAATGTACTACGGCACCATGGAGAAGCTCGGCTACCACAAGCGCGAGATGCTGGTGGATCGCGTCCAGGACGCACGAGACGCACAGCAGGAGGCCAAGGAGCAGTTCCAGTCGGCCTTCGAGCAGTTCGCCGCACTCGTGAACTTTGACGGCGGGCAGCTCGAAGCGACGTACAAAAAGCTCAAGAGCGAATATGAGCGGAGCGAAGCGAAGGCCAAAGCCGTCACAAAGCGAATCAACGACGTGGAAAACGTGGGCGAGGCGCTCTTCAAGGAGTGGGCCAAGGAGCTTGAGGAATACACCAATGAGACGCTGAAGGAGCGCAGCGAGCAGAAGCTTCGCGAGACGCGTCTGCGTTACGCGCGTCTGGTCGGGGCGATGCGCGGCGCCGAAATGAAGATCGCACCGGTCCTCTCGGCCTTCCACGATCAGGTGCTGTTTCTCAAGCATAACCTGAACGCCCAGGCGGTCGCATCCCTCCAGGACGAGTTGCGATCCGTCAAGACGAACGTGGCGGCCCTGATTGAGGAGATGGAGGAATCCATCGCCGAGGCCAACGCGTTTATCGACGCGATGGACGAGGAATAGGGGCTGCGCGCCCGGCCCGCGCGGGAATGGATGCCACTCCACTCCGGCCGGCCCTATTTCGGCGTCACTTCCAGGTTTACCTCGATGGCAAGCCGGCCTGCGATCATAAAGCTCACGGGCAGCCCTTTGTTCGGCGACACCACGAAATTGCGGGCCCTGTACGACAGCTTCGTGGGCGCCTCGGTGCTGGGCACCTTGACCTTGAGCAACGCCTTGGAGTGGGGCGGGATCCTCAGCTCCCGGGGACCGATGCTTCCGGTCCGCTCCAGATCGAGAGCGACGTCGCAGGTGTTCTCAACGGCGAAGCGAACCACGTTCCCGGGGCCGTACTGGATGTCCCTGATCTCGCTGGCCTCCTGGAAAACCGCATCAAGGTACGAAGCTTTGCCGATAAGCTGATCCTCATACCAGACAGCGGTTCGCCCCGCCAGGAGCGCGTCCTTTACGGCAGCGATGCTCTTTTCTTTCACAAAGACAAGCGTCATCGGACGATGCTCCTCGGGTGTAGTCTGCTCGAGCGTCATCGGTGCATGAATGTCCGAGTTTGCCAGGAACGTGAGATTCTTCTGCAGCGCCCACTCGTGGGCCTCGGGATAGTACGTGCGGCCGTTGACGACCTCGATGCCGCGCATGTACTTCTTCTCATAAAGCGTTGTGTGAATCTCGAACCATCCCTTGTGCTCCGGCTTCCAGCCGGGGTGATTCCAGAAGATAAACGCGCCCTGCTTGTCGGCGGCCGCCATGCAATCGAGCAGGTTCTCGGTATCCAGCGGATCGACATCTTGCACGAAAATGGCGTTGAAGTGCCCCGGCGGCGTATCCCGGGTGATTTCGGCACCACGAATCAGGAGAATGTCACGTTCCTGCGCCCGGCGCAGCGCGATCTCGTACGGCCGGTTGTGATTCGTCGGAACGTCCTTCTTATGGGGCTGATACTCGATATGGTCCGTGATTGAGATGACGTCCAGCCCCTCACGCCACGCCTCGTCGACACGCACGGTCGGCCAGACAAGTCCATCGGAGAACACCGTATGCATATGCAAATCGCATTTCAACGTCGTGTACCCCATAATGTCCGGCAACTGGATTTCGCGCCGGGCCTGCCCGCAGAGAACGGCGGCCTGAAACAAAACGAAGAACACCCCCACTACGGCACATCGGCGTCGTATCATCACGTTCATCGAGACCCCTTTCTTTTTCTACATCACCCTACACACAACGATTGTCGTCCGGTGAACCGCCGGTACCATACTACAGTGCGTAGCGCCCTGCAACCTTTTGCCTTATCCAGACGACCATCCGCTCAACACAACGCTGACACACGCTCTCCGTTTTAGAGAAGAGACTCTTGACACGGCCACCGGGCGATGGTATCTACCCTTCGTCTTTTCGTCGTGAAACGGTCGGTTGAGCGCCATCTTGACGAATTCCTTTGCCACCGGCAGCGTCCGCCCGTAGCGGCGCCGGGCTCAGCAACAAGCGTAATCGTAAGGGCCATCATGAACGAGCACGACCCCATCCTCCTCAAAATCGACAAACTCATCCGGCTCTCCCGGCTCAAGGACATTGAGTTCATCATGAATACCGACGTCGCCGAGCGGAAGCGCGAGATCAGAGCGGCCCTCGAACGGCTCCACGGCGGCGCCTACCTTCTGGGGACGGGGCCCTCCACGGTCGGCATCGTCTCTCTCAATACCGATGAGGTCGTGCTGGGCCGGCCGCCGACGATCATGGAGGAACCCAGCGACTGCGGTCCCGACTATTATGCCGCCGATACGTTGTTTTTCGTACCGCGCGAAGTGTCCCGGATCCATGCGAAGGTGATTCGGCATACTACCGGTCGCGGCATCCGGCATATCGTGATCGACCTGGACAGCACGTGCGGCACGTTCGTCAACGATGCGCGTGTGGACCCCGGCGGCGAAGGCGCCGTCCTCGCCCAGGCCGACGTCATTTCCCTGGGCCCCTCACGAACGAGCACGTACGTGTACTACCGGACCGAGGCTCCGGCGCATCCCGCCGCGAACGACTGCGACACGTCCGCAGATTCCTGGGTCTGGCTTCCCGAGGACAAAACGCCGTAGACGTAAGGAATCGAGACTGGCTGTCACAGCAGGCGTCACTGCCCGCCGACGCCAATCGAGACCAGGCGCGACAGTGTTCGCAAGTACATCCGTCCGTCCGCCACGGCGGGCGTCGCGTGACTCTTCTGGCCCAGGGGATTGACCGCCAGGAGCTTGTAGCTCACCGACGCCTGCAGCACGACAACGTCGCCGTCGATCGTAATGCAGTAGAGCACCCCGTTGACGCAGACGGGCGAGCCGTAGAATCGGCCGGCCGGCTTCTCGCTCCAGAGCACCTCGCCGGTACCGCTGCGAAGACAGGACACGGTGCCCCCGTCATGAAATGCAAAGAGCAACCCGTCGTAGGCGACCCCGGTCGGGACATACGGAACGATGCGACTGTCGAGCCCGTACACCTCGCGGGCCGCCTGTGAGCCACCGTCGGAACCGGGCCTTACGGCGGCCAGTCGCACCCCCCTTCCGCCCCGTCCGCACGTCGCGACCACCGTCCCATCCGCAAGAACCGCGGAGCTGACCACACGCGCCGGCAGGGCCGAAGCTGTCTTCCACAGCAGTTTTCCCGTGGCAGGATCGAGCGCCGCGATGCCATGCGAATTGCTCGTGAAGATCAGTTCAGCTTCTCCGCCCGGACCCCGGTATACGCATGGGGTCGAATACGAAGCCTGCGTGCTTTCCGGGTGTTCGTAACGCCACCGAATCGCGCCTGATTTCCCGTCGACCGCCAGCCACATGCTGGGAACGTTGTCATTATTCTCGTCCTGCTCGTGGGCGAGGACGACGAGGTCGCCCACGACGATCGGCGAGCCGCCCAGTCCGTGTCGGGCGCGAGACCCCGGCAACCTGATGCTCCAGACAGGCTCGCCCTTGTGCGTCAATGCCACCAGGCTGGTTTCGGCCGCTCCTGGCCATACGACGTAGAGCCGCTCGGCGTCGACGGCCGGTGTGGCCGCGGCGTAACTGTTCAATCCGTTCTTCGGATACTTGCCAAGGTTGTGCTCGCGCCGCCAAAACTCCCTGCCATCCAGGGCATTCACACAGACCGTAAAGCCCCTGGCCTCCTTCTCCCGCGCACAGGTGACAAAAACCCTGGCGCCCCAGACAACCGGCGAGGAGTGTCCCTCGCCCGGCAGTTCCACTTTCCAATTGAAGTCCTGCTCGGACCATTGGCTCGGTATCGTCTTCGCGTTGCTGATACCCTGCCCGTAGGGCCCGCGAAAGCGCGGCCAGTTCTCCGACCGCGCCCCACACATAGGCAAGGTAAGTACCAACACGCACACGCTCATTCCAACGTTGCGAACACTGCCAAGAATCTCTCGTTGCTTCATTCCTGCACCCCTGATCCAAGTATCCGTTTCTGCGCAGCGACACTCCCATCGTGCCGTCACGCCATCGAGTACCCTCCGACCCAAGCGTACCAAATCTCCTACCGACCCCAAGGCGGCATCATTATCGTGATTCTACGGTCTACCGCAAGGCCCAACTTCGGCCGTCGCCCGCTTGCATCGGGGGTCAGATTCCGTTAACAAGAACCCGTTTCCAGGTATACGTGTCAGCAACCCGCCGGTTCCTGGAACCTATCGAATGGTGGTACGAGTAAGGAGATTCAGAAATGTCACACCGGCGATCGTTGTTGCCGGCCTGTCTCGCGATGGCTTCGCTGGGCCTGTGCTCCTGCGCGGGCAACAAGCTCAACATCGCCTACAAGGACATGGCCCGCGAAGGTGTCTTCGGATTCCAGGACCATGGTAAGCCCGTGTGGTGCCGCAACATCAAGGTCAAGCGTCTCAAGTAGCCGGCGGCATCACAGCTTTCGCAACAGGCCCACAACGACCGCTTCGATGCGGCAATTGTTGGAATAGATCGGCTCGTAGCTCGAGTTGGCCGGCTGCAAGCGGACTCTGTCTTTCTCTCTGTAGAAGCGTTTGAGGGTGGCTTCGCCGTCGTCGACGAGGGCGACGACGAGGTCGCCGTTTTCGGCCGTCTGCGCCGCGCGGCAGACGACGTAATCACCCGGGCAGATGTTCTCTTCAATCATGCTGTCGCCGGAGACTTCCAGGGCGAAGACGTCACCGCCGGTGCTGAAACAGGAGGCCAGCGATATGCTCCGGCGATTCTCAATCGCCTCCACCGGTATGCCGGCCGCGATCTGCCCCAGCAACGGTATTCCCGAGAGGGCCTGCGCCGACGTTGCGGGGCTGTCATCGGCAGCGTGTCTATGCAGTCTTCGCCCTCTTGAAGTCAACTTCAAAGAGCGAGCCTTGCCCGGTGAAGTCGTGAGCAATCCTTTTCTTTGCAGCTCGGCGATGTGTTCGAATACGGTGCTTCGGCTTAGGCTCAGCTCCGCCGCCAGTTCCGCTATCGTCGGGGAATAGCATTGCCTGCCGTGGAAATCCGCGATGCACTGCAGCACTCGCAGTTGACGCGGTGTCAGTCCTTCGATCGAGTCGATGTCTCTGGGCCTCATGGCCGCTGTCCTCCTTCGAGATAATGGCCGGATCGGTCATGCGCCCCGTCGCAGCCGGCCGGCCGCACCGCGTCCCCGAAAGCACGCCGACGACTTCCGTCAGGCACGCCAGGAACTTCGTCAGGGCTCCGGCCGAGGGGTCGCACAACCCCGTCTCTTCGGTCGGCCAGATTGAGGAATAGTCGCCCCCGGGGCCGAATTTCACCACCGGTTCGATCCGTCCTGCTCCGTACATATCCATCCTTGCTACTCCAGGCTTTGAGGGTTGCCAAAACATGCCAAACCGGCATGCTTCTTCTATCGGCCAGCCCCCCTTCAAAACCCAAACAAAAACCGAACAAAACCAGCCCCGAGCCGCCACTTTTTCACCCGGCCCATCTGCCCGTCGAGGACCAGCAATAATATGGGACCGACACCCGAAAAAGGTCGACGTCACTGCAAGCTCAGATGAAGAGACCCAGTCGCGTGGAGTTAAGGGTTACGCCTGCTGCGGAGGTGGGAGGAGGTTGGGGCCGGCGCCGGCGATTAGGTGGGGCAGGCCTTCTTCGAGTTCCATGGGCTCGGTGAGGTCTTGCGCGAGTTCGGTGAGGAAGCGGCTGGGCTTCATCATGATCAGGTTTCCGCCGCGGTTGCGGTAGACCTGCGGGACGACGAGATAGATTTCGTCGCGGGCGCGGGTAACGGCGACGTGGAAGACGCGTCGCTCTTCCTGGAGGTCCTCGTCCTTGTTCATCGCCATGTCGGTGGGGAAACGCCCGTCGGCCAGCCAGGGAATGAAGACCACGGGCCATTCCAG
>JAFGCA010000322.1 GCA_016932895.1 Sedimentisphaerales bacterium | reverse complement strand
GGGCACTTGCGACGACGAGCCCGCGAAGCAGCCCGAAGCCGCCGCGGCCACACTCATGCCGGAGACTTTCAAAAACGTTCGTCGATTCATCACAAACCTCGATCAGCGAATCGATTCCTCGGGCAGCTCGGATTTGACGCCCTCATCCAGGGGCATGCGATCGGGCAACGCTCCCGTCCGGCTCATCAGCCGTGCGAGCTCTCTCTGAAGTTCGACGACTTTCCCGGTATAGGCGGGGTCGTCGATCAGGTTCTTCGTCTCGCCGGGGTCCTGCTTGAGGTTGTAGAGTTCGGCCTTGTGGCGGTCGGGGCCCCCGTCGCCGTGCGGGTAGCGAACGTACTTCCATTCATCGGTCCGCACGCCCCGAACGTTGGGCGTATACGGGAACTGCTTCTCGTAGTTGTATTCGTAGTACCAGGACCGGCGCCAGTTTCGGGTCTGCCCCTTCAACAGCGGCTTGAACGACATCCCGTGCACCTTCGGCAGCGGCGGGGCCGAACAGATGTCCAGGATGCTCGGCGCCACGTCGAGATTGAGCACCATTTGCTCCACGATCGTCCCCGGCCGGACCAGACGCGGGTACCGCAGCAACAAAGGCACGCGGATGCTCGGTTCGTGCATCGTCCGCTTGTCGGTCATCCCGTGCTCGCCGAGGAACATCCCGTTGTCACCTGCGAAAACGATCACAGTGTTGTCCAACTGCCCCGCGCGCTCGAGCGCGCTGTAGATGCGCCCCACGCTGTCATCGACCGACTTGATCGAAGCCGTGTAGGAGCGCACGAAGTCGGCGAAGTGCTTGACGCTCTCGGGACTGCGGTCGGGAAACTCCTTTCGGTACCCGTACAAAGGCCCGTAGATGCCATGCCATGTGTCGATGCGCTGCTTGACCCAGTCGGGCTTGCCCTCCAGCGCGAAGGCGGTCTCGGGGTACTCGATCGGGATCTCGTCGTAGATATGTTGATACTTCTCTTCGGGAGTAAACGGTGTGTGCGGCGCCTTGTGGCCCAGAATGAGCAGGAAGGGTTTCTCGTGGTCCCGCCCGAGCCAGTCGATCGCCATGTCGGTCACCCGGTGCGTGTAGTAGCCCTTCTTGACGGTTCGGTGCCCGTTGACGTTGAACTCCGTGTCGTAATATTTGCCCTGCCCTTTGTGGGTGACCCAGTAATCGAATCCGGGCCGCCTCTCATCGCTCTGTTCGCCCATGTGCCACTTGCCGATATAAGCGGTTTCGTAGCCTTCCCGCTGGAGAGCCCGCGGAAAGCTGGGCAGATCTTCGGGATAGTCCGTGAAGTTGTTCACGACGCCGTGCGAATGGGCGTACAGGCCGCTGAGAAACGAAGCCCGGCTCGGCGAGCATAGCGACGTCGTCACGAACATATTGGCAAAGCGCGCGCCTTCGGCGGCCAGCCGGTCAAGGTTCGGGGTCTTGAGGAACGGATGGCCCTCGCAGCCGAGCTGATCCCACCGCTGGTCGTCGGTGAGGATGAAAATCACGTTGGGGCGGGCTCCGCCCCGTCCCTGAGCGGCCGAATCCTTCCTCGATGAGACCGCGCTGCAACCGGAAAAAGCCAGGGGCCAAAGGCAGCCAAATGCCAACGATCCCTCCGCCGTCGCGCGCATGAAGCCGCGACGCGTCAGTCTTGCCCCGGGGTTGCTTCCTCGTCCTTGCGTATCCTGCATTTCAGTTCTCCCGTGTGAATGACTCCTGTAACGATAGCTGCCTGCAAATAGGACCGGCGGTGCGAATCCGCAGTCCTCCATCCGCAATGCAAGCCTCGCCGTCAGATCTTGATGAACGTCTTCTTGCGATACATGTAAAACAGAATCAACCAGAGAATCGTAAGACCCCAGACCGCCCGCACGAAATCGTGCCAATCTCCCGTCCACGGGGTCAGGCCGCTCACGAGAATATCCGCGAGGTGTCGGAAATCATACACGTGTGTCGCCGTGTAGACCGCGATAGCGTTCATCCCGATCACCACGAAGAAAAAGCCCAGAAACCGCAGGCGCAGCACGTCGATCACGAAATAGAACAGGGCCAGCAGCAGCAGGCTCCACCCTCCGGCGAACAAGACCATGGAGCTGGTCCAGATGTGCTTGATGATGGGGAAGACATGGCCCCACGCCCAGCCGAGGTAGACGCAGACGGTCCCGGCGGCCAGCAGAAACAGCGTTTTGCGAATCTTGCCGAAGTCGGCGCGCAACAACTGCCCCGCAAAGACCCCGATCATTACCGTCGTCGCAAAGGTCATGCTGCTCAGGATCCAGGTGTAGGTGGTCCCGTCCTGATAGGGTCCCAGAATCAGCTTGTCGATGTACAACGCCAGGTTCACCTCCGGCGTAAGCTGGCCCGCTCCGTGCCCGGGGACCGGGACCAGCACCATCAGCCCCCAGTACGCCAGCAGCAGGCCGACGGTGATGATAAACTGCCCTACCGGCCGCAAGCTCAGCAGGAGGATCGAGGCGATCAGGTAGCCGGCGGCGATGGCCTGGAGCGTGTTGCTGTAGAAGCGAAGCTTCGAGAGGTCGTATTCCAGCAACCGGCCCTGGGCGACCATGCCGAGAATCCACAGGATGATGACACGCCAGATGACGTGGCAAAAAATACGCCCCCTGCCCTGGCCCTGACCCAGTCGCTTGGCGAACGAGAAAGGCATCGCCACACCCACAATGAACAGGAACAGCGGCATGATCAAATCCCACGCGGTGAAACCCTCCCAGGGCACGTGCTGCGTCTGTGGGACGATGTACTGGTTGAGCCACTCGTTATTGAGCCCCTTGGCCAGACCCTGGACGATCCACCACCCCCCGATTATCCAGAACATGTCGAACCCGCGCAAGGCATCGAGCGAGACCAGTCGCTCCGGTGGCGCGGCCGCCGGCTTCCTCTTGAAAACGACATCAACAATTCCCTCAGGCTCGGCGGGTACTTCTGTCGGCTCTACTGGTCCATCCATCGGCTTGTCTCCACAATCCCTATTTCAAAGCGGTTGCGCGATCGACTACAGGGCACATCTCCGTCCCATAATGCCCCCCGGCGACGGTAAGCCACACACGGGCACTACAATAGCAGTCGATGGCGACAAATGCAATCCGGGTGATTCAGGCGACGGTCCTTTCGCAGGGCACGGACAGATTTTTTGCCCCGTTCGGCCCGACATTTTTTGACTATTTGCAAGCACGGTCTACGTTTTTGGGCCCATATATGTTAAAATAGGCAAAAAGCTTGCGTCCCGTGGGCGTGAGGCGGAATTTGGATGCAATGAAGCCGGCCCCGGTGACGTCTGTACTGCCGTGGGTGGTTTTCAGCCGGACACTGGTGGGTGCTGCACAGATCGACCACGACCCAGGT
>JAFGCA010000321.1 GCA_016932895.1 Sedimentisphaerales bacterium | reverse complement strand
TGAATCGACTTGACAGAGCGGGGGGGGGGCGCTGATATGCTACAGGCTTGGCACGGTGGCGTCCGCCGGGCATGGGACAACGGCATCGTCCTGCCGGGGAGAGAGGGCAACAACCTCCGCGGGACATATCGAAGGGAGAGAGAATCGTGAAGTACTACAAGACGTGGGTACCGGTTTGTGTGCTGGTCGGTCTGCTGGGCGGCACGGCGGTGGCGGTGAACATCGAGACCGTGCCGGTCGGCAATCCGGGTAACGCGGGTGAGTTGTCCGGCAGCGGCGCGGGCGGCTACGGGCCGGACCGCGTCTGCGGTGCGGTGGACTACACGTACAACATCGGCAAGTATGAGGTGACGGCGGGGCAATACACGGCGTTTCTGAACGCAGTGGCGGGCGTGGACACGTATGCCCTCTACAGCACGACCATGTCGCGGACCGACTATGGCAGCGGGATCACGCGAAGCGGCGGGGGGACCCTAAGTAATCCCTACACGTACACGGTGGCCTCGTCTCACGTCAACCGTCCGGTGAACTCCGTATCGTGGGGCGACTCGGCCCGCTTCGCCAACTGGCTGCACAACGGACAGCCGACGGGCGAGCAGGGCCTGAGCACGACCGAAGACGGGGCGTACTACCTCAATGGCGCGACGAGCGATGCCGCGCTTCTGGCCGTGAATCGCGAGGCGGACTGGAAGTGGGCGATCACCAGCGAGGATGAGTGGTACAAGGCGGCGTACTACAACCCGGCGGCGAGCAACTACTACGACTACCCGACGAGCAGCAACACGACTCCGGGCCGCGACCTCAACGACGCTTCCGGCAACAACGCGAACTACTACGGGGATCCGTATCCGATCCAGTCGCCGTACTACACGACGGTGGCGGGCGAGTTCCAGAACTCCGAGAGCCCTTACGGCACGTTCGATCAGGGCGGGAACGTGTGGGAGTGGAATGAAGCTGTGCTGTACGGTTCGTGTCGCGGCTTGCGGGGCGGGTCGTTCGGCTACAGCGTCTACTACCTGCGCGCGTCGGTTCGCGACATCTACCCGTCGAACGAGGGCGCCGTCATCGGGTTCCGCGTCTCCGAGGTTCCTGAGCCCGCTACGATGGTGATGTTGGCCTTGGCTGGCGTGGGAGTCTTACGAAGAAGGAGAGCGTAGAGATTACTCTTTATCCTTTATCTCTCTTTCCCTTTATCCGAGCGCAGCGAGGATCGGTTTTTGAAACATGGCGCAGCGCAGGGCGCAGCATTGTGATGAACCGCCGGTCCTGCTGGTGAAGTGGTATGCCGTGACGAAGTGGCTGCTGGAGCGTGTGGACAGCTTCCCCAAGAACCAGCGTTTCATTTTTGGCCAGCGCATCGCCGTTTCTCCATCATCGCCCTGTCCCTATCTGCGTCGATTTGCGTGATCTGCGGGCACTTTTCATCTTGTCCGTTCGCGTCCCACCGCACTTGAAACCGTGCCGGTGCAGGTTAGGGTAACGCTGTTGTGATTCCCCGGGATTCATCGGTGCTCGGGTCACGGTTGGCTCGATCAAAGACAAGCGAGAGGTTGACTCCTATGGCATCAGACTATCCGCTGAAGGAGGAGACCTATCGCTTGATCGGCGCCTGCTTCGAGGTCTACAACGAGAAGGGTTGCGGTTTCACGGAGCCGATCTACCAGGAATGCCTTGAGATCGAACTGCGTATCCAGGGTATTCCGTTCGATTCTCAAAAAGCGTTGTCCCTGGCCTACAAGGGGCACCCGCTGACAAAGAGTCTCGTCCCTGACTTCTTCTGCTTTGACCAGGTGATTCTCGAGATCAAAGCTGTCTCCGCTCTGGCCGACGCACATCGTGCCCAGGTTCTCAACTATCTCAGCGCTGCCGATCTCGAAGTGGGGCTCCTGGTCAACTTCGGTCACTACCCCAAGCTCGAATACGAACGGATCATCAATCAGCACAAGAAGAAACAGACTCCGTCTGAAGAAATGAAAGAACTGCCCGCAGATCACGCAGATTGACGCAGATATTGAAGGCAGCATGTTGAACACCCCGCACGCGGCGCAAGCCTGCGGCCAGATTCGCGCGGGTCGGATAAGCTCACGCAGCCGTACCGTGCTCAGGGACTACCCGGTCGTTTGGCGTGTCCGCTGAGAAGACGGGCAGCCGAAGAAGAAGGCCCGGCCGTGGCGAGTAGCCGCAAGGCGAAAGGCGCGGCCGGGCCGTCAGTTCCAGGCAGCCGTTTGCGTCCTTGCCCGCCCCGGCCCAAGATCAGATGCCAACACACACCGTCCTTTCGCAGTTCGAATCTCTGCCCCCTACCGGCTCAAGAGCGTGTATCTCTAAAGGACGCTATGCGCTGCGATCCGGCCCTGCCGAGGGGGTGTGTTCAACGAGCGCTTACGCAGAAGGGGCTACTTGCCGATCCCGCGAACCTCGTCGCGCAGGGCGAGCAGATCCTTCATGACGTTGTGGAGCGATTCGCGGTAGGTCGTCGTGCCGAAGGCGTCATGGAGCTGCCCGTAGAGCTTGAACAGGGCATTGTAGACCTGGCGGGCCTTGTCGTTGGGCTTGTAGACTTTGGCCTTGAGGCCGCACATCCTGGCCTGGGCTGACTCGACCGAGTCGTAACCGCCGGCGGCCGAACCAGCGGCAACGGCACCGAACAGGGCGGCGCCAAGGGCACACGTTTGCGCCGACCGGCTGATCTTCATGGGTCGGCCCGTCACGTCGGCGTAGATCTGCATGACGAGCGGGCTCTTCTCGGCGATCCCGCCGCAGTTGATGACCTCCCGGACCGCCACGCCGTACTCCTCGAGCCGTTCCATGATCATGCGGGCCCCCATGGCGCTGCCTTCGATGAGGGCGCGGTAGACTTCGGCCCGGGTGGTGTGCAGCGTCTGGCCGACGAGCAGGCCGGTCAGTCGCGGATCGACCAGCACGGTGCGATTGCCGTTGTTCCAGTCCAGCGCGAGCAGGCCGCTGGCGCCGGGGGCGATCTTGAGAGCTTCAACCGACAGCGTGGCGTGGGCCTTGTCGCCCTTATCGAAGTGGTTGACGAACCAGTTGAAGATATCGCCGACCGCCGACTGGCCGGCCTCGAGGCCGAAGTAGCCCGGCACGATCGACCCGTCCACGATCCCGCACAGACCGGGGATATCGTGAAGCGGCTCGGTGCTCGGGTGGATCATCATGTCACACGAGCTGGTGCCGAGAATCTTGGCCAGTGAGCCGGGCTTGACGCCGGCCCCAACCGCCCCGAAATGGGCGTCAATCGCGCCGACGGCCACCGGCACCCCCGCCGGCAGGCCAAGCTTGCGGGCCCATTCGGCACACAGTTCTCCGGCCCTCTGATCGGAGGCGACAGCCTGGTCGTAGGTCCCCCGGCGGCGCAGTTCGCCGAGAGCCGGGTCGATACCGCCGAGGAAATCGGCATCCGGCAGCGACCAGTCGGCGTGATACATGGCCTTGTGCCCCGCGGCGCAGACGTTCCGCTTCCACGTGCCCGGGTCGGTGTTACCGGTGAGAACCGCCGGGATGAAATCCGACTGCTCGACCCAGGCGGCGGCCGACTTCATCACCTGCGGCGCGACGCGGATACAGTGCAGGGCCTTGGACCAGAACCATTCGCTCGAATACGTCCCGCCGCACTTGGCCAGGTACTCCGGATGATGCTTGCGGGCGGCTTCGGTGATCTCCTCGGCTTCGGCG
>JAFGCA010000320.1 GCA_016932895.1 Sedimentisphaerales bacterium | reverse complement strand
CCCGCCCGAACCGCCGCGCACGACCGCGCGCAGCCCGCCGCCCGGCGCGCCGAACCACCCCGACCCATCATCCCAAAAACACCGCCCGAGACTCCCCGACATCTGACGACCCTCCATGGTCGATCGCCAGCTATGGCGCGGTAGGGCATGAAGCTTCCAAGCCGCCGTTAGTCTAACTGCCACAAACACTTAAAGCAACTGTCTGCCCGCCCCGCGCCGGTGTGCTCCACCCGGCCGGAGACTCGCCCTGACTTATACGCCCGGGAGCTTGCGGCGCCGCATCCTGCCAGCGGCCTGCAGCCCCGTGGGAGGGTGTCATGGACCGTTCAATTGCCCGTTGGGACGCCGCTGCAACCCCACTCCGACGCCCCTTTGGGGCCGCGCGCAAGAGCAGAGGGCCGCGAGGTCTCCCCTCCTCGCGACCCTCAGGGGACAGAAGTTATATATGCACGTAGCCGGGGGCATCTCGGCCGCCGCGTTGATCTCCCCAGAAACACGGCCGCTTCGACCGACCCCCGAAACACCAACGAGCTGGTAGTTGAGCTCGCCCGTCAATGGGCGATAACCTGCAACCGCGGTGCCAGATGGCCTCTGGAGCCCGCGTCTTGTGGCCTTGGACGCATAAACTGCGGTGCATCAAAGCGTTATGGGCATGGCGGATTTGCGTCTACTGCTGGCCACAGCAAACGCGATGGGTATTATTGCTCAATTGATCGGCTTGTCGTTGGGTACATGTCCCCATGAGCTGGCCTGACCTGGGTTGTCCGCCATGTTTGGCCAAGCTCGGCGGCTCGCGCCCTAGCTGGCTGGGAAAGACGGTGTCCGTTGAGCGGCCCGCAGTCCATGGGGGGATACGCCATCGTGAAGTGCTCTGGCTGGGATATCGTTCCTCGCGTAGGCTTGTCCAGAGAAGATTTGCGGCGTGCGCCGGGTGCAGGTCGTGGCTGGCACGATAACGCCGGTTCGCCGTGCATTCGTGAACCAAGCTTGCTTCGAGTGAAACCAAGGAGGACACATCATGCGGCGAAGAACACTTGCGTTGTGGACAATCGCGTTCTTGCCCGTCGGCCTTGTGTGGCTTGACGCGGCCCACGGCGACGACCGCGGGCGGTCGTCTGCCAGCACCGCATCCTCGCAGCCCTCCGCCGAGCCGACCGTCCTGGGGCCCGACTTCTTCCCGCTCATGCCCTGGGACCCTATCCACGGTTGGACCGAGCCGCACCTCGAGCCGGCCAACGGGCTCGAATCCATAGCTGCCTGCGGTTTCACGATGGCCGGCTTCGTGCACGCCAGCGATCTGCCGCTTTGCGAAAAGCTCGGACTCAAAGCGATCATTGCACCGCCGGCGGGCGAGAAGCCCTGGTTCGGACCTTGGCGTGATCTGTCCGACGACGAGATCGACGCGCGGGTCCGCGCGATGGTCGAATCGGCCGGTGACAGTCCGGCCTTGGCGGGTTTCTTCATCACCGACGAGCCGGGTACGCCGCTGTTTACCGCCCTGGGCAAGGCGGTGGCTGCGGTGGACAAGTACGCCCCCGGCAAGTTGGCGTACATCAACCTGTTTCCGAGTTACGCCACCGTTGGCGCAGCGGATCAATCGCAATTGGGTGCGGACAGCTTCACCGAATACCTCGAGCGATTCGTCAACGAGGTCCGGCCGCGTTTCTTAAGCTACGACAATTACATGGTTCAGTACTCCGACGATTTGCAGGTCAAGGGGCCGGCCGACAACTACTTCTTCGACCTGATGGAAGTCCGCCGTGTCGCGATGAAGTACAACCTGCCGTTCTGGAACATCGTCTCGGCGAACCAGATTCGCAATGACACACCTCCGCCGTCGCCGGCCAACATGATGCTGCAAGCGTACACGACGCTTGCCGCGGGCGGGCGCGGGCTGTCATGGTACACGTATTACGGTGGCGGTTATGCGTATGCGCCGATCGACAAGGACGGCGGAAAGACGGCTACCTGGCACGCGCTGCGCATGGTGAACCAGCACGCCAGCACGCTCGGGCTGATCCTGAATCGGCAGACCTCAACCGGCGTGTACGCCAAGCCCCCTGGGCGGATGATGCCCTCGCTACCGGGCCGGCTCGTCCGCGACGTCGTGTCGCGAGCGTCTCGCCAGCGCCAGACCGACACCGATGTGCCGATCATGATCGGCGAATTCTCGGGCGAGGACGGTACGGATTGCGTGATGCTCGTCAACTTGAGCGTCGAGCGGACGGTGAACGTGATGCTGCAGACTTCGCAGACGTACAAGCACAAGCTCCGGTTTTCTCCCGACGACGGCCGCGTGCAGCCGCTGGACGACGAACACGGTCTGTGGCTCCCGGCTGGCCAGGGGGTGCTGATCAAGCTGGTACGCTGATCCCGTTACCCCTTCACCGTCTTGTCCCAAGGTGCAGGCTGATGACTGCCGGTGGGCGACTTTATGCCGGTTCGACGGCCTGTTCGACCGGGATCGACTCTCTTGCGGCCTACTCCCTACTTTCTACTCTCAGCACGGCGGATCCCGTGCCAACCGACGAGTGACGTGCTTCTTGGCGTGCGTCGTGCTCTTCTGTATGCTCAGGCGCGCAAACGTATCGCCAGGGGAAGCCATCATGCCGGGTAAGATCGGCGTCGTCACTTTGAAAGCGGGCATGCCGAGGGTTGAAGAAGCACGGGCGAGGCTGCAATCCGAAATCGACAGGGCCCACAGAACCGGAATGATCGCCTTGAAGATCATACACGGCTACGGAGCATCGGGTATCGGCGGGAGTCTCAGGCACGCCATTCGCCGATCGCTTCGCAAGCGGATGAAGGAAGGTCAGATACGATGTTTCGTTGCTGGTGAAGAATGGGATATCTTTGAGGAATCGACCAGGCAGATCCTGGATGAATGCCCCGAACTCGGCAAGGACAAGGATCTGGGCAGATACAACGAGGGCGTCACCATCGTCCTGCTGTGAGATGACGGACGCAGGCGGAGGCTCGGCCGGGGCGAAGTGGGGATTGAAGTCTCGGGGCTTTGCGGTGGGGCCAATCCTGGAGACAGTTTCATGAGCCGAGCGGTCCTGGCATTCTTTCTGTCTGGCAGCATGACGCTGGCTGTCGGCCCGAACGCCTTACCCGCCAAGCCCAGCTCGCCGTTCATGGGCGCGTATGTCCACATGCCAGCCGTTTTCGACGAGGCGAAAGACCCGGACTCCTGCCGCCGGCTGATTGCCCGCTCTCTCGACCAGTTCCAGGCCAGCGGACTGTGCATGGTCATGCCTTACGCCACGACCACCGGGGGTGCAGCCATGTACGCCAGCCGCATCATCTCAAACCGCCCGTGTGCCGACTGCGATCCCCTGGCTGTTTTCATCAAGGAAGCGCGGAAACGGGCGGTATGGGCCAGAATCAAGATCAGGCCGAACGCGAGAAACGCCCGGTCTTACAGGGCTATTCCCCGCGACGCGGCACGGCACGGCACGGCACCAAACGACAGGATGGGCCCGGAGGGACACGAACACTTCGCGAAAAGCCCAGCAAAAACGCAAATCCACGAACCGGGCGGCGCAAAATCCGGCGCACTT
>JAFGCA010000319.1 GCA_016932895.1 Sedimentisphaerales bacterium | reverse complement strand
TAACCGAGTCCGACGCCGAGCCAGTCGGCCAGGCCCCAGTAGGTGAAGGAAGAATCCGTCTGGTGGTCGTCGAGCCGTCGGGCCTCGTCGCCGAAGGTGAGCCGCTCTTCGAACGTGAACCGCCAGTTCTCGCTGATCGACATCAGGAAGGTCGCTTTGGCCCAGTACTCATAGTCCCCCGAGGCCGGGGCGCACGCCGTGATGGACAGGCCAGCCACGGCACTGACGAGGAGTGCAGCCCGATGCGATACGAACATGATGCTGATCCGGAGCCCTATTGAACGATTCGGCGGCCGATCCAACCTTGGCGGGCCCAGCGAAGGGACATCTCCGCGCGACCCCGCGCGACCGGCGGATTATACGCCCGCAGCCTCACGGCAGCAAGGACCCGCCGAACGCAACGCAGGGCAATCATAAAGTCGTTCGACGGATCCGACGCATGTCGTTGCGAGGCCCGACGCGCGGTGGCGCTCCGCGCCTGGTGTCGGGAAGAAACCGCTTCGATGCTGTGGGCGCCACGCCCAAGCGCAGCTTGAGCGTGTCTCCGTGAGTGAGACAAGACACGCTCAAACAAGTTTGAGCGTGGCACCCGACCCGTCAGTTTCTTAGGAGCAGCGCAGTGACGAGGCAATCTCAGTTTTCCGAGTTGGAGATTGCTTCGCTTCGCTCGCATTGACATTCGGGGGGGTGCCCTGAAACGACTTTGCGTTCACCCTGAAGGAAATCGGGACGCGTCTTGCGGGCGGGCGGCCCGTCCGGTAGAATGCCGCCGGTCGCTCCGTTGGCCCTGCAAGCGGCCGAAGGTGCGTGTTCATTTATATCGCGTTGGAGTGCCAGGATGATCGGCAACATGATTCTTGCAGTGATCGGAGGTCTGGGGCTTTTCCTGTTCGGGATGCTCCTGATGTCCGACGGCTTGAAGAAGGTCGCCGGCCGAAAACTCAGAGTCGTCCTGGAGACCATGACCAAGAACACCTACGTCGGCTTCGCGGTCGGCGTGGTCGTGACGGCCTTCATCCAATCGAGTTCCGCCACGACGGTGATCGTCATCGGCCTGGTCAACGCAGGACTGCTGACCCTCAAGCAGGCCATCGGCGTGATTATCGGCACCAACGTCGGGACGACCGCGACCGCATGGATCGTCTCGATCTCCGGGCTGGGCTTCCTCAAGATCGAGGCGTACGCCCTGCCGGCGATCGGCGTGGGCTTCCTGCTGCACGTGTGCGGCCGCTCGCAAGCGAGGAAGAGCATCGGTACGATTCTGCTGGGCTTCGGACTGCTGTTCCTGGGAATCGAGTACATGAAGGAGGCCTTCGAGCCCCTCGAGAGCAGCGCGCGGGTGCAGCAGATCTTCGCGGCCTACGGCGGCAAGCCCCTGTTCGCCATCGGGGCCGGACTGGTCCTGACCGTGCTGGTCCAGAGCAGCTCCGCGGCCATCGCCATCGTGCAGTTGCTGGCCATGGGCGGCGCCTTCGGCACGAGCTGGCAAATGGCGCTGGACATGGCGGTCCCGTTCGTGCTCGGCGCCAACATCGGCACGACGATCACGGCCCAGCTCGCGTCGTTGCAGGCCAATCGCACCGCCCGGCGGGCCGCCTGGGCGCACACCGCCTTCAATCTCCTGGGCACGGTGATCGCCTACCCGGTCGTGATTCTGGGCGGCTACAGCATCCTGGTGGACTTCCTGACCCCCTGGAACCTCTCGCGAGAGACGATTGCCGCAAGCATCGCCGTGGCGCACACAACGTTCAACGTACTCAATTCGTTGATCTTCCTGCCGCTGGCGAGCGTGCTGGAGAAGGCGGCGTTCAAGATCATTCCGCTGCGCCCGTCGGAAGCGGCGTCCCAGCCGATGGTGCTCGAGCGGCACCTGCTCGGCACGCCGGACATCGCGCTGGAGCAGGCCCGGCGGGAGATCGTCCGAATGGCCAGAACCGCCAAGACCGGCGTCACCGACGCCGTCGCCGGCCTGGTGAACGACGACCGGAGAAAGCTCGAATCCGCCCGCGTCGCCGAGGAGTTCACCGACACGCTCCAGTACGAAATCACGTCCTATCTGACGGAATTGTCCCGCCAGCAGCTTTCGGAGGAGGTGTCGGTCGCCCTGCCCGTGCTGCTGCACACGGTCAACGACCTCGAGCGAATCGGCGATCATGCGGTCAACGTCGTGGAGATTGCGATCCGCAAGATCGAGCAGAAGCTCGTGTTCACCGACTCGGCCCTTGCCGAGATCAACGACCTCGGCAAAGAGGTGGAGGGGATGTTCGACCACGTCATCGAGGCCCTGGACAAGGACGACGCGGCGGCGGCCCGATTGGCTCTGCCCAACGAGCGGAATCTCAACCGCATGCAGGTCGAGCTGCGGCGCAGTCACGTGCAGCGGATGCGGGACGGCGCGTGCACGCCGGAGGCCGGACTGATCTTCATCGACCTGGTGGACAACGTCGAGAAGGCTGGCGATCACCTGATGAATATCGCCCAGGCGGTGATCGGCGGACTGCAATGGGACGGCATCGAGCTGAAGCTGTCCCCGCCCAAGTAATCACTGGACTTTTGCAAAATGGCCATTGGGCCTACTTTAGGAAGGAAAAATCTTGT
>JAFGCA010000318.1 GCA_016932895.1 Sedimentisphaerales bacterium | reverse complement strand
GCCTGCCCAGCCAGCCCCCGCCGCGAATTTATGACAAAGGAGTTATAGAGATGTAGTGCCGACCTTTGCCATCTCCGGACGGTAGAACAAGGACTTACGAACGTTTTTGAGCCGAATAGGGAAAGTCGGGCTAACGCAAGGAGGACCCATCAGCGTCCACCGGCGCATCACATCTTTGGCGTTGCGAATCAGACAATACTTGTTCTGACGTCTGGCGATATACCACAGATGCTGGGAATCGGGTGAGAACAGAAGCTTGCGGCTGTCCTTCTTGCCCTTTCCACTGAAGCGTTGGATCTCTTCTTCCGGCGGTCCCTCGCGTCCGTCAATGACCACGAGATCACGGCCCCGCTTGTGGGCATAGAATGCCACGTGCCGGGAGTCCGGGCTGAACACCGGCAGACCGACCATCTTATAGGGCTGGCTCTGCCAGCCGTCGATGACCGCCACTGTGGTTAGTTTCCCCAAGGAACTGCCCTTCGTCGGCAACTGGAGAACATAGGCCAGGCGCTTTCCATCCGGACTGACAACGACCTCACCCTTCGGGACCGGTTCGTACTGTTTGCCATTGTGTACAAACACCGAACGCGAGCTGCCATGGGCGGTCTTGGCTTCCGGCGACGGGACGGTGGCTGTGAAGTAGTAGTCGGTCTCGGTGATAAATTTTGGGAAGCCGACCCTCGTATAGGGTCCATATTCCCGGCCGTCTTTGAAATGCAGACAATGTCTCGACTTGCTTGAACGGTCACGAACCATGTACATCCGGGCGTAATTGGACCCCTGTGGAGACAGAGACCCCACTTGCTGTACAGTGGATTTCGGGAGATCCGCGGTATCGTGACAAAGGCCCGCGGGAATGACCAAGCTGTGTTCGATACGCTGGTGCCAAAATACGGGAGACCTATATGTTCTATAGCATGTTCGATCTGTGTGGGCTCAAGTGAGACAGGGAGGTTACCTTGCCGTGGCTACTGAGTTGTGTTCTTTGTGCCGGTTCCAGTCGCCTTACGGGCCCCTTCCGCCACTGGCAATTTATCCTAACCGTCACCCTTTACGGTGTCTCACTACTTAGGGGCTCAGTATGTCTGAGACTACGTACCATCGCACCCCCGTCTCCTTGCCTCTATTATCGTCAAAAAAGCCAGATGGAGTCTCAGCCAACTCATCTCCTTCGTTTTGCCCCAGTGTCTCTTGCCAATCCAGCCAGCCAGTCACTCAGTGTCACGCTCTCACAGGCTGGTGCTTATTAATGTAATCAGCGTCGATATCCACGCCCAATCCCGGGCCGGTAGGGACTTTAACCTTCCCGTTTAAGACGGACAAGGGGGACGTCTTGCACTCGAATTGCACGTTTGTTCGAAAGCCCTTGAATTCATGATGCGGACAGGCATTGGGAAGGGCCGACACGAAATGCATCATGTAGAGGTATCCGAGTCCTCCGCCCGACATGTGCGGCGTGCAGGATTTACCGAGTGCCTGTGCCATGCGCGCGACCTTCATCGAACGAGTCATGCCGCCGAAGTAGTAGTTGTCGGGCTGGACGATTTGCAGGCCGTCATTGGCGATCAACCAGCGGAATCCGTGAAAACTGTATTCCTGTTCGCCGCCCGCAACGGGAAGGGCCAGGGCGTCAGCAACCTGCTTCGTCTCTTCATACCAGTCGAAAGGAACGGGTTCTTCGAAGAAGCCATAGCGGTATTCCTGGAGCAGATGCCCGACGCGTATGGCCTCTTGGACGGAATAGAAACCATTCGCATCCGCATATAGGGCCATGTCATCCCCGAAAGTCTCGCGGATCAGCGGGATCATCGTTTCCGTCCGGCCTTCGGGGGCGACGGCCTTGATGTCCTTCGTCATGAACATCAGGCCTCCGACCTTGATCTTGACGGCGTGGGCATTGTCTCTCGCAACATCCCTCTTGATAAGATCGAGGGATTCTTCTACCGACTTCTCGCGGTACTCCGTAGCTTGGTACACCCCCACGTGGGGGTGGTGAATCTCTCCGATCAACTGGCCCATGGGTTTGTTGGCGACACGGCCCAGCATGTCGAGAATGGCGAACTCAATAGTGGCCAGGGGAATCCCGAGCGCCATGCCACTCAACCGGAAATTGAGGCTGTAGATGTAAACCTTCTCCAGCAGCAGATCCAGATCGCGTGCATCCTTCCCGATGAAGAATGGCTGCAACCGATGAACAAAGATCGGGTAGAGTGAGTTCAGTCCGCCGTGACCGACCGAGAGGCCTTCGGCTCCGTCCGTGGAACGCACCCGGCACAGGAAATTGCCCCTATACCGAAGCAATTCCAGCGTTTCAATGATGACCGGGGTGGCGAACAGTTCTCTCTTGAGAACGGGCTGTTCGAGTATTTTATCGAGCGTGGGGTACCAGCGGTTCAAGGCTCCTGCCGAGCCCGAACTGCGGGGTTGGGAGCCCAACAACGACCGTGGTGAACTGTGGGCCGCCACGCCAGCGGCAAAGGCACTCGCAATGAATTTTCGTCGGTTGGTTCGCATAAGCAATCTGCCTTCACGAGGTGACTGATGAAAAGAACGACTTCAGCGTACCAGGGGTTGATCATACAACGACGGGAACGAGGATTCAACAGAGCCTCCCCGGTTACGGTTGAAACCAGTACCCACAGAACGATCTGGTGTTGCCCGGAGCTTCAACACTACGGCCAAGGAACAGCAGCTTGCTCGAGTTCTCGAACGGGATGATCGTCCTTGGGAAAGGAACCTGGTCATCGGTACTAAAACGCTTGACGACTTCGGGAGGATTCGCCTTCATCCCCGACCACCGGTACAGCACGAATACGCTTTCGTTGTCGTGAGGAGCCGCGACAACGAAGAACACCCGGTGGAATGCCGAGTACTCGAAACTGACGATGCCCAACCCGCCCAGGTCCCACAGCACACCCTCGCCGAAGATCGGGGCCTCTCCCTTCTCAATCACTTCGTCAGCATTGTCTACCGGTACGATCAACGCGTGGGGTGTGCCCGTGATCACCCTGAGCGGCCTGGGATTGCGAAAGGCGATGAGGACCTCCGAGTTGTGAGAGGCACACAGGGCTTCGATGTTGAGCCCTTCCCTTGAGGGCGCCAGTCTTGCTCGCTGCTCGGGCGTCATCTCGGCGCCCAGCCGGGTCGCTTTGTCCAGTCGCAACGTTCGCATCGTATGCCGGGCCACCAGCCTGTGAACCAGCGTCTTGCTGGGCGTGCCCACGGGCTCAATCACGATCTGGCCCTGCTTTTTCTCAATCGTCGTGGCAAAGAAGCGATACCTCTCGGGCCTGATTCGCCCGTCCTCATCCCGACTGTGGGACGTGATCCAGTAGATGCGATCACCGACTCGCGTCGCTCCCTGAATAGCCCCCGGCAGCTCGGAATCCACGTCAAGATAATCGGACAGATCGAATGAGGTCAAAGGTGCGGCGGCCCCCGTCGTCGCATACACCCTGAGCAAGTTATCATCGCTGGAGGCAGCGATGAACGTGTCCTCATCTATGGCGACAGCCGCCGTCACACGGTCGCATCCTTCGTACCGGACGGTCGGCCCGGTAACCGTCTGCGCCGGGGCCGAAGCGGGTGCCAAGATTAGAAGTGAGCACAGGACAAATGTCGCCATCATCTTCATGCCGTGCCTCCAGGGATATTATTGCCTTCTCTACACGTTTGCACAAGCAGCAGTCCTTTCAACTGGCACTGAAACATTGTTGGCCGTCGCCCGCTCACCGTGTCAGAACGAACTCGGCCAAATCTCGAATCTGGTCCGGCGTCAAACCGGAGGTCCTGCCGTGCTCGTCGTCAGGGTTGTATTTCGTCAACACATCGGCAATGGTAGTGGCGCGTCCGTCGTGCAGATACGGTCCGGTGCGCCAGACCTCTACAAGTGTCGGCGTGTCAAAGGTCTGGGCCGTGTCGAGGCCCGTACCCGTTCTGACGTCATACCGTCTGAGGTCGGTGTACAACGGACCGCTATGGCAGTGGGCACAGCCGGCTTCCGCAAAGACACGCTGCCCCCGCAGCGCCGAAGGACTCAACTGGCCGTCGACCAAATGCGGGCTGGCCAGCGGCTCGAGCGACTGCAAGTACGCGTCGATAGCGACGGCATCTTCCTCCGGTCTCACGGCGAACTGAATATATCTGATCCCGGCGCGTACGGCGGCCCGTGCATCGGCGCGGACGCCCAGGCTCATCGCCGGAGGCGTCGCGTGGGCCAGCAGCAGACTCTTGGTATTCTTCGGATTGCCAATTCCATCATTCAAGAGGTCCCAGTTCAAGGCATCGGCTCGCCCGGAACCCGGATGGCAACTGGCACAACTCTGCCACTGTTGAAAGCAGAGCGCCGCATCGTGGAAGAGCATCTCGCCCCGCCGCGCATTAGTCAGACGCAATGGGCTTTGCAATGACACGGATTTCGCCCTGGTAAATTCTCCACCCGCGATATCCAGGACGGCCAGGCTGTCGGTGAAGTACTCGGCAGCGAACACCCGTGTGCCAACCACGGCCAGACCACGAGGGCCGTTGCCCTCGAGCTTCACCCGGTGCTTTGCCCCAACGAGGAAAGACAAGTCATCGCGCACCTCGTCGGCGGTCAACGCCACAGAAGAGACCTTCTTGCCCTCAGCGATGCTTGCCAGTCTGGCGTGCATCTCTCGCCGGTCGATCACACACAACTCGTGAGTGCCCGACAATGTGACGATCAGGTACTTGCCGTCATCCGTGCACGCGACACCCCACGGATTCGCGGCGCCGCGGTCCACATCGTCCAGAAGCACGGTGTTGAGCCACTGCTTTCCTTCGACGTCGATGATGCTGAGGGCATTGGTGTTGATCCAGCCCCGTTCGATCTGGGTCGTGGGGAGATGGTGACGTGCGAGGATGTGCGTCACATAAACGTAGCGCCCATCATGGGAGAGGCAAAGCCCCTGCAACCCCGTTGATCCATTAGGAAGCGGAACCGTGGCGTTCACTCGGTTCGTTGTCGTCTCGATGATTGAGACGGCTGCGGCCATCTCGTCGACATCCGCGGGCCCCGCCGGCAAATGGTTGGCAACGACAAGGGTCTTTCCGTCGGCCGTCAGACCGGCCGCGACCGGTTCTCGTATGACCTCGATTGTTTCTGACACGCGCGCCGCAGAAAGATCGACCACAGAGACGCTATTGCTGTATCGATTGCAGACGTAGAGCCACTTGCCGTCTTTGCTGGCCACGGGCGACATGGGTGTGTGGCCAACGTTGGCAACGGGCTCCACTCGTCCGGTTGTCACGTCTGCCGTGTAGACCTTGCCGCCGGCTGTCCCGGCAGCGACGTAGAGCTGTGACGCCCGGGCCGACAGAGCGAGCCCACCGGCGGCTTCCGGAAGCGCGATCTCCCCGGTCACTTTCTTGGCAGTAAGATCGACGACCAGCAGACGGGGGGATGTGGCGGCGGCCACGTAAAGCCTCTCCGCTTGCTCATCGACGACGAGAACACGCGGCGAGAAACACTCCTGTTGTTCTTTGCCCTCACGCCGTTGCTTCCATCGGGCCCCCGACAGGGAAGCAAGCGTGCACACGATCATGACGAAAGTCAGAATTCTCCTCACACAGCTCTCCTTGTAGTTGGTTATTGCGTCAGGAACCGGCATCCATCCGACCTGCACTGAGAATTCGCTCTATAACCTCAACGGTCAACTCATGTCCTTCGAGCAAAGGGTAGCCTTCCCAGACCACGTGCCCGCCCGGCTCGACGACGATTGCGTGAGGAATCCCCACCACGCCGAGCGCCTTCTTCATGCGGGCCTGAGTATCGATCGCCAGATGGTACTCAATCTTTGGCTCCTCCAGAGCCAGCACCGTATCCCTGGGCTCATCCGAAATTCCCACCACGATCAACCGGTCTCGGAATCGGCGGTGAATCTCGTTGAGAACCGGAATCGAACGTCGACACGGGGCACACCACGTCGCCCAGTACTCGATCAGGAGGCATTTGCCCTCCGCCCGGGGCTCAGGTGTAAGCCACTGTTCGACCACAAACTCAGGGGCCTTTTCCCATAAGAATGATCGGGCCCATAGGCGTTTCTCTTCCTTCTCGCCGGGCAAGTTGTAGTCGCGAACAAAAGGCGAATTGACGGCAAAACGCGGGATCGTTCCCGCGGCGTCTGCTGAGTCCGTTTCTCCCGGCCGGCCGGCCTCTGCCTCTCCGCGCACCGGCTGACCCTCTTCGTTGGCTCGCCTGCATCCGCTCGCGGCCACGAGGGCCAGCGTAGCGGCGGCGAAAAGAAGGAGAATCTTCACGCGATGCATCTCAACGTACACGGAAATCCCCCTGGTTCCTACTCGCCCGCGGCGAACGTGGCAGAGTCGTCAATCTCGATGATGATGCGGAAGCCGACATTGTATACTTTCTGCCAGGCCGGGTAGCTCAAACGAAAGGCCGAACGACAGCGCCGGGGCCGGTCGTACCAGGAACCGCCCCGCACCGTTTTCCTACCGGCGTCGTTCGCATCGTTTCTGCCGTCCGTCGAGACATAGGGATAGGAAGCATACGTCGACCGCGTCCATTCCCATGCGTTGCCGTGCATGTCGCAGAGTCCCCACGGGTTGGGACGGTAGCTGCCCACCGTCGCGGTCACGAGCACCCCGTCGTCGAAGTGGTCGTCACGGGGCACAATGTCCGGCACATACTGGTCCCGGGCATCGTACGCCAGCTCTCGCAAGGTGGCGTCCCCCATGTTAGCAAACTCCGAGAAATCGGCGTCGAGGTCTCCGTGCGAGAAGGCCGTGTCGGTCCCCGCGCGACACGCCCATTCCCACTGCGCCTCTGTCGGCAGAGTGACTCGCTGGCCCGTTCGTTCGGACAACCAGCGACAGAAGGCCATCGCTTCGCTCCAGGAGACGCGCACCACAGGCTGCTGGGCCTGGTTCATCGGCCAGCCGAGGTCCCACTCGTTGAACATCCAACTGCCTTTATGCTCGTACTTGCTGTCGTGCTCCGTGTCGAATCGGGCGTATTGCTCGTTCGTGACCTCAAACCGACCCATCCAGAAAGGCGCGTCGATCCTGGCTTTTGTCAGCGGTCGCTCGTCCGCCTCACCATGGATGTCGCCCATCATAAACTCTCCGGCGGGAACGTAGATCAGGTCCATTTCGATGCCGTCTCCCAGGTTGACAGTGCGACGCGTCCGCCTAGCCTTCGACTGTCGCGCCCTGGCCTGCCGTGCATCGAAAGGCCAGTTTGCCGCCGTGACAGATGCCGGCCTTGCCGCCCGTTGGGCCTTCGGGCGAACGGGGTCGATGGGCCCGACGTCCGTAGCGGGGTATACCTCCGGATCCGCCAGGTCACCTCCGTATATACGGCGCAGCTCCAGCCGACGGCGATGATCGTTCCGCGTCTTGTCCACACCCACAACCTCCCGCCACGTCCCGTGGCAGGGAGCGTTCAGGTCGATCCAGGTGTAGAGCCTCTGCCACGCTTCCCGGTCGAGCTGGACGCCGTAGTGTCCCTTCTCCAACATCTGGATGAGCTCGCTCGTGCGAGCGTGGAATTCCCCGGGGGCCAGGAGTCGCAGGTCGCTTTCGAGGCCACCGACCCTCACGCGACCTCGCAGCGCCACATACGAAGGAGGAAAGACGCCGCCATACTTCTTCACCAACTCCTGCTGGGGCACGTTGGATACAATCTCCGGCTGGGGGCGGCCGTTTCTGTACACGAAGAATCGTCCTTGATCTCGACGCAAATCGGGCTCGACCGCTTCGGCCGTCTTGCCGTGACAGGACACACAATACTTGTCGAGAACTGGCTGTACTTCCCGCTGGAAGCTAAATCCTCGAACCGGTCCGTGCCATAGGCTGATCTCCGCGGGCGTCTGTCGACTGGCGATCGTTCGCCGGTTGGACGGTGCGGAGTTCTGTTTCTCATGGCAGCCGACGCACGAGACGATCTCCCCGGGCATGGCCGTCATCCAGCTCCGCATCAATTGCAGCCCTCTGCCCTCGGCGTCCAGCGGCTGGATGGAGATGGGAGTGTTGGCCGGCACCCGGAAAAATGCCGAGCCATCTTCCTCGACCGGCACCGTTCCGAGAATGCGTTTCGGCTCCCACGGGCCGTCGGTACCGACCCGATGGTTGATGCCGGCCACTTTGTGATAGGCGAATTGATAGGTGTAGAGTCGCAGGGCCTTGACCGAGCCGGCCGGGACGCCTTTCAGGCCGGGCCCGACGTAGATGTTCTCCAGATAGACCAGCGCGTCCCTCTGATTCAAGTCCACCCGGTCTTCAATCACAGGAGGCCGCTCCGTCTTTCGCAAGGGGAGGGGCTCGAGCAGAGCATAACCCTCCACCTCCTTGATGAGGACGATGTTGTCGAAGACATCTGCCAGATAGATCCCCCAGAGAGCATCCGGGCTCGGCTTGCACGAAACCAGGAAATGGTTCTCGCTCAAAGGCCAGGGATGAAGGAACTTGGGCCAACTGTCCAGCGTGAGTTTGTCTTCGATGATGGGCTGGACTTCGCGACCATATCCGGGGATGCGCTGCACGACGCCCTCCGTGGACGTGCGTCCTCGCGCGGGATCGAAGATCACCAATTCTCCCACCCTGCCGACGTGGTGACCGGTGACAATCCCAACGAATTTTGTCGGATGATCCGGTATGGGCCGGGCGAAAAAGATCGCGTTGGGCCAGTATCCCCCACTGCCGTAGAATTCCCGCTGACTCGTACCATCGGGGTTCATCGTAAACAGAAAGCGCGCCCAGACGTGCGGAATGTCCGTATACTCCCAGCGCAGGTAGAGAATGCGCCCGTCGTTCATCACGGTCGGGCAGAAGTTGTGGTCCTGCTCGAAACAGAGCTGGCGAACGTTCGTCCCGTCGGCATCCATCAGATAGCTCATGCCGACGTTGACCGACGCATTGCAGGGTACACCCTGAAAGGGAGCCGTGGAGATAAAGGCGATTCTCTCGCTGGGCAGATAACACGAATCGAAATTGTGGACGTCAGGCTGGTTGGCCGGAGAGACTTGTCGCAGGTCGCCGCTGGTAATGTCCATCTCGAAAACCTGCCACTTTTTCCCACCGTCCGGCATGGAGAACATCAGTCTGTCGGCGTCAAAGTGCAAATCCATTTCATTGACCAGCCGCCCCTCCGGTGGCCTGTACATCGTCTTGAGATTGCCCGTTGGCCTAAGGGGAGAAAGCACGGCAATCTCATTGTCCCACCCGTCCGTGTTCGTCATGGTGTGGAGTTGCCATGAGCTTTGCTGGGGCAACCCAAGGAATCTGCCCAAACCCTTGTCGTTTTCTCGATCACCTCTGGCGCGGCGGGGATTGCCAAGCGGCTTGCGTTTGATCACCAGCAGTCGGTCGAAGTCCAGCAGGGGGTTCTCCAGCAAGGCCCTTCGTTGCAACGCGAAGATCTGCTGGACTTGCTCCACGGCTGTCATGTCCTGCTCGCGAAGACCCTGACGGACCTGAGGCACGGTCCGTTCGAACTGCTCGACGGCCTTGAGGTACTCGGCACCCTTTCTGTACTGTTGTGGAAAGCGCTTCCTCAGGTCGCGAATCGCCATCTTCAGGCCGCCCAAGCTGATCCCATCAAGCTCGGCCTGAGCTCGCACAAAGCGTGCTTCCTGGACAGTTGGCGACGCAGCGGCAAAGGCGGCGAACGTTATCGAAAACAAGGCGATCCAGTGCGTGTACGGGAAGTGAGGCGTCGTATTGCATGACATGCTGGCCATAACCTCCAAGAAATGCTAAGTGGACCATTCCTGTGGTTTTATTCCCCGATCCGTTGAAGATCAACGGTAGGCGCTTGTTGTCGGTAATATCGACTCAACCCATTATAATAGCATAGACATACGTCCCTGCCAAGATTGATGTTGGTCCAGTCGGATCGGCAGCGACGCTGCATGCGGCTCTGGCCATTCCCAACATCACGATGATTGAGGCGCCGTGGGTCAACGGGGATGGCAAAAGTGACGTGGTCACACCGTATCCCACCGTGGAAAGAGGATTTGCCTTGCCGCTGGAAGGTCCCGGTCTCGGCGTTGCTTTCGACGAAGAGCGAGCCCGAGCCAGACCGTTTCGCAAGCCAGGTCTGCAACCGCGACTCAATGCGCCCGACGGCTCTGTTCGAGACTTCTGATTCGCCGCGAAACGGGTAGCCTGCCGAGACGGACAACTCTGGACAAGGCAATTGGTTTCCTATAGCCTCGTTGAAAGCGAAGGGAAGGGAATACGTTCGGGTGCCCAGGAACAGAAAGGGAGTCGCTGACATGAGACACGGTCAATCCCACCGTGGAAGTGCAATGCCTGCAAGGTCGAAATGTAGTCGGCGTGAGTTTATCCAGGCGACGGTTGCCGTGGGCGTCGGCGGTCTGAAATCGGCGGCGCTGGCTTCAGACGCAACGCCTCCGCCGAAAGACGCAGCACGACTGACGATTCCCCGGCGTCCACTGGGCAAAACCGGCGTGGAGGTGAGCATCCTGGCGCTGGGCGGCGTCATCGGCATGCAACGGCCCCCTTCGGAGGATCACGACCCCGCAGCCATCGCTGAGACGGCGCTCGATCTCGGCATAACCTATTTCGATACGGCCCCGAGCTACAACAACGGACAGTCGGAGACGGACTACGGCCAGGTTCTCAGCCGGCGTCGCAAGGAGGTCTTTCTGGCGTGCAAGACCGCAGATCGCTCGTATGACGGCACCATGCGGAGTGTCGAGCAAAGCCTCAAGCGGCTCCGCACCGATCGCTTCGACCTCCTGCAGATTCACGGCGTGTCTTCCCGGGACGATATCGCGGCCTGGGGCAAGCCCGATGGTGTTGTGGCCGCCCTGCAAAAACTGCGCGAGCAAAAAGTAACGCGATTCACAGGGGTCACGGGTCACGACAGCGCCGGGATATTGCAGCGGTCCATCGAGATGTATGAGTTCGACACATTGCTGACAACACTGAACCCCGTCGGTCGTCGCCGGCCCTACCGTGAAGAATTGCTGCCTGTCGCGAACCGCAAGCAAATGGGAGTCATTGCCATGAAGGTCATGGGTGGCGGTAACGGTTGTCTGGTCAGGGGAAATCCCTTCAAACAAGTGCTGCGGCCATACCACGATGAGACGTCCAGGCAGGTAAAGGCGCAATCGCTGATCCGTTACGCACTGGGATTGCCCATCTCGGTCGCGGTGATCGGTGTGGGATCGGTAGGTCAGTTGAAAGCGAACATTGAGGTCGTACGAGAGACTCGACCCATGCCCGTCGTGGAGCAGCGACAACTGGAAACGCTTATGGGCTGAGGAGAAGAAGAATGAATCGATTGGTATGGGCAATCTTGATTTGTATACTGGCAACCTCCTGGGGGGGTAACCCGCCGGCGCGCGCAGCCAATCGGGTGGGTATGATCGTCGATACAACTCTCAGCCCCCCCGCCGTGTACGGTCTGGAAACGCTTGAAGAAGCGTTGCTGCAAAAGGGTCTGACGGTTCAACGGCTGAGCCGGGTCGCCGCGGCGGAGGCGGATTTTCTGATCCTCGCGCAAGTGGCTTCCAGCGACGGGGCCGGCCCGCGCACGCTGCGGACGCTGAACGTTCCTTTGCCCGAGGAGCCGGAAGGCCTCGTGATCCAACGTGCTGAATTGGAGGGCAAAGCGGCGCTCATCCTCTGCGGATCGGATGCTCGCGGGTTGATGTATGCGGCGCTGGACACGGCGGATCGAATCTCATGGAACGAGAAGACGGGCAACCCGTTTTCGCACGTTCGAGACACGTGCGAGAAGCCCTATGTGCGGGAAAGGGCCGTATCCATGTATACGATGCAACGGGCCTACTTCGAACGCCGGCTGTACGACGAGAAGCATTGGCAGAAATACTTCGGCATGCTGGCCCGCAGTCGCATCAACAGCTTTGTTGTGGTCTTCGGCTACGAGAACGGCGGATTCATGGCCCCGCCCTACCCGTACTTCTTTGACATGCCCGAATTTCCGGAGGTCAAGCTGGTCGGCACGACGACCGACCAGCAGGAGCATAACACCGCCGCCTTCAGAAGGATGATCGAAATCGCACACGCCCACGGCGTCGATGTCACGGTGGCCATCTGGGATCACATCTACCGTGGGGGTGTCCAGGGCGGAGGGATTGAAGGGGCCTCGGACAAGGCCGGCCGACCGATCGAAGGTCTCGTCTGGGGCGTTACGGCGGAGAACCTGGCGGCCTACAACAAGGCGGCGGTGCGAAGATTCCTCGAAGTCTTTCCCGAAATCGACGCCCTTCAGTTCCGGATGCACGGGGAGTCGGGACTGAAACGCGGGGAGATGAAGGACTTCTGGCACGAAGTGTTCGGCACCATCAGGAAGATGCGTCCCGACCTGCGGGTGGATATCCGCGCCAAGGAACTGCCCGATGCCATCATTGACGACGGATTGGCGCAGGGCCTCGATCTTCGGGTCACAACCAAGTACTGGATGGAGCAGATGGGGCTGCCCTTTCACCCCACGCACGTCAATCCGCCGAATCAGCACGATCGCCGCCACGGGTATGCGGACCTGCTGCGCTATCCCCAGCGCTACAAAGTGCACTGGCGCCTGTGGAACGGCGGGACGACGCGCCTGCTGCTCTGGGGCGACCCCGACTACGTCAGACGTTTCGCCCGGAGCGCCCGCCTCTACGATGGCGATAGCTTCGAAGTCAACGAAATGCTCGCCACCTGGATGCTGGGAGAACCGCACGATGCCGAACCCCTGGATCTGCTCACTCCGGCGTACCGGTACTACGACTACGAGTTCGAGCGTTATTGGCACTTCTACCAGCTCTGGGGACGGCTGGGCTACGACCTTGATGCGCCGACAGAGGTGTGGCAACGCCAGTTCGAGCGTCGGTGTGGCGGGAAGGCCGGACCTGCAATCATGGAAGCGCTGCACCTGGCGAGCCGGGTTCTGCCCCGAATCGTGGCAGCCAGCTATCGCTATCGACTCTTTCCAACCACGCGCGGCTGGGCCGAGATGATGCGCATCGATGACTTGCCACGATATGCCGGGGCCGAAGGCAGTGATGTCCAGCAATTTATGAACATGCGAGACCAGGCCCGCAGCGTGATCGAAGGGACGGACACGGCCATGCGACGCCCCGCCGAAACCAGCCGCTGGTTTCGGAATGTCGCGGATCAAATCCTGGAGTATGTGGGTTGGGCCGAGGAAACCGTCGCGCCGAGAAATCGCCGCGGCGAATTCACCTCCACGACCACGGACCTCAAGATCCTCGCATATCTTGCGAGATACCACTCGGAGAGGCTTCGGGCCGGTGTCTGCTACAACCTGTACAAGCAGACCGGCGACCTGTTCGCCTTTGATGATGCTGTCGCCCGCGAGAGACGGGCCGTCGAGGCCTGGCAACGACTCGTCGAGGCCGCCGACGACGTGTACAGCAGGAATCTGGCGTTGGGTGTGCATCGGGTGGGATTCAGCCGACACTGGCAAGAAGAGCTCGAGAAGCTGCGCAGCGGGCTGAGGCAACTGGAAGTGGAACATCTTAAAGCCGAGCCTCGCGGCAAGGGCGATGCGCCCTGGATCGCCCATGTGCCGGTTCGACGCCATGTTCCGGGGCAGACGGTTCGCCTGCGGGCCACCGTCGCTGCGGGCGATGAGGTGGCCCGTGCCCAGGTTCGCTATTGCCGCGACGATGAACCGTGGCGCTCTGATGAGATGGAGGCCGTGGGAGAGTGGCGGTATCAAGTGGATGTGCCTATCGCAGAAGACACGACGAGGATCAGGTACTTCGTCGAGGCCAAGAACGGGCAAGGCGAAGCAACTTCGTTGCCGGCAGGCGGAACGGGCGCTCCCATCGTGATTCGCATCTCCCGCGATGACCAGCCGCCTCACGTGGACCTGGAGCGAGTCTCCGTCGCCAGACCCGGCGAGGATCTCGTCGTAACGGCCAGGGCCTGGGATCCCTCAGGCATCAAGTCCCTTCGGTTGCGTTATCGACACGTCACTCAGTATGAAGACTACAAGACGGAGCAGATGCAGTACGATTCTCAGACGGGGCTTTGGTCGGTGACGATTCCCGGAGAGTTTATTGTCTGCCAGTGGAACCTGATGTATTTCGTCGAGGCGGTCGATAGCCAGGGCAACGGCAGAATGTATCCCGATCTTGAGATCGAGGTGCCGTACGTGATCGTAAGCATTGACCGCGGACCTCAGGGCCCCCAGTGATTCTCCCGAGCCGGCCGGATGCGCACCGCTGAGTAGCCATGGGTATCCCAAGCATGCTGACGAACTACCGAGCCGGCGTGAACATCGGCCACGGGGCAACCATGCCCCGACACCATCTTCACTGGCCTGATCGACGACATCCGCATCTACCACCAGGCGGTGAGGCCGTAACGACGATTGGCTGCACGCCAGATCCACAAGGGCCGGCGCGAAACGGAGCGCCAGCCCCTTCTTCAGCTCGGGCCACACTTCCAACTGGGCGCCTCAAAACCATCCTCCTTGCCGCCCAGGCGGATTTCGCTTTTGGCGAGCCCACGAATCTGGGGCCGACGGTCAACAGCTCATCGGATGACGGCGCGCCCTGCATCTCGCCGGATGGCTTGGAACTGTATTTCTGTTCTAACCCGGATATTTCACGTTATATGCGTGCTTGTTTCTTGCGCGGAGCCTAACCCGACTTTCCCTATTCGGCTCAAAAACGTTCGTAAGTCCTTATTCTACCGTCCGCAGGTGGCAAAGGTCGGCACTACATCTCT
>JAFGCA010000317.1 GCA_016932895.1 Sedimentisphaerales bacterium | reverse complement strand
TGTTTTTGGCCGGACCGCGCAGCTTGCTGTACAGCTCGTCCTGGGCGTGCATCCACTTCTGGGGCAGACCCGCGACGATGGCGTGGTGACGCTGTCGGTTGGTTACCTGAAACGCGTGCTGCGGGCCATGGGTGCCGCCGCGTCCGGGCGAATCGTCGAAGACGACTTTCCCGTCGCGGTAGCGCACCATGGGTCCGGACTTCTCGTCCCGGCCGCCCCAGCCGCCCAAGGCGATCATCTCGTTCCACTGCTTCCACTTCGGGAACGCGTTGTCGGCGGCATGAAAAATCACCAGCCCCCCGCCGTTCTCCATGTACGCCGTGAGGGCCTGCTGCGTTTCCTCGGGCCATTCGGCGCCGGTGTAGTTGGCGACAATCACGTCGTACTTCGCAAACTCCGGCTTGAAGCTCTCCATCGACTCGTCCTTGGCCGGCGAGGTCGCGACATCGACGGCAAACAGCCCCGTCTCCTCCAACAGGCGCTTGAGCACGGGCGTGGTGGCCTTCCAGTCGTGATTGTTCTGTCCGTCCACGATCAACGCCTTCAACGGCTCCCTGCTGCTCTGGCCGGTCACGTCCTGGATGCGGATGTTGCGCCACTTGATCTGCTGGCCGGCGGTCTTGGAGCCGTGCACCTGCAGGGCGATGAAGCCGGTGGCGGTCATGTCGTCGGCCAGGTCGGCTGCCGGGACGCCGTTGACCCACGTGCGGATGCGCGGGCCGATGGCCTCGATGCGGTAGTGGTTCCACTGCCCCTGCTTGAACGCCTTCTGCGCCGCGGGCTTGTCCTTCAGGGGATACAGCCAGCCGCGACGGGCCTCGTCATAGATCCCCCCGCTCCAGGCGCGGTCGGACGTGTCGATCTCGACCTGGTAGCCGTGGACGCGGTAGTTGTTGTAGTTCCGGAAGCTGTGACTGCGGATCTGGATGCCCGAGTTCATGCCCTTCTGTACGAGGAACTCCATCTCCAGAACGAAGTCGGTGTACATCTTCTCCGTGCAGAGAAAGCTGTTGGGCGTATTGAGAACCGTGGTGCCGACGATCGCGCCGTCTTCGACCCTATACTTCGCCTGGCCGTTGCGCTGAATCCAGCCGTCGAGCGTTTTGCCGTCGAACAGCGATTGCCACTCCGCGCCGCACGCCGCGTCACCGAGCGACATCGAGACCGCTCCCAGCGCCAGGAGAAGGATCGTCCCCTTCCCGATGAAACCGCCACTGCTATTTCCGAAATTGCCTCGCCCTGCCCTACCCGTTGCGTTCATGATACACATCCTTCAAACTTGACCGAAATAATAGAAATACCGGCGTGGCCTCAAGACCACCCCTGTCGCACCATCGTACCAGATTCCCCGCGACAATCAATCCGATTCCGCAGACGCCAACAGACGGACAATATCCGCCACCCTCTGCGGAATTTGTGTAACGAAATCGCCGCAAGCCCGTCTGTGCGTACGACGAGCCGAACACGACAACACGGCGCTCCTTCGCAACTCGGCGGAATGTTGTCATGCTGAACGAAGTGAAGCATCCGGGTCTGGAAAGCCTGGTCGGCATCGCTGCGATGCGGGTTTTCCGTGCGATGCCCGGATCCTTCATTACGCTGCGCTTCGTTCAGGATGACACCGTGCAGAAAGGTGAGATCAGGAAAGGAGATATGATGATGGCGAAATCGAAAGCGGCGATTGTGGCGATTCTTCTGTTGGGCGGCGCTTTTATATGGGCGGCCGGCGCCGGGACACCCCGGTCCCGTCGAGCGGCAGCACCGGATCAACAGGCTGACCCTTATGAGGGCACGACGGTCCTGGTCGAGGCGTTTGTCGTTGAAGTTGACCTTGCGGCGCTGTACGAAATGGACGTGAATCCGCTCGGCCGAGAGCCGCATTGTGCGTCCGTGGAGGACATCCTCGGGTGCCTACGAAGCCCGGCCAAGGCCCGCGTGCTTCTGGGCGCCAAGGCGGTCGGCATTCACGAAACAGGCAAGAATCAGACCCGGCAGACCGAAACGGTCTACCGTACACGGACACGCACGATTGGCACTCCCGGCGGACCGCAACGAAGCGTGGACTACACTGCTTACGAGTACGGCCAAACGCTGGCGATCACCCCGGAAATCCGCTCGGATCGCGTCGTCGCGCTGGGATACGACTTCGATTACAGCGGCGTGAGAATGGACAAGCAGGACGTCGAGCGTCCGCCGGACAGCGTCTCCTGGTCGTGGAACGGCACCGTTTCTCTGGAGTCCGGCCAGCCCAGAATCGCCGGCGCCATGCAGGATGAAGAGGACGCAACCTTCTTCATTCTCACGGCCCACATTCTCGACTGAACGACGCTGTCATCCCGGTTCCATTGGAGCCGGGAGAATCAGCGAGGAGGCTCATCGTACTTGAGCTTTCCGCCCTTGAGGTAGCGCCGGCCCGGGACGCGATTGGGACGCTCGAACTCGGGGACTTCCGCCACGGTTCTGTCGTAAATGGCCTTGAGACGCTGGACCACGTCGGGGTGCTCGGCGCTGACGTCCCGTTGTTCGGACGGATCGTTGGCGATATCGAACAGCATCATCGTCTTCGGGCCGTCGCCGCCTTGAATGCCGGGATACGCGCTCGGGCGGGCCTGCTCGTACGGCGCCAGCAGCATCACGCCGTCGGGCCCGCGCGGATCGACCCAGTCATCTCCCCTCTTGGCGGGCGCGCCGGGAGAGCGGACGTGCAGTCGCCAGCGGCCGCTGCGGACGGTCGCGAGGTTCACACCCTGCATGCCGAAGACGGCCTCGTGCGGGCTCTCCGCATCGGCCGAGGTCAGGACGGGCCACAAGTCCTCGCCGTCGATCTTTCGGTCCCGGGGCACGGCCACATCGGCGGCCTTGAGAAACGTCGGGAGAATGTCCACGGAGGCGGTTACCGCGTCGCTGACCAAGCCCGGCAGAATCCGTCCCGGCCAGCGCGCGATCATGGGCACGCGCAGGCCCCCTTCCCAGGTGTGGCCCTTCATGCCGCGCAGGCCACCGGTGCTGCCCCCGTACCAGGGGCCGTTGTCGGAGGTGAAGACGACCATCGTGTTGTCATCGATGCCGAGGGCCTTGAGCTTCTCGAGGATTTGACCCACCGACCAATCCAGCTCGCGGATGACGTCGGCATACAGATCGTCCGGCGTCTCGGGCGTGTAGAATGCCTCGGAGGCCGCCAGTGGTTTGTGGGGCATGGCGTGCGGCAGGTACAGGAAGAACGACCGGTCCAGCCGGTGACAGCGCTCCATGAAATCCAGCGCCCGCTCCGTGTAGCGCTTCGTCAGCGTCGCCTGAACCACGGGATATTCCACGACCTCCTCGTTCTCGACCAACTGTACCGGACGCATGTCGTTGGAGTAGAGGATGCCGAGATACTCGTCGAAGCCGCGGCGCCGGGGCAGATACTGCGGGACATGTCCCAGGTGCCACTTGCCGATGCAACTGGTGGCGTAACCGGCATTGCGCAGCAGCGAGGCAATCGTCCGCTCCGAGGCGGGCAGACCCACGTCGTTGATGCCGGCGTCGGGGCAGGGATTGAACACGACGCCGTGACGAAACGGATAGCGACCGGTGAGAATCGTCCCGCGCGACGGCGCGCAGTACGGCGTCGGCACGTAGAAGCTCGTCAGGCGCGCGCCCTCGGCCGCCATGCGCTCCAGATGCGGCGTCTCGTACGGCGACTTCTTGAAACCGAAGCCCGAGATGTCTCCGTAGCCGAGGTCGTCGGCGAAAATGAGAACGAAATTCGGCCGGCGTCGCGACTGGCTCCGCCCGGCCGGCCCCGAAAGAAACGTCCCGGCAATCGCACTTCCCATCAGGCCCAAAAAACGGCGACGATCAAGATTCAAAGACATCGCAACCCTCACTTTCTTACTGGACTTTCTTAATCTCATGATTTCGTATGGCCACTCCCGAGCGTACGAAGCGTCTCGCGGAGTCTCTTTCGCACTGCGGCATGCGCGGGCTCGCCAGCCAAGTTGTAATGCTCGCCCGGGTCGTTGTCGTGGTCGTAGAGTTCCACGCCGGCCTTGCCGCCGTCCCACTCGATGCAGCGCCACCGTGGCGTGCGGACCGTCTTGCCCGCGAGGGCTCCGCGCTGAACCTGTGTGAAAACCGCCTGTTTCCACGGCAGACCCGGCTCGCGCAGCAGCGGTTGAAAACTCGTGCCGTGGAGCCCGGCCGGCGCGGTCAGGCCGCAGAGTTCCGCCAGCGTCGGATAAAAATCGACGAACTCGACGAACCGCTCGCAGCGCGTCCCGCCCGTCGTCATTCCAGGCACCGCGACCAACAGCGGCGCCCGCGTGGACGGCTCGTAGAGCGTGTTCTTGTTCCACCAGCCGTGCTCACCCAGTTGATAGCCGTGGTCGCCGAAGAACACGACAACCGTGTCCTCGGCCAGACCCAACCGGTCGAGAGCGTCCAGAATCATACCCAACTGCGCATCGACGAAGGAGATTCCGGCATAGTACGCCCGCATGAACTCGCGTCGCTCGCGGTCCGTGAAGCGGTCGAACGATTCCTTCCAACTGCTGCCGATGGCCAGACGGTGCAGCGGCGTGGCGTCCTCGGGATCGCGCGGGGGCGTCAGCTCTGCCAGCGGGTACATATCAAAATAACGTTTGGGAACGATGAACGGATCGTGCGGCTTGTGGAAGCCCACACCCAGGAAGAACGGCTTGTCGCGCTTTTGCTCGAGCACTTGCACCGCCTCGGCGGCGATCTGCCCGTCCGGCTGGTCCCGGTCCGTCCCCTCGGCGGCCAGCCAGCGGCACCACTTGACGACGCCGCCGGTGAGATTGCGTCCCTGTCCCCGGCGTCCGGCCTCGGTGGCCCGGGGATCGAACGTGACGTCCCAGGCCTTGGAGTCGTCCATCTTGCCGGGCGAGTGGAAGATTTTGCCCAGGCGGGCCGCGAAATAGCCCGACTTGCGAAACAACTGCGGCAACGTCACGACGTCCGGCAGGCGCGACCGCAGCGGCGTGCGGTTGTCGAGGATGCCGGTCGCATCGGGTCGCAGCCCCGTGAGAAACGAGCTGCGGCTCGGGTTGCACACGGGAAACTGGCAATAGGCCCGCTCGAACCGCATCCCCCGCCGCGCGAGCCGGTCGATGTTGGGAGTCTTGACGACCGGATGGCCATAGCAGCCCAGCGAGTGATTCAGGTCATCGACCGCAACGAAGAGCACGTTTTTGCGCCCGTCGAGGCTGCGGGTCGCCGGCGTCTCCGCCGCGTGGGCAATTGCATCGAACACGCGATGCCCGCCACTGCCGACCAGAAAGGCCGAGGCCCCCATCCGCAGTAAATCCCGCCGCGTGGTGGTTCGTCTGTCTGCCATTTCCGTCCTCCTGTCAAATCTGATCGCCCAGGCACGTGCCCACGTGACGGGCGCACCTGACCCAGGGATGATCCATGGACACCAGCTTCTTCTTGCCCGCGACCTCCTCCAGCGGCACGGGCTCGACGCCCTCTCCCCGGGCTGCGATCATCACGCCATACACATTCTTGCTCAGCAACTCGGCGCAGCCTGTGCCCAGACGCGTGGCCAGTACCCGGTCGGCGGCAAAGGGCGTGCCGCCTCGCTGCAGATGCCCCAGAATCGTCAGCCGCGACTCCAGGCCCGTGAGCCCCTCGAGTTGGGAGGTCAGGTCCATGGTGTGATTCACATGCTCCTCGTGAAATTTGTCAAGCTGCTCCGACGCCGCTTTCTTATCTGTTTTATTGCGCGCCTGCTCCTTGGCGGCAACCAGATCGGCGATCTTCTGCGCCTGCGTCTGGGACATGGCTCCCTCGGCCACGACGACGATGCTGAACGTCTTTCCCCTGCGCGTGTGCCGACCGATGGCCTTGGCCACGATCTCGACATCGTACGGGATCTCGGGAATGATGATCACGTCGGCGCCGCCGGCGATGCCGGCCCCCAGCGCGAGCCAGCCGGCGCGATGGCCCATGACCTCGACGACGATCATGCGATGGTGACTGATCGCGGTGGAATGGAGGCGGTCGATGGCCTCGGTGACGATGTTCATGGCGGTATTGAAGCCGAAGGTCACATCGGTCATGGCCACGTCGTTATCGATGGTCTTGGGCAGGGTCACCACGTTGAGGCCGGCGTCCTTGAGTCGCAGGGCGTTCTTCTGTGTGCCGCCGCCGCCGAGACAGACCAGCGCATCGAGATGGTGACGCTGGTAGGTCTCGACCACGGCGTCGGTCATGTCGCGCACCTTGTTGCCGATGGGCATCTTGTGCGGCTTGTCCCGGCTGGTGCCCAGGATGGTGCCGCCGTCGGTCAGGACACCGGAGAGCACTTTCGGCGTAAGCTCCAGGGTCCGGTCCTGCACCAATCCCCGAAACCCATCCCGAAATCCCACAAAATGCATATTGAAGCTCTCTTGACCGGCCCGCACCACACCGCGCAGGGCGGCGTTCAGCCCCGGACAGTCGCCACCGCTGGTCAAGACACCAATCTGTTTCTTCATACGCCGGACACCCCAATTGCGACGCTGCGATGATCGACTCCATTAACGAACCGGGCATTATACTCGATCCGCCCCGCGAGCGAAACCCGGATCAAGGTCCGCCCATCCCACTCGTTATGGCGAGCCCCACATCGGGGCGCGTAGAAGGCGCCGAGCAACGTGTAACCTCTCCCGCAGCCGAGGCGTATAACAGACGGAACACGAAAGCTGGCCGGGCGGCCTTGAAAAAAGGACCGGAATATTGGATTCTCAATGAGTTGGCGTATTCCTGGGCGTTTCTGAAAGCGTGGCGCCCGGGTTGACCGTCACAAGCGTTGGCATCCAACAGCCTGCGGCGTTGTTGCGCAGGGGCGTAACGTGCAGGAGTAGTGGCTATGAGATCATATGGGAACTGCCGGTTGGCGAAGAGAGCGGGTTCTTCATGGCACATCTTGTTGGCGTGTGTGATTCTGACAAGCTCGAATTGGGTTCTCGCGGAGAACTGGCCGGGCTGGCGCGGTGACGGCCGGGGCATTTCATCCGAGAAGAACCTGCCCCTGAAATGGAGCGAGGAGGAGGGCGTAAAATGGAAAACGCCCATCCCCGCTGCCGGGCACTCCTCCCCGATCGTCTGGGGAAATCGCGTCTTTCTCACCACCGCCGTCGCCGAAGACCCCAACGTCGAGTCGTTTCGAGGCGGGGTGTACCTGGGAGGCGACCGTAGGAAGCCAGACGCCTCTGAATACACCTATCGCGTGATCTGCCTGGATGCCGATGAAGGAGACCTCCGGTGGTCCAAAGCCGTCGCCCAACAGAACCCCAAGACTCGTCGTCATACCAAGAACACCTATGCTTCCGAAACACCCGTCACAGACGGCAAGTATGTCTTCGCCTCGTTCGGTTCGGCGGGCCTGTACTGCCTCGACTTTGAAGGCACTGTGATCTGGCAGCGCGACCTGGGACTCCTGCGCGGGCGAGCGGGCTGGGGAACCGCTGCCTCGCCCGTCCTGTTTCGGGACACGGTCATTGTCAATTGCGACAGCGACGACGATTCTTACATTGCCGCGTTCGAGAAGGCCAACGGCGATCCGGTGTGGCGCACCGGGCGAAATGAGGGTGCATCGTGGGGGACGCCTTTTCTGTTCGAGGCCGCGGGGCGTACCACCATTGTCACCAACGCAAGGCGACGGATGAGGGGATACGATGCCGCCACGGGCAAACTCCTCTGGGAATGCGCGGGAGGATCGATGATCCCGGTCCCTTCCCCGGTTGGCACGCAAGGCTTGGTTTTTCTGTCATCCGGACACGACCTTTTTCCGCGCCGGCCCATCGTCGCCGTCCGCCCGGAGGCCTCGGGTGATATTACACCGGCCCGAGGCCAGACCGAGAGCCAGGGCGTTGCCTGGTGGCACCCCAAAGGCGGCCCCTACGTGACCTCTCCGATCGCGGTGGACGACTATCTCTACGTACCCCTGGATAAAGGAACTCTGAGCTGCTATGAAGCCCGAACGGGCAAGGTGGTGTACGAAAGGCAAAAGCTCGGTGCCCGCAACACGATTACGGCCTCACCGACGGCCGCCGACGGCACGATGTACATCCAAGCGGAGGACGGTGAGTGTTACGTCGTAAAGCTGGGCCCGACGTTCGAGATCCTCGCGGTCAACAAACTCGACGAGGTCTTCTGCGCTTCTCCGGCCGTATCCGGAGGCAGACTCTTTCTGCGGGGCCGCAAGCATCTGTACTGTATTGGCAAGTGATACGCTCCGGGAATGATTCAAAGGCAACCTGACCGGCCGGTTGCGAAGGCCGCTTTTCGCACACGCACAAGCCGCCAATCAGGTAGAATAGGAAAGGAACCATACAATGCACAAGAGAACGTTGACAATGATTCTGACCGCCGGCCTGTGCCTGGCAGCCGGGAATCTCCGGGCCGGCACACTGGCAAAAACCGAGATCGGCGCCGACGCCAACTGGATCGTGCACGTCGATCACGAGGCCTTCCTGCGCAGCACCGTCGGCAAGCTCGTCCGAGCCGAACTCAGCGTACAAGGCATGGAAGAGAAGATACAGAGCTTTGCGACCGTGTTCGGCTTCCATCCGCTCGACGACGTACGCGACGTCACGCTCTACGGCGCGGGCGGGGACCGCAAGAAGGCCGTCGTCCTGATCGACGGGACGTTCGATCAGGACAAGCTCCTGGCCTTAGTGCGCACGAACGCCGAGCACGCCGAATTCGACCACAAAGGCGTTACCATCCACCGCTGGCTGCACGAAGAGAAGAAGGCAGAGGAATCGACCACCCAGATGATGTACGGCTGCCTCTACGATGGCCATCTGGTCGTCATGAGCGGTGACCTCGACACCACCAAGCGCGCCATAGCCTCGGTGCGCCGCCCGACCGCGACCGCGCCGGCGGACCTGATGCGCGCGACGGCATCGGATGGGGACGACGTCCTCTTCCAGGTCGTGGGCAAGGACATCGGGGCCATGGTCGGCGACAAACCGCAAGCCGCGTTGCTGCGTCAGACCGAAGCGCTTCGTCTGCACATCGGGGAAACCGCCGGCAAGGTCTTTATCAGAATCACGCTGAAGGCCAAATCCCAGGAGATGGCACAGAGCATGGGCAAAATGCTGGAGGGCATGCTCGCGATGGCGACCCTGGCCGGCCAGGACCAGCCGGCGCTGGCCGAGGCGGCCCGCACGATTCAGCTTTCCACCGAGGGCAAGACGACGCGCGTCCGCTTCGAGGCCCAGGCACAATCAATATTTGATCTCCTCAAAAAACATTGGGAACAAAAGAAGCAACAATCCGAAGCAACGTCGTAGACTACGGCGGCGCGCGTAGCAGAGAAGCGCTGCGCGATCTCAGCGCCGAGGAACTGGCCCGGCAGGCGAAACGGGGCTGCCGGGCTTCCTTTGCCGAACTGGTCCGGCGCTTTGCGCCCCGGCTCCAGGTCTTTTTGTGCCAGAGAACCACCGACCATCATGACGCCGAAGACCTGGTGCAGGACACCTTTGTGCGGGCCTGGCAGAACATCCGACGCTATCGCGAGTCCTACCGGTTCTCGACGTGGCTGTTCACTATCGGTGCGCGGCTGGCGGTCAGTCATCATCGCAAGAAATGCGTACGGCTGCGGTCCGCCCCGGCGCCGCAGGAGCAACCCGGTCCCAGCGAGGCCGCCGGCAATCGGCAGCGGCACGACGACCTGTGGACGCTGGCGCGGGGCCTGTCGGAGCTTCAGTACGAGGTGCTCTGGCTCAAGTACGGCCAGGAAATGTCCGTCAAGGAGATCGCGCGGACGATGCGACGGTCCCAGGTCAGCGTTAAGGTCTCACTGCATCGGGCCCGAGTCAACCTGTTGAAACGCTGGAACCGGGAGTATTGCGACGAGGCCGCTGAGGATGCATAAGAACAAAGACACGCTCGTCATCATTCGATCGGGAGGCATATGATGCCCTGCTGGTTTTATCGATTCATGATTTCCCACGCGTCCGATTCGGACCGCGAACCGGACGCACGGACAAGGCGACACATCGCCGCATGCGCGGCGTGCCGAAGCTTTTACGAAGGATGGGAAACGGTCCGTCGCGGCCTGCAAGCGGAAGCGGACGCTTTCAAGCAGGCGCCGGGGCACGTGACCGAGCAGATTTCCCGCGTCCTGGCCGAGCCGACCCGCCGCAGGGCGCCGGTACCGGCCGGCCTCAGGCTCGCCGCGGCAGCGTGCCTGGCCGTCGCGGCGCTGATCGGAGTCCGCGCGGTGATGCGAACGGAGCGGCCCGCGCCCCCCGCACCCCGGCAAGTGCCCACGATCGACCTGACCGCGGCCGACCTGAAGACCTGGACCCGCCTCGTGGAACGTCCCCTTGCAAGCGAATGGGAGAATCTCGCCTCGGACACGGAATCCGGCGTCCGCTTCGTCGCCTCTTGCCTCAATGTCAGCCCCGTCCCGCACGGGCCTTCCCAACCGTATTGACCGCCGGCTCCGTTCCCAGGTGGCACCTCCGCGCACGCGCCGGCCGACCCGCCCGGTCGCCCCGCCGAGACGCCGAGACTTGCGTGTTGACAATCGGGGAAATCCCTGGCCTATTGGTGAGCCGAACGACGAAAGGTTCGCTTGCTATGGCAAGGTACGATTTGAAAAAACTCTTTTTAGGGCTGGGCCTGACGGTGACGCTGGTGCTGTCACTGGCGCTCTGGCGGCTGGGTCTGGCTCCGCTCTACGCCTATCTGGGCGGCGTGAACGTCGCGACGCTGCTGTTTTACGGGTACGACAAGCGACAGGCCGTCGTCGGCCGGACGCGCGTCCCGGAGGTGGTCCTGCACGCGGCGGCGCTGCTCGGCGGCAGTCCCGGCGCGCTGACCGGTCAAATGCTGTTTCGACACAAGACGCAAAAGCACCGCTTCAAAATGGTCTTCGCGACGATCGTCCTGGTGCAGATCGCCGCCGTCTACGCATATTGGCGTTTCGCCCGTGGTTGAGAGAAGATGGACTCGTTTCCGGCTGACATTCAATTTCGCAAGCCCTGGCGCAGCTACCAGCAGCGGGTGCTGTC
>JAFGCA010000039.1 GCA_016932895.1 Sedimentisphaerales bacterium | reverse complement strand
GGCTACCTGCACGGCCTGGCCAACGCGGGCCTGCCCTATCTCTCGCTGTTTCCCGACGCCGCGCATCTGGAGCAGGTGCGCACGATGTGCGCCCTGCACGAGCGCGTCGGCCTGTGCGACATGACGCGCCACGAATTCCTCGACGAATCGTTCCGCAAACAGCGTACGACGTTTGCCGACGGAACCACCGTCACGATCGATCTCGACGCCGAGACGTTCGTCGTCGCGCCGCCGCTGCCGCCGCGCGGGGACAACCGCACGATGAAGTACACCGCCCGGCCGCGCGACGAGGCCCACGCCTGGCAGCAGAACGTCCGGGCGAAGTTGTTCGCCGCACTGAAGATGAATGACCTGCTCGAATCCAGGAGCGATATCGCCCTGAATCCCAAGACGCTCTCGTCGACCGAGAAACAAGGCTACCGCGTCGAGGAGCTGGAGATCAACTCCACTGCCGGCCGGCGCATCCGCGTCATCGTCACCGTACCGACCGCCCGGGACAAGCTGTGGCCCGCCGTCGTCTGCATCGGCGGACACGGCAGCACGCTCTACAGCCCCTACGACGTCGAAACCGTCGCCAAAGAGCAGCAGCGAGCCAGGTGGGACTCGCTCTACCGGGGCTTCGGCACCGCCCTGACCCGACGCGGCTGCGTGACGATCTCGACCACCGTCAGCCAGCACGAGGTCTACGAAGAGGGCCGACTGCTCATGGGCGAGCGCCTCTGGGACCTGATGCGGTGCGTCGACTACGTCGCGTCCCTGCCTGGCGTCGACCGCACGCGCATCGGATGCGGCGGGCTCTCGCTCGGCGGCGAGATGGCCATGTGGCTCGGCGCCATGGACGAGCGCATCGCCGCTACCGTCAGCGCCGGATTCCTGACCACGATGGACCACATGGAGCAGAACCACTGCATGTGCTGGAAGTTCCCGGGCCTGCGCGAGCTGGTGGACTTCGCCGACGTCTACGGCCTGACCGCGCCGCGGCCCCTGCAATGCCAGAACGGCCTCCAGGAGCCCGAGAGCCAGTTCTACGTCCCGCTCGCCCGGCAAGCCATGGAAGAGGTCCGCACCATCTACCGCGACCTGGACCACCCCGAAAACGTCACGCTCGACGTCCACGAAGGCGGCCACGTCATCGACCTGCCCGCCCTGCTGAGCTTCTTCGACAAGCACCTCCGCATCAGCGGACAGACGCGGTAGGTGTCACGCGCCCTCGATCTCGTCGGGGAAGTTGAGGTAGGCGAACTCGCCGTGCAGCTCGTAGGCCTTGCGGTCGTAGGCCTTGGCCGCCTCAATCTCGTTGTCGAACGTCCCGAGCCAAAGGATCCCACCCCGGCAGCCGATCTGGGCGGTGGCCTTGCCGTTGTAGCGGATCGAGACCCCCTTGTATGACGAGGCGCGGTTGCGCAGCGGCCGGCGGTTGGCGCAGTTCTGCGCGACCGTGCAGATGCGCAGGTTGCAGCGGCGGTTGTCCAGGCCGTTGCCGTTGATGTGGTCCACGACCATACCCTTCGGCGGCCTCATGATCGCGCGGTGCATGGCGAGGCGGCCCCGCCCGGGCGCAGCGCGGCTGGCGTAGATGCGGCCGCCGAAATCCAGCGCCTGCCACTTGTACCGGCAGAGCCACTCGTAATCGGCCGCATCGACGATGGCGACCTTACCTTTGGTCAGCGGGATGTAGCGGATGCCGTCGTCGCGCGGCTCAGGCGGCACGCCCCGCACCACCTTGCGCTTCGGGCGGAACCGCCGGCACGTGCCGTCGCGCTGGACGCGGACCATCTGCCCCGGCCACTCCGGCGTGTTCGCACAGATCAGCAACGTTCGCCGGCCGTCTTGCAGCGCGTCGGCACAAATGCAGTCCTCGCAGCGTCGGGGCTTTGACATTCTTCGCAACCCTTACAGGGCTCGCGATTGCCACCTGCGAACCCGCAAAGGCCACCCCCGACGCCTTCCTCGCATCCCCGCTCAGGACGCCGCTCCCAAAAACGACGCCCTCCATAATTGGCGAAAAGCTGCACGAATTTTGCGAAAAAAATGAAAATCCCCGCCAGCCCAATCCGCGCAACTCCCTGCCACAAAACGAATAAAGAATTTTTCCCATGTCACCGGGATTGGGTCCTGAAGTGGTGCACGAATTTTGCTATTCCTATTTAATTACCGATTTTTAACCACGAAGGGCACGAAGAGCACGAAGAACGACAGAGAGATTACCTTTGGGAGGTGTGACTTGCGTTATTCTTGTGCTATTGTCGTGTTCGGGTTGGCCGTGAATGGAACGATACTGGAGGCAGGAAGCATGGAGTGTGATTCGTTATCAAGCGATACGTTCTGTGATCCCACTTCGTGTCCTTCGTGCACTTCGTGGTTCCAAATCACACAGGATGGGCGGGTCTCCCGCCCATCGGAATTCCAAGAGATCAAACCACGAAGGACACGAAGAGCACGAAGAACGACTTTCCGGGCTGCTTTTCTCAGGACATTTGACGCTCTTGTTGTTCGGATTGTCTCGCAACGGAAAAGCGATGTGGCGAAAAGGAAGGGGCGCAGGCATGGAGTTTGACTCGTTGTCGAACCGGGTCATTGGCTGTGCGCTTGAGGTGCACCGGTCTCTCGGGCCGGGGCTGTTGGAATCGGCGTACGAGCGGTGCCTGGCCCATGAGCTTCAGTTTAACAACATCGCGTTCTCGTCTCAGCAGACGTTCAGCCGGTCCACGAGGCGCAACTGCTGACGTACATGAAGCTTGCGCACATTCCAACCGGCCTGCTCATCAACTTCAACGTGACCCGCCTCAAAGACGGCCTCAAGCGCTACGTGCTCTGATCCCCTTCGTGCCCTTCGTGCTCTTCGTGGTTCCATACCACACAGGATGGGCGGGCCTCCCGCCCATGGGGGTTACAGCAGATCAAACCAGGAAGGAAATGAAAATGAGGACTTTCATTGTTGGAACCACGAAGGGCACGAAGAACACGAAGAAATTATCAATCATCAATCATCCGTCATCAATTCAGAGGCCACGGATTTACGCGAGATTGACACGGATTGTTATTGTGGGAACCACGAAATACGCGGACTACGCGAAAGAATGACCTGCTGCCACAGAGAACACCGAGGACACCGAGAAAACTGGGTGTAGGGCGGGTTCTTAACCGACGCGGAGGAACCGAACGAAGGTAAGACCTTTTTCGACACGGATTTACGCGAGATTGACGCGGATTCTTATTGTGGGAACCACGAAGAACACAAAGGGCACGAAGAAATAGTCAATAATCAATAATCCTTAATCAATTCAAACCCCTCTTCACGAAAAAAACGCCTACAAAAAGGGTTTTCTCTTGCCCTTTCCGCCCAAACCGGTGACAATACCGCCAGATGAAGCAACGCGGATAAAGCTGCGAAGAACAGATTCCTGGCCGGGCCGGTTTTCTGTCGTAGACAGGGAAGCAGCCAGCCATGAAGGGAGAATGAGATGTACGCAAAAAAGTACCGGACACCTTTAATTCCCCCCAGTAAAAGCAGATAATAGCTTGTTAGCCCGAAATGACGTCAAGGAAGCCAATTGCACCATGGAAAGCAAGTCAATGAATCGAAAACTGGGCGCCGCGAAGGCGGCAAAGCAAGACGAGTTCTACACCCAGTATGTCGACATCCAGAAAGAGGTTGAGGCCTACCTCGAATTCGACCCCGACACGTTCCGCGGCAAGGTCGTCTACTGCAACTGCGATGACCCCTTCGAGAGCAACTTCTTCAAGTACTTCGCCGCCAACTTCAACAGGCTCGGCCTCAAGAAGCTCATCACCACCAGCTACGATGGCTCCCCCATCGCCGGCGCACAACTCACCTTCGATGAGTATATCGAGGGCAATGGGAAGCGCCAAAAGCCCAAGGCGATCTCCATCGAGATTGATGAAGTGACGGATCTCGACGGAGACGGCGCAAGCGGCATCGAAGACGTGAAGCTCTTTCTGAAGGGGACCCCACACACCCGCACACGCCTCGCGGAAGGCGGCGATTTTCGCAGCGCTGAATGCGTCGAGTTGCTTAAGCAGGCGGACATTGTGGTCACCAACCCGCCCTTCTCCCTCTTCCGCGAGTACGTCGCCCTGCTCGTGAAACACCGGAAGAAGTTCCTGATCATCGGCAACGTTCAGGCGATCACCTACAAGGAGGTCTTTCCGCTCATCAAGGACGACAAGTTATGGATGGGCGTCACCATCCACAGTGGCGATCGCGAGTTCCGCGTTCCCGACCACTATCCGCTGAAGGCTGCGGGTTACCGTGTTGACGAGAACGGCATCAAATACATTCGAGTCAAAGGCGTTCGTTGGTGGACGAACCTTGATAATGGGCGACGCCACGAGAAGCTGCCCCTCATGTCTATGGAGGACAACCTGCGGTTCAGCAAGCACAAGGAAATCAAGGGCAAGGCGGCGTACGCCAGGTACGACAACTACGACGCGATCGAAGTGCCGTTCACCGACGCGATCCCAAGCGATTATGACGGTGCGATGGGCGTTCCGATCACCTTTCTCGACAAGTACAATCCGGACCAGTTCGAGATTCTAGGAATCACCGACCGTGACAACAACTCCGGCGTGAAGACCAAGGAATATACAGAGGCTGATGCACCGAATTTTGGCGATCTTAACCGTCGAGGGGTTGTCCGAGTTGGTAACGACTATAAGCTAATTTACGCACGCCTCATCATTCGCCACCGCCGCCGTGCCCGGCCTGCAAAGGGGAAGAAAAAGTGAAAACCATGCTGAGAACCGACATCAACGTCGCCGACATCTGCGACGGGTTTGTGTACAACCAATTGGAGGGCAAAGGGCTCTACGGGCTGGGCGGCAAGCTCACCATTCAGCCGGAGTACCAGCGGAACTATATCTATGCGGATGGCGGTGGCAAGAAGGAGCAAGCGGTCATCCACTCGTTGTTGAAGGGGTATCCGCTCGGACTGATCTACTTCAACAAAGTCGCGGAGGACACGTTCGAGGTGCTGGACGGTCAGCAGCGCATCACCAGTATCGGACGGTTCGTTACGAACAAGTTCGCGATCATGGATAACGGCAATCCGAAGAGCTTCGACAGCCTGCCCGCCGACCAGAAAGCGAAAATTCGGGACTCGAAATTGCTGATCTACGAGTGCGAGGGCACGGAGACCGAGATCAAGCAATGGTTTGAGACTATCAACATCGCAGGTGTGCCTCTCAACCCCCAAGAGCTCTTGAACGCCATCTACTCCGGGCCGTTCGTGACGCTTGCCAAGGCCGAGTTCAGCAACAGTCAGAACGCGAACATCCAGAAATGGAGCGCCTACGTCAAGGGCAGCGCAAACCGACAGGAGTTTCTGGAGCGGGCGCTGGACTGGGTGAGCAAAGGCAAGATTGGCGACTACATGAGCAGCCATCGCTTCGAAGACAACATCAATGAGCTAAAGGCCTACTTCAACAGCGTAATCGACTGGGTGTCGAGCGTGTTCAGGGATGTTGAGAAGGAGATGAAGGGAGTGGAGTGGGGCCGGCTCTACGAGCAATACCACTCGAAATCATATGATCCGGCCAAAGTTTCTGCCGAGGTCCAGCGACTTTATGGCGACCCCTATGTCACGAACCATCGCGCGGTCTTCGAATACATTCTCGGCGGCCTTCAAGATTCGAAGCTCCTAAATGTACGGGTGTTCGACGAAGCGACCAAGAAGTCCGTTTACGCAAAGCAGACCTCAGCTGCCGAAGCCAATAGCAAATCAAATTGTCCGCTCTGCGCAGTCGGCCATGCTGCCAATAAGAGCAAGATATGGAAGTTCGCCGAAATGGACGCGGACCACGTTTCCGCATGGAGCAAGGGC
>JAFGCA010000316.1 GCA_016932895.1 Sedimentisphaerales bacterium | reverse complement strand
GCGCCCGCCAGGCGCGCGAGGGACGCCAAGGGGCGCGTTTCTCGGCCCGGTTCGGCCAGGGGCTCGTCCTGCCCGGGCGGTTCGACGTGCGCCAACCCGCGGACGGCCTCGTGCCGGCCAGGTTCGGCGTCCTCGGCCGGGTCGAGGGAATCGTCCGGGCGCGGCACGGCTCCCTGGTGCCCCCCGGCTGGACGCTATACGCCAGGAACGCCGGCACCGGCGAGGTCGTCCGGCTCGGCTTCATCCCGGCCGACGCCGACCCGAAGCAACTGGCCGATGTGCCCCTGGCCGACGGCGTGTGGGAGATCGAGGTCCGGCCGGCCGAGTGGTACTGGGAGGAGTGCCGGGGCCGTAACGTCCTCACGCTTATCGCCGGCGAGGTCGGGGGCGGCGGGGAGCCACTCCAGGGCCTGCCGGCCATCCAGAACCTGCGCCGGGAGATCGCCTCCTTCCAGAGCGTCATCAAGTGGAACGTGGTCGCCGAGTACGAACCGGGGGCGTTCCGGTTCGGCCTCTGGTTCAGCCCGACTTCGCCTGTGGATACTTCCGGCCTGCCCGACCAGACCGTGGCCTATGCGGCGGGGCAGGGCGAGTACCAGACCGTCCGGGTGCAGAGCGGGCCGGAGTACGTTGCCGTGGCGGCGTTCATGGATAACGAGACTGGCCTGGTTGCGGAGGTCGAGCTGCCGTGGGGTGTCGACGCGCCGGTCAGTCCGCCGAGTCAACACGCGCGGGGATGATCCGCACCTCTACGTCCGGGGCAAGGTCGTCAAGGCCATGGCGGGGTTACTTCTGATTGGCCTCGGGCGGTAATTCGTCTCTGCTGCTACCTGGCTGCTTGCCCGCCGTGGCACCTCTCGTCGTTTCCGGCGCCCCCAAGCCCGAACTGACCGATGGACTCGAAATGCTACTCAATTTCGTCCTCCGCGCGCGCACGATGACTAGTGCAACTACCCATGTAATCGCCAACGCGAGGAGCACCACAACCCCGGTGCCAAGCCATGATGGCAGACTTTTGTCAGAAGTCTCTCTGGTCCGCCCCGCTGCGGGTTTCGCCGGTCCGGTGCCTTCCTTTGCTGGCGAGGTCATAGGAGGCGTGGTTGGAGGCACCTTCGATTCGGGCGCGCTTGCTCCCTTGTTATCCTCCAGAACCTTCTTCCAGGTTTGGGCGTGCGCTTTGTTAAGCCCCGCCTCCTCCAGCCAGGAAACCTGCTCAGGAGTGAACTCGGAGATGAACCGATATGCACCCGGCTTCTTAAGAATGTCTTGAAGTTCGCCGGCGCGCCCAAGGTGTTCAACGACTATGCGTGCCCCTTGCCTTCCGTTTGCACCTAGGTAGCCCAAGTACCAGTGATATTGTTCTTCCCAAGTAACTAGCCCAAAGGCGGCAGATCGCACCTCTCCACTTGGGTCTCCCAAGTACTTCCTACCGATCTCCGAAACAAGCTCTCCCCGGGCTTCGCCCATCCGGCGAAGGGCGCACGCTCGCAAATAGACTGATTGCCCAGGGTCTGTGATCTTTACAAGGGCCTCCCAATCTGCCCGTTGCAATGGGTCTAGAAGGGCAACCGCCGCAGACCGCTCCATCTCCCCCCTTTCCCCCGTCTCTTGTACCCTCAGAGTACGCTGGCGTATGGCAGCTCTAATTCTATCGGAAAGTGCCGCAGAGGGATGCAATTCCTTGATCAGCACCCTTAATCCGTGGGACGAGATGTTCGCAAGAGGCGTATCTTGCTTCTCAAGCACCAGCATCAACGCTCTTATTGCATCATCATCTACATCTTGCACAAGGTAACGCCGGCCAGCAAACTCACCTCCAGGAATCCGTGTCCAGTTATGCACACCCAAGAGGGCATGAATACAACTGAGTAGCAATTCCCCTCTGCTGTCTCCCAAATGCGCTTTGGCCCAGCCGAGTGCCGCCTTGTAGTCCAGTGCCGAGAGCACTCTTAGCGCTATGGCGCGTACAGCCGGGTCACCGTCTTGAAGTCGTTTCTTCAGTATCTCGGCTTGCCACGCATACTTGGCTGGGTCAGGCGCTTCAGTGCGCGTCGGAGGCCCCTGACAATATTCAACCGGGACAAACACCTTGTCAAGTTCTTCGGCCGTTCCGGCTTCCAGCAATCTCTTTGTTGTATCCATGTTGGTTGGCCCATCTTCAGCCGCAGAAGATGCGTGAGGCCCGAGTGCCCAAACCAAGCAAGCACAAATCAGGCACCTAACTGCGACATGCATCGCAAGCCTCCCCTCTTGCCCCCTGACGACATCAAAGCCCAAGCGCCTCTTGGAAGCACGCCCGTTCCCTTGCGAGAAGACATCTGGGAACTTTCCATCCTTGGCAGTGGCCTAGGTTCGCCCTCCGACACAACCGAGTTCCCTTCGCCGTTCACTTTACCTTGAACACCTTCACGATCAGATCCGAATCACCTTCCGCATGCCAGCCTACTTTTGGGTTGAGCGGTTGCTTGGGCCCACCCCAGGTGATGACCTTCTTATTCACGTCGACCGGCAGGGGAACTCTGACTTTGCCAGATGCATCACTAAGCTCAAGTTCATCTCCGACAGGTCCACCCGTGCCGGGGTCATACCATCTGCCGACCCACTTGCCTCCTGGCTCGGCGTTTGAAAACTCCACCCATGTGTCCAGGCCAATTGATGGGTTGTCGCGATCCAGCCTGATGACATACCCGATGAAGGCATCAAACTTGCCTTGCCCCGTTCTCGCTCCTGACCCAACCACTATGGCCTTCATGTTCTGAGCATTGTCGCCAGGGTCGTCAATGACAATATCGTTTCCCGAGGCCCTGCTCTTTATCCTTACCCAAGGATCTGCGGCTGGTTCAACCTGCCCTGCTAGCTCGGGCCCTCCAAGTACGCACAGCCTAGCGAGAATGCTATCGCGAACCTTGCCTTTGGGGCGCGTTTCTTCAGCAGAGTCAACGAATCTGCGGATTGGACCTAGGCACGCAAACAAGTCAAACGGGTATTCCTCTTCATCAGGTGGAGCGTTGCCGGTGAAGCCGACTCTGGCAACCGCCCGTGCCTCACCTTGCACTTTACCATCGCACCACTTAAGGGGAAGAATCGCTTGGCCGGTCGCAAGCCCTATCCACATCACCCTGTGGTAATAGGTTGGATACCATTTCCCGAGATACTTCTTGTCAGCGGCCAGGCCGTCCCATCCCGTGTGATACCACGGCTGGCCATAATTGGGCCTTTCCGACATCGCGGTTTCGCCCAAGACGCAAGGCTGCCCCTTTTCGGCCGCTTTACGCGCAAAGGCACGGTAACGTTGAGCCAAGAAACGCCAGTGCCAGTTGGCCATCTCCCAATCGGTGCGCTTCGACTCTACAGACCAACAGTTCACTTTACGATCCCGAGTTTCGTCAGGGCTACCAAGGACTTCCCCTTGGTAGTAACCATGGGCATTGAGACAGTCAAGATTGTCGATCATGCGGTTGAGGCAGGCATCAGTTACCTGAAAGGTAGATATCGTAAATGGCGTGTGGCTATAACCGGCTTCGGTCTCCAGGTGCCGCCAATGTGTGCGCACGGCAGCCCCCCAAGCAAGCACAATGGGTCTGAAATTCGCCGGGTCATCTCTTAGCCAATATGCTCCTTCCCATTCCGCCAAAGGCTCTATTACTCCAACGGATCTGCTTGAACCCCACCTTGCGAACAGGTACCGGTAGTAGTTCTTCTCGTAAAGCCAGAACTTGCTCTCGGGAGCTTGGGTAGCGCACTTGAAAAAATTCTCCGGCTTTCCTTCTCCCAACGCAGAGAACCCCGTTGCTGCGGTCCCAAACTCTAGACTACGGTCAGGATCTATCGCGTCATAGAAGCCGCCGGGCCAATAGCCCCCCGCTTTTAGCCTGAGGGCGTCATGTGAGAAAAGTGTGAGGAGGTACCTGATTCCGCGGGATTCTGCTTGTCCGACATACGCATCCATGACTGCGCATCGACCTTGGTCATAAGACGCAGGCGCGTAATGATGCGCTGCCTCCAGCCACATGCTAGGGACAGCGCTGAACATTCTTGGTGCATCTGGGCATGCCCATGGTTTAGTCGGCCAATACTCTCCCGCCTTCCTGTGTACCGGTAGAGTCGACCAATTGCACATCCACAGAGCGGTCATGTTTGCCCCGTGAACTCGTGCTGGGTCCAAGTACGCTGCAGTGTAGTCAACATGTTCGTTCCCGAAGTAGTATGGGTCCAACCGCGGCTTTTGGCCCACCGTTCGAGTCTGATCTACGATCCAAGGCCGTGAAAGGCCTATGCCGAAGAACACGTCTCTTCCGGGTGCATCCGGCTTCTCAACGAAGAAGAACTTCTCGCCGTCCGGTCTGAATAGCCTTCCTCGCGCATTCTGGTCCGACCTAACCTCCACTTTCCCGCTTGCCGCGATGGCCCAGAGTTTCTTGTCCTTGTCCGTCGCCGCGTAGTCTGCGTCTGTGAACTTGTGCAACCATGTATTATTAGGCAGTTGTAGGGTGGCTACCCCAGGCCATTTGGCTTCGTTGTCCTGCGGTGCGCGTAGGGGGCAATATTCCCCGCAAACACCAGTGTGTTGAACTTCCACGAGAACGCGAACGTCATAATTGCCAGCTTTGTTGAAGGCTGGCCTGGCCCGGAACTCCCAGTTGCCATCAAAGGTTTCCTTCATAGCAAACGCTGGCACTTTGTGCCAAGCCGCTTCTCCCTGACGTTGGAACTGCAGGTCGACGACTATCCTGTTGCTGTCAGCATCTGCATCGTATGCATCGTGAAGGTCGTCTATGTTGCGTCCCCCCTTGCCCGTGACATCGTTCCGCTCTTCATTTCCTTTGATGATCATGGTCCAATAATGAAAGAACTTGTCGCTCAGTCGGATCTTGAATTCGGCCGTGTCATATATTTGCACCTTCTCCGGGCCTTCCAGAAAGATGGGGACTTCCGGAGAGGCGTAAACCTTGCAGACGGGCTCGTTCTTTCCAGGCACGGTAACCTTCAGCACATAGTATGCATCCTGAACCAAGTCATACTCCTTGGTGTCGCCAGCCAATTCGCGCGGCTCTCCCACCACTCGGGCGAACACAAACCAGTGCCCGAGGTAAAGGCGCTTGTCATTCTGGTCCTGCACGAGCTTGAACCCTCGCTTCCGCGGATCGTTGATCTTGTTGAGGTCTGGCGTTGCTCTCAGCGTAGCCAGGTCCGTCTTGTGTAACTCCGCATCCAAAGATGCGGAAGCCAATACCTCCCCCACCTGTAGCTGCGCCCGGAAACGCTGCTCGGGAGGCACCTTTGACTCTGGTGGTGGGGGGGTCGCTGGCCAGGCCGTCGAAGCGAACAGAAGCCCCAGGAACGCGAGTCCGAGTCCGTTGCGATGCATTGGCGTTCCTCCCTCTATTCGCCGAAGGTATAAACTACGGTCAACTGCGGGCGGAGATCCGCAGTAGCGCTGTCGTTGCTGTGCAAGGTAATCTTCTCCCCCATCGTGCGAATTCGCCAGCCCAGGTTCGGCGCGCCGCTCTGCCAGCTTTTTACGTGGTCCGTCGCATCAATGCGCCAGACGGCACCAAGTGTAGTCTCGGCTGACGCCTCGGCCGAACCATTCTCCGCCACGTCGCCGCCTGGGTTCGCCCACGCAATCTTCGGTTCCGCCTTGGAATCCTTGTAGGTCCAGGAAACTCCGACTTGAGGTGTGAATTCATCGCCGCCCTGTTCGCCGGTTGGATTCTCCGGGAACTTCCACTGGCCGGTTCCTTGGGGATCGACCAGCCTTTCGATACGAAGGGTTGTCTCCTCCCCGGTTCCGGCTTCCTTGAGGCATAGCTCCAGAGTGGCACTGACAATCTGCGCGCCTTGCGGAATGCTCATGAAGCTCCCGGCGAGCAGATCGGGGAAGAGAAGCAGCGCGAACTGAGAATCGTTCTCAACGACCAGTCCCCGGTTGCGAGCTGCCGATTCGGGGTATGCGGAGGCTATGTATGCGCCCTGGCTTTTCACAAAGGTGGCGGCAAAGTAACCGCCGCCGAGCCGTTGGGAGCCGCGGTTCAGCACAATAGTGGCGGACGTTGAAATGCTGTAATAGTTCGTGGCCTTTAGCTCCACCTTTTCTGCAAAGGAATCCAGAGCCATCTGGGTCGAGAAGGTGCCATCCTGAGCCACGGCAACCTGTTGACCGTTGACTGTCAGGGCGACCACGCTGTTGTCCGTCGAGGTATTGTCCAGGGCCTTCCCGGACACCGTCACCGATGTTGCCTGGCGTGCCACCTCGATTGTCTCGGGCACCTGGATCTCCGGTCGCGGTTGGAAAGGAAGTACAGAGGTTTCGTATTGACCGAAGAGGTTCAGCGAGGTTCGGCTCTCGCCCTTGCCATCGTAGATGTCCAGCTCGATAACCTGGACTGTCGCCGCCGCGATCCCCCCTTGGGCTTGCGTTACCCCGACGGCCACGCCTTCAACTTCAATGGCCGCATAGTACGCGTCAGGGTCAAACGGCTCGCAACGCACCAGAACATAGGCTTCCCGCCGGAAACCGGCGGTTACCTTGGCAATCGACGGTTGCTCTACCAACCACCGAACGCCGCTTCCGCTGCTGTAGCAGTACGTGTGCTCCAACGTTACGCGTTCCCTGACCTCCAACATCGCCTTGTCTGGAGAGATCGCGCCGCTTTCAATCTTGGTGGCTTGCTTGACGACAGCGTTGCTCACCGCTCCGCAATTGATGGTCGCATCGCGGAACCCCAGCGCGGCGTCGTCGGCCACGAGGACGTCCGCCTCGATGGTTTTGACGATGTCCTTGTTGAAGGGGTCGTGCTCGACCAGCCGCGTGGCCAGCACCTGGACGCCGGCCCCAAGGGTAACGGTCGGCGTTCCGGAGAATCCGCCGCCGAGAATCCTGACGGTTGCCTTCTGGCCGGCGGCGAGCACATAGCCGCTGCCGCCTTCGCCCACTTGGACGACGTTCACCTTGCGGTAGTCCTCGACGGCGGGGACCGCCACCCAATAATAAGGATAGTACGGGTAGTAGTAGGGGTAGGGGTATGGAGGCCAGCCGTAGTAGTAAGGCTGGAAGAGCCCCATGCGCGCAGGGTGGAGCCCGGCGCCGCCAGAGGACCAGCCCCAGCCGTTGCCTTGCTCCGGCGGCTTGTGGGGAATCCACCTGGCCATGAAAGACCCACCCTGGAATCCCCAGATGTGCTCGGGATCGAAGTTGACGTCGTCCTCGAAGTAGAACCACCCGGGCCGCTGCCAGTACCCGTAGCCCGACCAAGGATCCTGATACCAGAAGCCCTTGGTCTGGCCGGCGAAGGGCCCGAAGCAGGCGTACTTCTCCCAAGAGCCGGGGCCGTAATACGAGTCTGTCTGCATCAGCCAGTCGTCGAGGGCGGAGTACCACAGGTTCGCCGGCTGAACCGTGAAGTCCAGGTAGCGGGTATCCGGCAACGGCCGGCCGTACCACTCGCCGGTCCAGTCAGGAACCACCGGCACCGTCGCCGGTGCGGTGCTCGTCACCTCGGCGCCCACCACATGGAGCCAGTCCCAGGGCGCGACGAGCCCAGGGCCGTAGGGCGGAGGCTGGGTCCACGTCCAATCGATCCACGGCCGCCATTCCAGGCTCAGGGCGTTGAGGTCGATCTGCCCGACGTCGCCGTGCGGAGCGTAGGCACACGGGTAGAGGCGGCCCGCGGCCATGAAGTCGCTTTCCTGGTTCGACTCGTAGATCTTCACGGACTGATAGGGGTCGTTGGGGTCCGGCTGGAATATCTTGAGCGTCCAGGCCACTCGCCCGCTGGCCCAGAGCGTCTGCGGGTAGGAGAAGTGCGGGGAGGCCGAAGGGTCGAAGTACGGCGACGCCATCATCGTGAAGTCCGGCGGGACCGGCCGGCCCCACTGATCGCTGCCGCCCCATGGATAATAGTGGATCTCCATCTGGCGGGGCCAGAGATGGGCGGTGAGGTTCGGCGCGCCCACGTTGCCGGCGAAGTCTTCGGTGGTGAACGACAAGACCGTCTGGTTGCTGGAATCGTCGAGCGTCACAGGGTAGTCGAACATCCAGGGGCCGTTGAGCCACGCGCGGACCAGGGGACTTCCATGCTCCACCCGGATGGCATCTGAATCCGCGCCGACGAGCCTCAGCTTGGTTTGCTCCGTGTAGAACGTTGTGCCCTCCAGGCCCCAGTACAGCGGGTCGAAGCCATAGACGAGGGGCGCCGTGGTGTCGCGAGTGATGGGGTAGCCAAGCGTCCGGGAATTGCCGCACCGGTCACGGACGACGATCTGCAGGCCATACTCCCCGTCGGCCAGACCGGCCAGGAACCCGCCCGGCAGATCGAGGAGGTAGCTGCCGTCCTCCGCCGGCGAGACCGCGTAGGTCTGAGAAACCATCCCGCACGTGACGGTTGCGCTGAGCGGATGGGGAAGCGCGGCGGCATCCGTCGCCTTGACCTTCATGCCGAACGTCCGGATGTCGAAGACGTTTCTATCGGCGATGTCCTTGAAGCCGAGATACAGGCGGCCCAAAGGACCGGAAGTCATCTTGGCCGGCGAGGTAAGCAGCAGTTCGGGCAGGGAGCGGTCACTCGTGATCTTGAGGGGCCCGGCGCTTGCTTCCTGACCGTCGGCGCTCACCGCGCGGACGGAAACCTCGTTGGCCTCCTCGAAGAGCGGCACCATCAAGCTGATCTGATCGACCGAGCCGGCCGCAAGCTTCTGGCTGGCGTAGGCTTCCTCGCCGCTGCTCAGGCCCCTGACGGTGACGAACACGTCGAACGGCCGGATGCCGCCGGTGACCGTGCCGATAAGCTGCACCTCCCGGCGGTTGGTGAAGTAGCCGTCCTGGGGGTGGAACTCGGTGTAGTAACCCTGGCGGACCGCAAACCCGGAGATCTCCGGGGCCGGCACGGTCGGCTGGAAGCTCGCCGTTCCGGTCAATGCCGGTCCGATGTTCCCCGCGCGGTCTTTGAACCTGAGCGTGTAGCTGAACTGGTCCGGCCCACCGGGCAGGCGCACGAAGACCACCGTGTAGCTCTCGATGACAGCTCGCTCGACGGTTGCGCCCTCGGCAGTGGCCAGCACCTCCACCACTTCCGGCTCGGTGTCGCCGTGGATGGTTACCCGGTCCTCGGTAGCTGTGAGCGTGCCGACGACGGGGGCCGGCGGCGGGGTATAGTCGATCAGGAAGCCAACGGTTGCCTCGGCAACATTCCCTGCCGCATCCGCGGCTATTACCTTATATGAGTGCTGGCCCTCGGAGAGGTCAACTTCGGGCGCGGCGCTGAAGGCCCCGTCCGCCAGGGTGGCGAAGAGCGGAGTTCCGTCCAACAGCACCTGGACCGCAGCTAAGCTGGACCCGAGGTCGCTGGCCCGCCCGGTGACTGCAGGTCGGGGGTTGTTGGTAGCACTGCCCTCCGCCGGAGACAGCTCGCTCACTGTTGGCGGCACGGTGTCTACGTAGAAGATCCACTCGACGGACGTTTGGTTGCCAGCCAGGTCGCCTGCGGCGAGCTTGGCGGTATGTGCGCCCTCCGCCAGCGGCGCCTCGGGCATGTAGACCGCCGAGCCGGGCATGATGGTTGTCATCGCGCTGACGTCCGCCCCGTCGAGCCACAGCCGCACCGAGTTGGCCGCAACGCCGCTTGTGGCGTCGGAATAGCTCGCGCCCACCGCCGGCCGGCCGCTCTTGGTGTAGCTCTCGGCCGCAGGCGATAGGGAAGAAATGACCGGCGGCGTCAGGTCGACGGTGAAGACCGACGTCCCCTTGCCCACGTTGCCCGCGCGGTCGGCCACTTCCACGTTCAAGACATGCTGGCCTTCGGC
>JAFGCA010000315.1 GCA_016932895.1 Sedimentisphaerales bacterium | reverse complement strand
GTGCGCGGCGCCCAGGACCGGCAGCTTGAGTTGCAGCAGGTCCTTGAGGATTTCGAGCCAGCCGATGCCGTAGTGAATCTTGGCGAAGTACGTCCTGCCGTTGGCGCTGAACCGGATGGTCTTGCGCGCCTTGACATGGCGAAAGACCTCGCCGGCCAGCCGCTCGACCTCAGCGAACGGGTCTTTTCCGTGCCATAAGCGGCCGAACTCATTGGATAGAGACAGTTCTTCCATGGGCAACACAAAGGGCGTTCTGCGTGCTCCTTCATCGGGCAGACAACATTGACGCCGCACATCATATCAGGTTGTTGCCTGTTGTGCTACCCGCTCGATGACTTCGACCGCGGCCTGAACCATGCCATACAGGTCTTCCCGGCGGGCGAAGTCCGCGCCGCGACGGCCGAAATCGCTCAGGTCGCCGCGTTCGAGGGCTTCACTGAGGGTGCGATTGAAAAGCGCCTGGTCGAAAGGAGGCGGGATGACCCATCCGGCGCGGGCCTGCTCGACGTAGTGGGCGTAGCCGCACACGCCGCTGGCGATGACCGGCAGTCCGGCCGCCAGGGCTTCGAGAAGGACGGTGCCGGTGTTCTCGTGATAGGCCGGATGGACGAGCAGGTCGGCGCCGAGCAGGAGGCGAGGGACATCGTCCCTGGGGCCCAGGAACGTCACGCGGTCGGCAACGCCGAGCTGTCGGGCCAACCGCACGTACGGTTGCTTGCGGTCGTCGCCGACCACGTAGAGCTGCGTTTTCGTCCGCAGAGCGTCTGGCAGGCAGGCCAGGGCGCGAATCGAGCGGTCCAGACCCTTGGTGCGAAAACCCGAGCCCAATTGCAGCACGAGGCGATCCTCTTGCCGCAAGCCCGACTCGGTGCGAAAGGCCTGGCGGATCTCGGGAGCGTCAGGACCGGCGCTGCGGTCCCGCGCCACGTTGGGAGGCAGAAAGGCGATGCGCTCGGGAGGCGTCCTATAATACTGCACGTATAGGGACTGCTGAATTTGCGAGAGCATCAGGATGTGCGTTTTGGACTCGAGGGCGAAGACGGCTTGCTCAAAGGCGAGGTATTGGCGGTAGCGCGGGCCGAGTCGATAGAGCCGGCCGTGCTCCTGGAGGGCTTTGGCCTGAAAGCAGCCGTCGGCGGCATAGTACACGTCCAGGCCGGGCATCTTGTTGAAGCCGACTACGCACGCCGCTGGATGTTTGGCGAGTTGTCCAGCCACCCACGCGTGATACCGTCGCATGCGCCCATGATTCGTCAGTGCGGCCGGGCGCTGCACGTGCAACGTCAGACCGGTCGGTGTGTCGCCTTCCCAGGCCGTGGTGTAGACTTCGATGGTGTAGCCCCGCGCCTGGCACGCCAGAGCGATGCGCAGCATGTCACGCTGGAGGCCGCCGTGCGGGAAGTACTTGAACAAGCAAAATGCCAGGGTTTTGTGCATGGTGCAGTTCTTCTCGCCTGCCGAATCGGGATGCGTCCCGGGCTACGCCTCCTTCAGGAAGTAGTCCGAGATCACGCCCATGAACCGATTGTACTTGACGGCGTAGTGCGACAGACCTTCTTGGGCGTGCCGCTGCGAATAGGCTTTGTCTTTTTCGAGCAGGCCGGGCGCGGCTCGTTCCCACTCGGCCTCATCCATTGCCAACAGTCCCTCGACCTTGTCCCGGTAGAACGGCGCCGCCGGCAGGTCCGAGTAGGCATTGACGAACCACGGCATGATCCGGCCGATCTTCTTCAGCAGGAAGTTGTGCTCGGTGCCGAATTCCAGGCACGACTGGTCCGTGAAGTTCTGAAGCCGTTGCATCTTGTCGAAGTCGATGAAGCCGCCCTCGACGCTGATCTGATGCGACTTCGTGCCGGGGAAGGGGAAGAAATACGTCCAACGGAACCGTCCTGGTTTGGCCTGGCCCAGCAGCCGGATCGTGTCGAACACGTCCTCTCGTCCTTCGTGAGGAAAGCCGATGATGATGAACACCGAGCTGTGCATCCCGTGGCGAGCGACCGCCGCGATCGCCTCGACGATGCTCTCGTTGCTCATGTGCCGGTTTAAGATGGTCCGCCGCACGGTCTCGCTGCCCGATTCCACCCCGAACTTGACGATCCGGCACCCGGCGCCCGCCAGGTCGGCGGCGCATTCGTCGTCGAAGAACCCGACGTGCGCGTTGACCACGAACGGAAGGTCCGTGACTTTGCGATAGGCCCGGCAGAATTCCTTGACGTAGGCCTTGTCGAACGTGAAGAGGTCATCGTCGAAGATGAACGTGCGAATATTGCGGTAATGCTTCAGCAGGTACCGGATCTCGTCGATGATCTGCTCGACCGTGAAGCGACGGATGTAGTTGAGACCCTTGAAGCTGCACTGCAGGTCCTGCTTGTAGGCCTCGACCATGACGTGGTTGAAGCAGTACGTGCAGGAGAACGGGCACCCACGCGACGCCATCAGGCCGACCCAGCCGCCCTTGGCGTCGATCATCCGCTGAAAGTCCATGCACTCGTAGTCCTTCAGCGGCAGGCTCGTCAATTCGGGCAGGGGACCGACGGGATTGATTCGGAGAGCACAGGTCTGGGGGTTTGGAGTTTCAAGTTTCAAGTCTGAAGTCTTCACACTTGACACTTCACACTTCAGACTGCCCTCTGCGTAAGCGAGATTCGGCACCGTCTTGACGCTCTCGCCGCGTTTCATTCTGTCGACGAATTCCAAGAAGGCGTTCTCGCACTCGCCGCGAAAGGCGTAGTCGAACAACCCGGTCCGCAGAACCTCCTCGACACTGACCAGGGCATGAACGCCGCCGATGACAAACGGAATCGCAAAGCGCGGCCTGGCCCATTGGGCGAGTCTCTGGGTATAGGCCCATTGATTGGTCACGACGGAGAAGGCCAGGATGTCGGGCTGCTCGCGCGTGATGCGCTCGACGAACTGCGTTTCGGTCGGCAGCGGCTCGATGTCTTGGCACAACTGCCAGAAGGCGACCTCGTGTCCGGCCCTCTTGAGGATGGCGGCCATGTGCGCGACGCCATAGTTGAACCCCAATTGCGATTCGGCCGACGGATATATGAAGAATACTCTCATCGTGGTCGTATTGTGCTGCGGCCCGTGTGACCGGCTCGGCATCTACTCCTTCACGTTTTCCCGGGCCGGTTTGGATTGGCGTTGCACCTTGCGAATCTCGTGAATCCTCTGCTGGGGGTTCCTCAGCGCATGATCGGTCCGGTCCTGGGTGATGCGCGAGATGATCTCGTCGATATCGACGTGCCGCGGATCGGTCAGGGTGTTGACATGGACGATCTTGCACTCGGTGTCGCCGCAGGCGCTCCAGCGTCGCACGAAGTTCATGTTGTTGCTTCCCGCGAAGATCGTCAACGTCGGTGTCCTCGTCGCCGCGGCGAGGTGCTGGCAGGCGGAGTCATAGCCGATGTACTCGTCGCTGTGGGCGATCAAGGCCGCCATCTCGCCAATGCTGCACTCGACGGCGATGACGCCATGAGGAATGGCCGGGAAATTGGCGCCGCCGAACTGGGTCTCCAGGCTGGGCAGGCCGCAACTGCGAATGTCCGTGACAAGCTGCATCGACCGGCCGACTTCGTCGGGACCGAACCCACGATCCAGAATGACCACGGTATTGGGCATGGCCGCCAACGCTCGCAGGAGACGCTTCTCGAACTCCAGGCTCACACGTTTGCGCGGGTTTTGCCCCACGCCGAAATTGACGGCAACCACCCGCTGGGCGCCGGCGGCCCGCAGCAGGTCCGTACGCACCAACGCCGAATCCAACACCGCAGGAGGCATCCAGACTGTCGGATAGCAGAAATCGAGCACGCCGAAGACCCTGTCCATCCAGTC
>JAFGCA010000038.1 GCA_016932895.1 Sedimentisphaerales bacterium | reverse complement strand
TCCAGGTAGTGGCGCATCGGGAGCTTGTGGTACCAGATGTAGAACAGGATCGCGGCAATCGCCAGCAGGACGCCGCCGATCAGCTCGAGTCCGCCGTTCCAGATAGCGAACACATGGTGCCACGGGCCGTCGCGGAACTGGTCGAAATAGTGGATGACGAAGAAGACCCGGGCCCCCGCCACGCCGGCGATCAGCGCGTACAAGGCCGCATTGGTGATGTGCTGCGGGTCTCGCGTGAAGTGGCGGCTCAGATAGCGGATGACCGCCACCGCTGCCAGGAACCCGACGACCATCATGAAGCCGTAGCTCTTGACCGTCAGATGAATGATAGGGATTTCGAAAAGCTCGGGATGCATCCACTCACTGCGGCTTCACAATCCTGTTGTTCTCGTCCAAGACCACGACCTTGGGGACCAGATCGCCGACCTCCTCGGGCGTGCACAAGGCAAAGCTGAAGATGATGACAATATCCTTCGGCTTGACTAGTTGGGCCGCCGCCCCGAGGATCACGACTCTGCCGGAGCCCGGCTCGCCGGGGACCGCGTAGGTCTCCAGCCGGTTGCCGTTGTTCAGGTCGGCCACGGTGACTGCTTCATACGGAACAATCCCCGCGGCCCACATGAGGTTCTCGTCGATCTCGATACTGCCGGGATAGTGGAGCCTGGCCTCCGTAACCCGCGCCCGATGGAGCTTGCTCTTAAGTACTTTAATCAGCATAGTTTACGTTGCGTGTAACGCCCCTCGCATTTCGGTTTTCGCGCCATTATACCCTACCGGCCGGTCGTGTCCACCCTGATGTTGTCGATCAGCCGGGTCGAGCCGAGCCAGCCGGCAATCGCCACAAGGACCTTGCCCTGGACGCAGTCGAGCTCTTGGAGGCTTTCCGCGTCCGTGATACTGACATACTCGACCCGCAAGGCCGGCACCTGCCGGAGCACTTCGTGCATTGCCTCGACGATTCGCGCCACCTCCCGCTGGCCGGCGTCCATCAGCTCGACACAGCGGCTGAGGGCCCGGAAAATCACCGTCGCGTCCTTCCTCTCCTGCGGGCTGAGGTACTGATTCCTACTACTGACCGCCAGTCCGTCGGGTTCGCGTACCGTCGGGCAGACGACGATCTCCAGGGGCATGTTCAGGTCCGCCACCATGCGCCGGATCACCGTCGCCTGCTGGGCATCCTTCTGGCCGAAGAAGGCGCGATCGGCGCCGACGATGTTGAAGAGCTTCGCGCAGACGGTGGTTACGCCGCGAAAGTGCCCCGGCCGGGAGCGCCCGCACAAGGGCTCCGTCAGCTTCTCCACCGTGACCCAGGTCAGATTCTCCTGCGGGTACATCTCGGCGGCGCTTGGCGCGAAGATCGCATGGGCGCCGTGTTCCTCGCAGAGTTGGACATCCTTCTCGAACGGCCGGGGGTATCTCTCGAAGTCCTCGCCGGGACCGAACTGGGTCGGATTCACGAAGATGCTGACGACCACGTAGTCGCAGCGTTTCGCAGCCGCAACGATCAGCGACGCGTGGCCGACGTGCAACGCGCCCATCGTAGGCACGAAACCCACCGACTTTCCCGCCGCACGGGCCTGGGCCACATACTCCCGGATCTGCGATATGGTCGTCGCAATCTGCATTTCACACTCCGGATATCGTTCCCTATGCCGCGGATTTCACCTGCGCCGCGATATACGCCTTGACCTGGCATACCACGTGGCTCACCACCTCCTCCGAGTAGCCCGTCAATCGCGAGGCAGGAATGCGAATCACCGGAGATGCCTTCCACTGTGCAAACAGCCGCCGGTAGTCCTCATCGAGTGCTTCGAGGAATTCGAGCGTCATCCGCTGCTCGTAGGGCCGGTTGCGGCTGTGAATCCGCTGCAAGCAGTTGGCGGGCGAATCGCACAGGTAGATCACGAGCACCGGCGTCGCCGCCTTCGCAGCCAACGGCGGGTAGATGCTCTCGTAGAGCGGCAACTGGTGCGCATCGAGAAGCCGCCTCGCGTAGATCAGCTCCTTCTGGAAGACGTAGTCCGTCACGAAGACCCGGTCCCGAGGCAGCGCGTCCGGGTCCAACTGCCGGGCCCGGTTCACCAGGAAATAGAGCTGGGAGTCGAGTGCGAGTTCCGTCTTGCCGGCATAGACCTGCGGGAGGAAGGGGTTGGTGTCGTAGGGCTCGAACAAGACCTCGGCGGGCAGCGCCTCTGCGAGTTTCCTGGCCAGGGTGGTCTTGCCCACGCCGATCACGCCGGCGACATTGATCACCTGCGGCTTGTGCGAATCGAGGAAGAAATCGCCCCCGCCCAGGCGGCGCGACAGTTCGCTCACGGGCACCTTGAGCACCGGATGGATCAGCTCGGGCGCGAGCTGGCAGAGCCCATCGAGGACGAACGACCGCAGATGCATCTCCGGGTGCGGCACGGCCAGTCCCGAGGTGGTGATGATTTCATCGTTGAACAGCAGGAGATCCAGGTCGATCGGCCGGGGTTGCCAGGAGCTGTCGGGCTGGCGGCCAAGGGCGGCCTCGGTCGCTTTGAGTTTCCGCAGCAGTTCCACAGGCTTCAACGTCGTCCGGACTTCCGCGACCCCGTTGAGATACTTCGGCTGAGCCGCCTGTCCCAGCGGCAGCGTCTCCCTGATGTCGCTGACGCGAGCCACCTCCACGGTCCCGTTGCCGCCCAGCAACTGCAGCGCGTCCCGGATCGACCGTTCCCGGTCCCCCAGGTTGCTGCCCAATCCGATGTAAGCCGTTACCCGCATGCTTGGTTTTTGATTTGTGATTTTTGATTTGCGATTTGAGGATCGCGGCCCAAGAGCCTCTTCAAATCAACAATCAAACATCACACATCGAACTTCTCCAGTCTCTCCAATGCCTCTTTGACGTTCTCGGGCAGGCCGAAGGCCGTCAGACGCACGTAGCCTTCGCCCGCCGGCCCGAACCCAGCCCCCGGCGTGCACACGACGTGCATCTCGTTGAGCAGCCGGTCGAAGAACTGCCAGGAGCCCACGCCCGCCGGCGTCCGCACCCACAGGTACGGGGCATTGACGCCCCCGTAGACCTGGTAGCCAAGCTTCGCAAGCTTCTCGCGGATCAGGGACGCGTTCGCCATGTAGAGATCGATCGTCTCCTGGATCTGCTTTCTGCCCGCGGGCGAGTAGACCGCCGCGGCACCCACTTGCGTGATATAGGAAACACCGTTGAACTTCGTGCCGTGCCGACGCCGCCAGATCGGATTGACATCCACGGCCTTG
>JAFGCA010000314.1 GCA_016932895.1 Sedimentisphaerales bacterium | reverse complement strand
GCTCCAGGGCCATCATCCCGGCGTGGCGGGCGATCGCCTGGGCCAGAAAATACCGTGAATCGACTGGAGCAGTGGGTGAAACCAGGGGATCCTGCGACATCTGTCAGTCTCCTTCGTAGTGCTCCGGAGCGGACGTCCGGAGGATGGGGTGCGCAAACGGCAGGTATTCGTCAGCCATGCACACGTGTGCAGTCTAGGCGCGTTCAAATGGGTTTGCAACAGGAACGTCAAGAAAGGACAAAACAACCCGCCAGGCCTCGTCGGCCCGGCGAGAATCAACGCGCCGTCGTGTCGCGGACGATCAGTTGCACCGGGAGGGTTTGCGCACGCGCCGGACGCGCGGGATCGGCCATGCGCTCGACCAGCCGGTCCACCGTCTCGGCGGCCAGCCCCTCGACGTCCTGACGGAGCGTGGTTAACCGGAACGACGCGGCAGCGGCCATCGCCACGTCGTCGAAGCCGACGACGACGATGTCTTCGGGAATGCGCAGGCCGAAGGTATGACGCGCGGCGTCCATGAACCCGAAGGCCAGGCTGTCGTTGGCACAGAAAACGCCTTCGGGCCTCAACGCGGGCGGACGGTCGAGCAATTGCGCGGCGACGACCGCACCGCCCTCGTAGCCGGCCAGCTTCCCCTGCAGCAACTCGACGCTGATCGCCGCCTCGCCGGACAGCGCCGCCGCCTCGCTGAACCCGGCCGCACGCGCCACGCCTGAATAGGTGCCGCTCGGCAGATTCACGTAGGCCAGCCGGCGTGCGCCGGTGCCGATCAGGCAACGCGCGGCCAGCGCGCCGCCGAGATGGTTGTCACTGCTGACGACATCGACGTTCTCCAGACTCGGATCGCGGTTGATCATCGCCACCGGGACCTGCAGGCGCAGATACTCGCGGGCCAGTTCGATGGGCGGCGACCCCGAAGTGAAGATCACGCCGGCCACCCGGTACTGCAGCAGGTAGCGCAGACTGCTCTCCATCTGCTCCGGATCGCGCACATCCATCAGCAGCGGCGCCAGCGAGTAACGCGCCAGATGCCGCACGAGCGGGCCGAGCAACTGCACGACGAATTCGTTGTGCATCCCCGGGACGACGACGCCGACCAGCGTGCTCTGCTTCCGGATGACACTGCTCGCCAGGCGGTTGACCTGATAGCCGAGTTCCTCGGCCGCCTTCAGGACGCGCTCGCGCGTGGCCGGCGAGACACTCGCCCCGGGCGTGAAGGTCCGCGAGACGGCGGAACGGGACACGCCGGCGCGGGCCGCGACATCGGCCGCCGTGGCCCAACCGGTTGCGTTTTCTTCGTGTTTTGGCATGGAGGTATCCGTCTGGAACTTTTCTGAAACGACCGCGATCTTATAGTTTGCACAGCTGTGCATCCATTTCTATCATGATACGTGCTATCGAAGTCTTTTCAAACCATTCGCCGACGAATGTTGAGAGACGTGGAAACGAAGTTGTCGAAGCACTTGAAAAACGCCAGAAATTGGCTATAACTCATTATTTCTAAATAATAACAACAAACTCACCCCGGACCAGACGGCCGGGAACGCATTGAAAACGGGAAGGGAACTCAGCGTCTTGTAACCTTTTTGCAATCATTGCCTGCCAAGCTGTGCCACTTGGACAGGTGTGCAATTCACGGATGAAAACGGCCCGGCCATGTCGAGATAACCGGCCGATGCAGAAATCTGGGGGAAGCAATGCAGGCAGAACCAATCATTTCCTTGCGCGGTTTGCGCGTAGCGTACGGCAGCAACGAGGTCCTCAAGGGGATCGACCTGGCGATCACGCCGGGAAGTTTCGTCGCCCTGCTGGGCGCCTCGGGCTGCGGAAAAACCACGCTGCTGCGCACCCTTTCGGGCTTCACCCCGGCCTGCGGTGGATCGATCACCGTCAATGGACGCGACATCCAGAACGAACCGCCGGAGCGTCGCGGCATGGCGATGGTCTTCCAGTCCTACGCCCTGTGGTCGCACATGAGCGTGGCGCAAAACATCGGCTACGGGCTGAAGCTGCGCCGCGTGCCGCGCGACGAGATCAGGCGCCGCGTCACGGAAATGCTGACCATGCTCGGCCTTGACGGCTTCGGTGAGCGCTCGGTGAACGAGCTTTCCGGCGGCCAGCGTCAGCGCGTCGCACTCGGGCGGGCGCTCGCCGTGGAGCCGGAAATCCTCCTGCTCGACGAACCCCTGTCGAACCTGGACGCGCGCATCCGCCTGCAGATGCGCCATGAAATCCGCTCGATCCAGCGCCAGCTCGGTGTAACCGCGATCCTGGTCACTCACGATCGGGAAGAGGCCATGGTCATGGCCGATCGGGTGGTCATCCTCGACCAGGGAAAGATCGCCCAGATCGGTTCGCCGGAGGAGGTCTACCAGCGGCCGGCGACCCCCTACGTTGCCTCGTTCATGGGGGCGGAGAACATCATCGACTGTGAGGCTGCCGCCGAACACGGCGACGGCACACTCTGCCTGCGCGTTCCCGCTGCGCCCCAGGCAACGGTGCGGTTCGCTGGCGAGGGCTCTCTGTCTGTTCCGGCCGGACCGGTACAGGTGCACTTCCGCAGCGAAATGGCCGCCCTCGGCGCACTCGGGAGCCCCCGGGAAAATTGCCTGCAGATCCCCGGAACGATCGCCCAGGCCAGCTATCTCGGCGGCGGCTATCGCTGCGAGATCAAGACCGCGTGCGGCGCCTTCTTCATCGACCACCCTCATCCGGCGCATCCGGGAGAAGAGGCCACCGTCAACATTCCCGTCGCCGCACTGCATGTCTATGCGCGCGACCGCAGCCGCGAAGGGCGACGCCCGTCCTGAGCGCATCCGCATCCACCCCCGCCTCACCCGCTATAAACGCTTCACTCGCAGCACTCAACTCGAAGGAGAACCTCATGAAACGCTTTCATCGCATGCTGACCATTTCCGCGGCCCTGGCTTTCGGCGGCATGACCGGCGCCGCGCAGGCGCAGGTCACGCTCAACGTGATCAGCGGCGGCTCGCAGAACATGGTCGATTACGTGACCGACTATCTCGGCCCGTTGTTCGAAAAACAGAATCCCGGCGTGAAGGTCAGCGTCGTCGGCACCGGCCCCGACGACGCCGGCTCGCAGAAGATGCTGGAAAAACTGCTCGCCCAGAAGAACGCCGGCCTGGCGACCTGGGACACCGACGTGGTCATCCCCAACCAGCAGAAGACCGGCGACATGGTCCGCGAAGGCCTGTTGATGAAATACCGGGACAGCATCGCGACGGGCAAGTACGCCGTCAGCCAGTCGGCCCGACAGGCCCTCGGCGTCAATGTCGACGGTTACGTGATGCCGATGTTCGAAAGCCAGACCGCGCTCGCCTACAACCCGGACCTGATCAAGACCCCGCCGTCGTCCTACGACGAGTTGCGCGCCTTCGTCGCCAAGAACCCGAAGAGCTTCGGCTACAACGGGTTGAAGGGCGGCATGTCCGGCGTCGCCTTCGTGGTCGGCTGGATGTACGCCTACGGCGGCAATCCCGAGGTCATCCAGCAGGGGCCCTACGATGGCAAGGCCACCAGCGGCTGGGACAAGGCCTTCTCCGAACTCAAGGCATTCAACCAGCAGGTGGTGTTCACCCCCGGCAACGCGGGAACGCTGG
>JAFGCA010000313.1 GCA_016932895.1 Sedimentisphaerales bacterium | reverse complement strand
TCCGCTCGGGCCGGGTCGAGAATTACCCGATCCTGAAGCTCTCCGAAGCTGTCGAACACAAGCCCCGAGAGACGATCATCTACCTGGGCGGCATGTCGAAACTGCGCGGGCAGGTCGAAGTCATCGAGGCCTTCGCGGAAGTGGTAAAGAAATACCCGCGTTGGGAATTGTGCCTTGTCGGCTCCTGTCGGCCGGCGTCCTTCGAGGACGAGCTCAAGGACCTGGCACAGAAACTCGGTGTGGCGGAGAACGTGCGATTCATTCCCTGGGTCCCCTACGAGGAGAAGGAGAGACTCTCCTCGCAGGCGGCGATGGGCGTCATCACCTACCTGCCGTATTCGAACAACACCAGTTGTCTGCCGAACAAGCTGTTCGACTACATGCTCGTGGGCTTGCCGGTGATTGCGTCGAATTTTCCGCTGTACCGGGAGGTCGTTGGGGCGAGCGAATGCGGGCTGCTCGTCGATCCGACCCGGCCGGGAGAGATCGCCCGGGCGATGGAACGCCTGATCGAGCACCCGGACGAAGCGGCGCGGATGGGTGAGAACGGCCGGCGCGCGGTGATGGAAAAGTACAACTGGGAGAAAGAGAGTGAGCAACTTCTGAAAGTTTACGACATACTCCTCAGCGGACGAGAGGTGACTTGATGTCGAGAGTGTTTCTGATCGTCGGCGCCAGGCCGAATTTCATGAAGATGGCCCCGCTGTATTTTGTGTTGAAAGAAGCGGGTGGTTTCACGCCGGTCATCGTGCATACCGGCCAGCATTACGATTACGCCATGTCACAGGCGTTCTTCGAGGACCTGGAGCTGCCCGAGCCGCACCATTTCCTTGGGGCCGGCCCCGGCACACACGCCGAGCAGACCGCCAGGATCATCGCCGAGTTCGGCAAGGTCCTCCTGATCGACCGCGCCGATCTCGTCGTCGTCTTCGGCGACGTCAATTCGACGCTGGCCTGCAGCCTGACGGCTAAGAAGCTCCTGATTCCCGTCGCGCACGTGGAGGCGGGACTGCGGAGTTTCGATGAGACCATGCCCGAGGAGATCAATCGCCGGGTGACGGACACTATTTCAGATCTGCTGTTCACTCCATCGCCCGACGGCGACGCCAACCTGATCGCCGAGGGCGTGAAAAGAGATCGGATACATCGAGTCGGCAACATCATGATCGATTCGCTCATTACAATCCTCAGCCGGATCGATCCCGAGCAGGAGGCCGGCATCATGCGGCAGTGGGGTCTGCGCAAGAATCAGTATGTCCTCGTGACGCTGCACCGGCCCTCGAATGTGGACAACCCGCACTGTTTGCGGCTCATCCTGGAGTACCTGAATCGACTCTCGGAGAAGATGCCGGTGATCTTTCCCATGCACCCGCGGACCCGCAAGAACATTGAGACGTTCGGCGTCGATATGGCATTTCGCGACACATTTAGAATCGTCGATCCCGTCCGCTACAGGGAGTTCATCACGCTGGAGAAGAACGCCCGATTCGTCCTGACCGATTCCGGCGGGATTCAGGAGGAGACGACCTTCTTCGGTCTGCCCTGCCTGACGCTGCGCCCGAACACGGAACGACCCATCACGATTACCGAGGGCACGAATGAACTAGTGACCCTTGAAACCGTGGAGACGCAGTCCGAGCGAATTCTTGCGGGCGACTGGAAGCAGGGCAAGCTGCCTGATCTCTGGGACGGCGCCACGGCTCAGCGGATCGTCAAAGTCCTGGCGAGACGCCGCCCATGATGACATTGTCGCAGGACTTGTTACGGAAATAGTTCCGGGTGGCCCTTCTCGGCCAGCAGGCGTGCGGCCCATGCCTCCAGGCACGTCTGGGCGTTGAGCATGGTTCTGTTTTGTGCGCCGGCGGGCAACTGGCTGCCGCCGGTGGTCAGATCGCAGGCGAGAGAGAGAAACAAAGTCCTGAGGGTCGCGTCGTAGGCGGCCAGGCGATGCCAGCCAAACCAGACGTTGCCGCCCCGGCCTCCCGGCAGCCCGCCCATCGCGCCGTCGCTGCCGTCGACGTAGTTGTTGAAGTAGAACGGCCCTTTCTCGGGCGCCCAGACGCGGCGACTAAGCGTATTGATGAGGCCGTCCACCGCGGCCCGATCCACGTAGCCCTCGGCGTAAGCCTTGGCGGCCAGCCAGGCGACGCGGTTGGCGTGCGAGGTGTCCGTGACCTCGTCCCACACGGCCGGATCGTAATTCGGGACCCAGAGCCAGTTGATACCCTCCGAAGTCGAGCGAGGAAACAGGCCCCAATTGGCCGGGACGTTGCCGGACGCCTTGTCTTCGCACGGGGCCGGCTCATTGGCGTCCTGCCGCTGCGCCAGGTACACGTCGATCAACAGCTTCGCCCATTTGTCATAAGGATAGCCGCGGCAGCCGAGTTCATGCAGGTCCATGCAGATGCAGGCGAAGTGTTCGCGGACGTCTCGGCCGGAATTCAGTATCGCCAGGAGATACTCGTATGACCGGTCGCCCGTCAGGTATGCCTTCGTGATCGTGGGTTTGTAGTAAAGCCACTTCTCGATGACCTGCTCCTCGACGAAGTCGGCGATCTTCTTCGATTCGGGCCGATTGAGTAGTTGTAGAAGGCGGGCGACATTGAGAAAACCCGCGCTGCCCTGGAAATCACAGAGTTGGCTGTGGCCGCCGGTCTGTTCCGCGACGGTGTCGAGATAGAAACAGGGCCAGTCGCCGCGGTACTCCTCGTGCCAGATGAGCGGCCGCGAGTCCTCGACGGCCTGGCGTATGGCCCGGAACGTGAGGTCCGTCGCCTGGTCGAGGTAGGCGATGTCGCCGGTGGCCCACCAGATGTCGATCATGGCCTGGAGCTCCTGCCGGAGATAGTAGACGGTCATGCCTTCGGAGAGCTGCCTGTCTTGGTTGGCCGTCAGATGAGCGGCGTAGTCCAGGGCGAACGCGGTGACCAGACGCTGATACAGAACGGGCAGGTTCTCCTGGTCCAGCGGAGAGAATTGTGTATTCAGGCTTGGCAGCAAAGTCTCATAACTTTGCAGGCCGGCCCGCAGCGAGGCGCACGGAAAAACAAAGCCAATAAGCAGGCCTATGATAAGAATGTCGGAGCTTCGTACGCGAAGCGATCGTCGGCTCATACCGACACCACCCCCATGCTGCATGGCAACACGACAAAGCCATCCCTGGACACGATTCACGGGATTCCTCTCCTTCAGAAGCCCTGCATGCATCGCACCGGCGAACACTATTGTGATTATACCAGAAGCTGTCAAAATAGGCAAGTGACAACTCTCGCAGTTGTCCTGAATCGCATGATAAGTGGGCCACCTGCATGATGAGCACTGACATTATATGACCATGTGGCCACCGCACGGGAACAGTCTTTTCTGCTGAGCAGGCACTATGCGTATACTCTACCTCCATCAATACTTCGCCTCCCGCAAGGGCAGGACCGGGACGCGGTCTTATGAATTTGCCCGGTACCTTGTGGGCAAGGGGCATGACGTGACCATGATTACCTCGGGGCTGGCCAATGCTGAGTTCCCCGTCTGCCGCAGGGAGCCGTGCTGTGAGCACGAGATCGACGGCATTGATGTGGTGTCGGTGGCCGGCGGCTACAACGACCCGCACATGGGCACGGCCATGAGCGGCTGGCGGCGTATGCTCAGCTTCTACAGGTTCGCCCAGGCGGCGGCGCAGGCCGGCAGAGGATTGGCCAAGCCCGACGTTGTTTTCGCCACGCACACGCCGTTGACGGTGGGGCTGGCCGGCATGGACCTGGGCCGATACTTCGGCGTCCCGTTTGTCTTCGAGGTGCGCGATCTCTGGCCCGAGGCGCTGGTCAACGTGGGCGCCCTGCGCAATCCCGCAGCGATCTGGTGGCTGGCGCGAATGGCCCGGAAGATCTATCGCCGGGCGGACCACATCGTCGCTTTATCGCCGGGCATGAAAGAGGGGATCGTGCGTGCCGGTGTCCCCAACGGCAAGGTCACGGTGATCCCCAACGCCAGCGACCTGGACCTGTTCCGCCCCGACCTCGACGGCGGTGCGCCCCGGCAGCGGCTTGGCCTGGGCGAGCGATTTGCGGCCATCTACTTCGGCGCGATGGGGCTGGCCAACGGCCTCGAATATGTCGTCGAAGCCGCACGCATTCTGGCCGAGCGTGGCGACAAGCGCATCGTGCTCGTACTGCACGGCAGCGGCGGCAAGCGCGCGGAACTGGAGAATCTCGCCCGACAGTATAAGCTCGACAACGTCGTGTTCAGCGACCTCGTGCCGGACAAGGGCGAAGTGGCTCGTATCGTGGCGGCATGCGATGTGTGCCTGACGATCTATCGGGCCGCAAAAGAGCACACCTGGTCGCCCAACAAGATGTTCGACGCCCTGGCGGCGGGCCGGCCCCTGCTGGTCAACGTGCCGGGCTGGCTGCGGGAAGTTGTTGACCGGGGGCAGTGCGGCTGGTACGTTGCTCCCCATCAGCCGGCGGCCCTGGCTGACGCATTGGAGAAACTGGCGAACGATCCCGAGCTTTGCCGCCGGATGGGCGCCAATGCCCGAGCGTTGGCCGAGCGCGAGTTCGATCGTCGAATCCTGGCCGAACGTTTGGAAGGCGTCCTGACCGACGCGGTGAATCATCGCGGTCGGGTGTAGGACGGGGCGGGTTTCCCGCCCGTGCAACTCAATCTGAAGGAGTGTTATGGAAGTACCGCTGTTGGATCTGAAGGCGCAATACGCAACGATCAAGGACCAGGTCATGGCAGGCATCGCCGAGGTGCTGGACTCGCAAGTCTGCATCGGCGGGCCGAAGGTGGCGGAGTTGGAGAAACAGATCGCCGCCGTCAGCGATTGCCGCTACGGCGTGGGCGTATCGAGCGGCACCGACGCGCTGCTGAACTGCCTGATGAGCCTTCAGATCGGCCCCGGAGACGAGGTCATCACGACGCCATTCACGTTCTTCGCGACGGTCGGCTGCATCGCGCGCGTAGGGGCCAGGCCGGTCATGATCGACATCGATCCGCGGACGTACAACATCGACCCGGCCCTGATCGAAGCGGCGGTCACTGAGAAAACGCGGGCGATCATGCCCGTGCACCTGTTCGGCCAGATGGCGGACATGGACC
>JAFGCA010000037.1 GCA_016932895.1 Sedimentisphaerales bacterium | reverse complement strand
CTTGACGTCAGCCTGTCGGCTCGTTAGCGTGCCGGTATGGCGCGACCTTTGCGGATCGATCAGGAAGACACGTTCTATCACGTGCTGAACCGGGGCAACGAGCGGCGGGCGGTCTTCCGCGACGCGCGGGACTGCGAAGGCTTCTTGGTGCGGCTCGGGCGCTGCGCGCAGCGATTCTCGCTGGGCGTGTACGCCTACGTGCTGATGGGCAATCACTACCACCTGCTGGTCCGCACCCGCCAGGCCAATCTCTCGGCCGCGATGCAGTGGTTGGGTGTTTCGTACAGCACCTGGCACAACGCGCGCCACGAACGCAGCGGCCACCTGTTCCAGGGCCGGTTCAAGAGTTTCTTTGTCGCCGAAGACGCATATCTATACCGTCTGTTGCTGTACCTGCACCGCAACCCGCTCCGGGCGCGGCTGGTCAAACGGCTGGCGGACTACCCGTGGAGCAGTTATCGGGCGCTGGCGTACGCCCGGGGCGGTCCGGCGTGGTTCGACCGACGGCTGGTCTACGGGCAATTCGACCTGGACGGGCGGCGCTTCCGCGAGGCTGTGGCCCGATATGACGAAGAACGGGACGACCTGCTGAGCGAGTTGCATTACGGACTGGTGCTGGGCAGTGCGGAAATCGTGGAGGACCTGCGCCGGCGGCTGCGAGGAGAACGAGATCCGGAGAAACCGCAATGGCGGGCGTTGCACGCGCATGGCACCGTCGCAGAGCGTCTGGCGGCATACGCGGACCGGTTGGGGATCGCCGGTCCGGACTTGGAGGAACTGTTGCGGCCGGTCCGCCACCGCGAGCGGCCTGACCGCGACGTACTGATGTACCTACTGTGGCGCGACGGACGTCTTCGTTTGGGCCAGATCGCACCGCATTTCGGCGTGGGCTACGGTGCCGTCTCCCGAGCCTGCCGCCGGACCGAACGACGCGTGCAGACGGATCGCAAGTTCCGCCGGGCGCTGGAAGCCATCACAGAATAAGTCCTAATTCGAGATGTGACCCCATACCATGACAAACCATCTGCCGCTCTTACGCAGAAGAATGACCGATGCACCCGAAGATTCGTACCCGGCTCTGACGGCGTAACCATCCCAGACGTCTGGGATGAGCCAGGGTCCTTCGGCCCACGCTTTTGGCGGGCCTAAGGAAATTATGTGCTGCCGGAGCGGCCATTGTCAGACTCTTTCTGCGAACTGTGTGGAGAAAGACCGGATTTTGCCGATGTTAATGGCAAGCTCGGGGGATTGCCGCGGGCCGGCCGGGTGTGCCCAAGGCCCCTCAGACGCCTTGGGGGGGTCGCTTCTCGACCCGGATGACGCCCGGAGAGATAGGGTAGGTGTGCAAGGTAGGCGGAATAAGGCCCTCGAAGGGTTGCATTTGTTCGGCAACGTGCTATAATATGACAAAGGGCGCTCCAAGAAGGTGGTGAAGTGGTTCGGTTGGAGGGCATCCGGCCTTCTTGCGGCAGAGTTGGTTGGAGTATGCACCTTGGCGCGGCATCGTAAACACGGCCGGATAGGCAAAGAAGCGGTCAGTGCGGCGGCGGAAGTTTTTGCCGCGCACGGGACCTTCATACGCGCGGTAATCCGCTTTCAGGCCAAGAGTAGATTCCGCGAAGATGATCTCTACCAGCAGTTTTTCCTCTCCCTGATCCGTAAGCCGGTGCCCTCAGACGTCCAAAACGTCAGGAGCTACCTGTACCGGGCCATCCGCAACGATGTCCTCGATTCCTTGCGCCGACAGACCAGGCAGCAGGAATTCTTAGAGAAACATGCAGAAGAAATCCGGATTTCCATCAACAATCGGACGCCGACAGACGCCATAGTATTAGGTGATGAGAGAGCTTCGGCGTTCAGATATCTGACGCGACAGTTGCGCCACCGAGAGGCAGAGGCGATCATGCTGCGATTTCGAGACAATTGCAGCGTCGCTGACATTGCCGCCCGGATGGGCGTGGACAGACGGACTGTCAGTCGGTATCTTTCCGCAGGCTTGAGGCGACTGCGGCAGATTTTGGTGATTGAATGAGGGATATGGATGGCGGCTTCTGACGGAAATCGCGCTTGCGAGGATGCGGCGGCGTATTATCACGACTTCCTCCTCGATCCAGGCGACCCGTCCCTTCCGAGATCTGTGACCGACCATATCACGTTGTGCGAGCATTGTCGTGGGCAGATCGAGCGTCTGGGGGAACTGCTGGCCGAGGCGGAAGGGCAGAGCGGGCCCTGTGGGCTTGAGGCCGATAACGGTGTAGTTGCCGAATTACAGCGTCATTTTGAGCACGTCGGCGACCAGCTTGGTTGCGCGCAGGCCAAGCCGCTGCTTCCGACTGTCCTATTGCCTTCGTTGCGCATAAGAATCCCGACACCGGTGACGGTCCACGTCGATCATTGCGCCGAGTGTATCGGCGATCTGGCGGTGCTCAAGGGCCTTGCCCTTGACGACGAGCAACTGATCAGGCTCAGTCGGCTCTATGAGGACAGTATCGCCGGCGATTCTCGGACCTGCCAGGAGGGCCGGTCGACGGCGGCGATTCTCGGGGCCGTGTCACTGGAAGGCCTTGGGGCGGAGGCTTCGAGGCACCTGTGTGTCTGCCGGACCTGTCGCGACGCGGTCTACGAGTACCGCCAGGAACGACTTGACCGGCGGCGCCGCGAGGGCTCGGGAACGAGAGGGGGCTGCGGCCGGGATATAGCGATGGCCGACCTGTTCGATTATGCGGTCCCGTATGGACGCGCTGTCGGGAGCGAGGCGCAGGAGGACATTGGCATGCACCTGCGATCCTGTCCGCAGTGCCTGGAGAAGCTCCAAGCCCTGCACCGCGCCGTCTATGGCGTCATCGAGCGCCCCGACTCGCCGGTGGTTACGGTGTACACCACGGGACCCGTCGCCGGGGAAACCCCCGAGCCGGGCGAGGGCTTGTATGAGGGACATTCGGTAGGTGTTGAGGTTTCCGGCCTCGATTCCGAGCCGGTCGCAGGCGCCGTCTCGGCTGCAAGTGGCGTAGGGGCCGCTCTGCGGCGGACCACGTCCAATCGGGTGCTCAGGCCGTTCCTCAAGACGGCGTTTCTGACCGCAGCCATGATTCCCCTGGCCGTTGTCTTCTGGGCGACCACGCGCTCGGCGTCGGGTCTGAAAGTCCGCCAGGTCAGTGAGATATTTGCCAGCGCTGCGGCCGTGCACGTCGAGACGATCCATTCAGTCCAGACCGAACCCACGACAGACGTGTGGGTTTCCGGCGCGACGGTCGTATGGAAGAATCCGGCGACGCACGTCGTGTACGATCTGAAGAAACGCCGCAAGCTTGACCTCCGGCTCAGCGCGGGCAGTGCCGGATGGGTTGCGCTCGACAATGAAGAGTTCAACGGTATCACGCGGTCGGTGGGTGGGCTGTACGACTTCGCTCCGCCGCGCGCGACACTGAAGCCGGTCGTTGGTGCTGATGCTTCCGTGGATAGTGACGGAAGCGAGGTCTATGAAGTCGCCTGGGAGACCATGAAGGCGCCGGGAGCCCCGATTATGTACCGGCGGAAGATATCGTTGGACCCTGTGACGAAACGGCCTCGGAAGATCGAGCTATTTTCCAGGATGGGGACAGAGGGACCGTTCGAGCTGGACGAGACCAGGCTCTTCACGTATCCCAATCCCAGCGAAGTCGCAGAGCACATCCGCAGCCTGTCGGCTTTGCCTTAGTCTCAGACCAGAGCCGCCTAAGGGTCCCAAAGAGGCGTCTGGTTGGCGTAGTTGTCTTCGCCGATCTTCCTCACGAGCAGATTGTCAGCTTTCTCCCGTCCCACGTGTCCGTCGACGAAGCCAATGTTGACCGTCTTGCCCGGATGGCGTCCATTGATGGCGTCGTCCTCTTGTCCACCCTGCAATGAGCGGCTCTTGTTGATGCCGAGGCCGGGAACGTAGGCTTTGCCTGTCATCTGGAGGCCGAGGTCGACGGGGACTTCGTCGGCGGCGTGCCACCAGCAGATCAGCGTGTATCCGCTGTCGACGACGAGCAGCGTCTCTGCGGGGTGACGGAGGTTGGTGGCGGACACAGAGCGTCCCGTGAACACCGGGTCATACGGTTTCAGGTCACTCTTGCTTCGGCACAGGGAACGATTGACACCGTAGTTGCCGCAGAGGAAGTCTCGGGCCAGGTCGCGCGCGTCGAGGTGCTTCGACGGGCACTTGACGATTTCTGAGTCCCGCAGGGAACTCCGGCAAACCGCTTCGAGATAGTCGAACCACCACCATGACATCGGCGGATCCACCGTGGGGTCACCGGCATAGCCGGCCGGCGGCGCAGGACGCCGAGCGAAATCAAAGCCGTACGGAAGGAATCCGTTCTCCGACTGGGTGTACTGCTGGAACTCCAGCAGCAGTTGCCTCAGGTGGGTCTGACAGAGAGTTGATTTTGCCTGGGCCCGGGCGTTGCGCAATGTGGGCAGCGAGAGTGCCAGCAGCATCGCGACGATGGAGATCACGACGATCAGCTCGATGAGTGTGAAGCCGCGCGATTTCATTAGTCCTTATTATATCGATTTCGCCTGGCTCGATCCATCTGTCTCCAAGCAAACGGGGCAAACGAAGGTATCGGAATACTCCTTCGTTCGCCCCGTGGGGTTCAATGGCCTTGAGGCTCGATCTCGCCTGGTATCAATCTGGATCGCACGCCTTGGCGAGGTAGACATACATCTCGTCCGCGCGACATGCCCCTCTTTCGGGGTCCCAATAACAGGGCAGGAGATACAATCGGTCGTGTGGGTATTCGGTACACGATGCGTTGGACGCAGGTTCGCAGCCATACAGCAGAGGGTACACTCGGAGGTAACCGGTACAGTCGCCGGGCAAGGGGATACATTCTGAATACGCGGCTTCCTGCAAAACCTTGGTACAAGCCCAGCCATCCACCGCCCCGACGATGGACGACAGTGCGCTGTTGCCGATGTCCCGGAAGGGCCCCTGGATGGATCGGCTTGACAGCAGAAGCGCGGTGCCCTGAGGCCAGTCGATCGGCAACGTGTCTAGGCTGAGGCGATAGTAGAACCTGTTGCTGGACAAATCGACGAGCCAGGCGTACTGTTCGTCCACGTGGTCGAGGACCACAAAATGGTTTTTGCCGGGCAGGTGCAGGATCGCCACACAACCAGGCAGGTTCGCCAGGGTCTTGATGTCCGTCTGGACGGCGCGGCAGTAGAGGCCGAGCCCTTGTGCGGCCTGCTTGAGATCGTACAGGGTCGTCTGTCCATCCGCTCGAACCAACTTGGCCAGGACCGCCTCGGAGACGGTCTTGCCCAACTGGGAGGCGGCGTGTTTCAAGGCCACCGTGGCACAGTTGCTGGGTCTCTTGCCCTTTGTCGCCGCGTAGGTGAGCCGTTCGGCCAGCAACTGGTCGGTGTCGGCCATATTGGAGTAGTTGAACGTGGCGGCGCCGGTAACCGGGGAGTGGTACTCCACCGTCGTGTCGGCGTTGTACTCGACGCTGAAGGCTTCGGCGCCGGGGACGGTGCCATCGACGAGGAT
>JAFGCA010000312.1 GCA_016932895.1 Sedimentisphaerales bacterium | reverse complement strand
GGCGAGCGAAAGTTGTCCCGGATCGAGAAACCCAGACACAGGGCGGCCCCGATCGCGCAGAGCGAGTAGCCTGCAAAGTCGAAGAATACCTCGGCGGTGAAGGCAAAGGTGCTGCTCCAGGCGCTGACGAAGTCGGGGGCGTCCAATGCGTCGTAGACGGACTCGACGATTGGCGCCAGCAGGCCGTCCGCCAGGGCGATTTTCTCGAAAAGGCCGAGCAGTATGAGCGCCAATCCCCAGCCGACGGCGTTGCCCGAGAATCGCTTCGGTTCGTCGCACTGGGGCAGGAAATCACCCGCGCGGACGATCGGCCCGGCCACGAGCTGCGGGAAGAAGGTGACGTACAGGGCGTAATCGAGGAAGGACCTCGCCGGGACGAGATTTCCGCGATATACGTCGAGGGTATAGGACAGCGTCTGAAACGTGTAGAACGAGATGCCGACCGGCAGGATGATGTCCGGGGCGGCCACGGTCACGCTCCAGCCCGCCTCGCGCATCAGCGAGAGGAAGGCATCGAGCAGAAACGCCCCGTACTTGAAGTATCCCAGCATGCCGAGGTTGGCGACGAGGCTGCCGGCCAGAAAGAGGCGTCGCCTGAGCCGGCCGGTGGAGGCGTGGATCGCCCGGGCGGCGAACCAGTCCACCGCGGTCGAAATCCACAGCAGCAGGACGAATGGAGGGTTCCACGCTGCGTAGAATACGTAGCTGGCCACCAGCAGCAGGCCCTTGCGGGCGGTCCAGGATCGCAACGCATAGTAAGCCGTCAGGACCAGCAGGAAAAACACGATGAAAGTATACGAGTTGAACAGCATGCAAAGCACCCTCCTCAAGGGACTTCAAGCGTTCGGGAATCTGTGCCGGAATCCATCGCCCGGCGTTCTCAGCCGGCCCATTACCCTTCTCCAAAAAACCCTTTGAAAAACCGGTATATAACCGGACGCGCAAGTCCCTTTGCCTCTGTCTTGATGTACGCAGGATAGTGTCGGCGGATCGTTAAAAAATATCCCACTAAGCCTATTATTTTTGTGTGATAAATCGTTTGGCAGTCGCCTTTTGAGGAGGGGCCGCGATTGCGCTTGACAGGCCGTGATTTTGCCTTGCAATAGGGCAGGGGATCGGGTATAAACACACGATTACGAGCCGTCCGGGGGCGGAAGTGCTTGCCAAACCGGGCGGTTCGCAGGACTCTGGTTAGACGGAGCTTGCCATTATGAAGCGCTACACAGGACAAAAGGCGTTGTACGAGGCGATCAGCAGGTCGAAGGCCAGATCGCATCGGCGCAGTATCTTGGAACGGTTGTATCCGGTTGACAACAAGGTCAAAGTTGAGAAAGTGGAGCCTCCGGTGGCGCCCACGGCGACACTAATAGAAGAACCGAAGCCGCAGGTGAAAGCGCCTGAACCGCAGGTGGAAAAACCGGCGAAGGCGTCGAAGCGGCGAAAGGGCAAGGCCCGGTCTGCCGCGGAAAAGCCGTCCGTGCAGACGGTTGAGAAATCGTCTGCGCCTGCGGTCGAGAAGCCGCCCGCGCCGATGGTCGAAAAGCCGCCTGCGCCGGCCGCCGAGAAGTCGCCTGAGCCAACGGTGGAGAAGCTGCCCGAGCCGGTGGTCGAGACACCACCTGCAACGACGGTGAACGTGCCCGAGCCGGTTGCGGCGCCGTCGCCGGTGGTGAAAGCGCCCGTGGTGGTTGCGTCGCCCGAGCCGAATGTGGCGTCTCCGCAGCCGTGGCTGCGTCCCAGGCCCGTGCAGATTCACGACGGGCGGATCGAAATCTCGCTGCCGTACACCATCGGTGTCACGGTGGTCCTCGTTGCCCTCCTGCTCGTGCTGGCGGCCTATCGGCTCGGACAGAGGTCTGTCGCTGCGCCAGCGGCCCCGCCCGCGCCGGCCGCCCCGACCGGGCAGTCGGCCGGTGACGTCACGCCGAGCGCCTCGCCTGCGGTGCAAGACACCCCGGCGGCGCCGGCCGAGACGGTGCGTCCGGAAGCCGGCCCGGCTGCGGACACCGCTGCCCCTGCGGCGCCGGTGTCGACGGGCGATCACATCATCGTCCTGGTGCAGTATCCGCAGAGGAGAGATCTGGAGCCGGCACAGGAGTATTTCAACGAGCACGGAGTGGGGACCGTCATCATCGAAGCGACCCGGCTCGGCGACTGGCTGACGCAGAACGGCCTGGACGCCAGCACGCTGGGCAATCGCGGCGGCTGGCTGCTGGTGACCGGAGACTATTATAACAACCCGCAAAGCTCGGGCACCGATGGCTACGCGGCGAGACAGAAAATTATCGAGCTCGGCCGTGGTTACAGGGCCCAGCCGGGCTATGAGTCGTTTGCACCGAATTACTTCAAAGACGCTTACGGTATGAAGATTCGATAAAAGGAGATGATCAGATGTCTGTGGACCCTTCACTCAAGATCAAGAATGCATTGACGCGGCACCGCAACGTGTTGACGCGGGCCGAGCGGATTGACAAGCTCAAGGACGAAGAACGCTGGGACGAGGGCGGTTCCGTGCTGGGATTGCCCAAGGTGGCGCATCGTAAGACCGCTGCCGGAAAGAAGGCCAAGGAAGTCGGCCCCGAGGCCGCTGCTGCGCCGGGCGCAGCCCCTGTCGCCCCGAAGGCCCCCGCCAAGTAGAGCAAAAAGATATCCCCTCGGGTCGGCTTTCGTCATCGCCGATCCGTGTGGCTGTTGTTACGATCATGCATCGACGTGCCGAAGCTTGCTTCGGCATGTCGTCTTTTCGGCCCCGGGCGGCGTGAATCTACAGGGGCCGTCGTCACTGCGCCGGTTTCTGATAGACCCGGACGTAGTCGATCTCGAAGCGAGCGGGGAATTCAGTCTGGGACGGATCGCCCCCGTTCGTGCCGCCGATGGCGAGATTGAGCAGCATGTAGTGCGGCTCGTGGAACGGGTTGGCCTTGTCCGGCGTCCCGTTTACGGTCTTGCTCAGATCGATGGCGTTCAGCATCCGGCCGTCAACGGAGAGCGCGATCTCGTTGGGGTCCCAGTCCATGCGCCAGACGTGGAATGTGTTAGACCAATCAGGGTCGTCAAACTCTGTAATCGGCTTTCTGGAATCATCCCATAGGGGGGGCCATCGTCTTTCGCCGGCCCAGCAGGCGTTGGCGAGCAGCATTCCGCGGTAGTATTCCATGATGTCGATCTCGCCGCAGGCCGGCCAGCCTCGGGCGGAGCCGAGCGTCCAGAAAGCGGGCCACATGCCGGGGCGCGTGTCGATTCGGCCGCGCATCTCGAATCGGCCGTAGGTCCAGTCGTGCAGGCCCCGCGTCAGGAGGCACGCGGACGTGTATTCGGCGTATC
>JAFGCA010000311.1 GCA_016932895.1 Sedimentisphaerales bacterium | reverse complement strand
GAAAGAAAGAATTGCTCTCGATCCAACCTTTTCTGAGCAAACAGGGAAAGTGTAGCTTGACACCGAGCTCTTTATAGGTGCCACCCGGGCGCAGGGCAACCCAGGCGCGCCAAACAAACCCAATTTCGCGGTTTTTGGGCGAAAAACACGGGTTTGGCAAAAAAACAAAGCCAATTTGCCGGGGGCCGTTGCGCTAGTACCGCATTTCATAAATCGTGCGACCATAGATTGCTTCGCTTCGCTCGCAATGACAGGGCCGACCCGTGTATGTCATTGCGAGGAGCGGAGCAACGAAGCAATCTCCTCACGCATAGTCGCGGAACTTCCGAAATGCGGTACTAGGACAGGCAGCGGACGTTTACCTGTCTCTGCTATCTTGCCCGGTGTGTGGAGATGTGGTATGGTGCCGGGTCATGTTACACTGCATAAGAATGCCTTGCTGAAACGGGAGAAATGACGATGACCGAACTCAGAAGCGGACCATCCCGCAGGATATCGAGACGTGCGTTTTGCCGGTCGGCGCTGGCGGCGGGCATGGCACTGCCCTTTGGCGTATCTGTCGCGGGGGCCGCCGGGGCGAAAAAGAACGTCAAGTTCTACAAAAACCTGGGACCGGGGCACATCGGCGTGCGAGCGAATCAGCAACAAGCATTGGACTATGCGGCCCGCTTCGGCTTCGACAGCATCACTCCCAGCGCGGGCGAATTCGCCGGCAAATCAGAGGCGGAGATTCGCGCGTGGCTTGGCACGATGAAGGACAAGGGCGTGCGGTATGGCTCGGCCGGCCTGCCCTTCGATTTTCGCAGAGACGAAGCTCGCTTCGAGAGCGGTCTGGCCGGACTGGCCCGGCAGGCGAAGGTGTTGCAGCAACTGGGCGTGAAACGCATGGCGACCTGGATTCTGCCCGGCCACAACGAGCTGACCTACCTGCAGAATTTCAAACGCCATGAGCGACGCCTGCGCGAGGCGGCCAAAGTGCTCAAGGACTACGACATTCGGCTGGGCCTGGAATTCGTCGGGCCCCGAACCTCCCGCCGACGCAATCGCTTCCCGTTTATCTGCACGCAGCACGGCATGATGGAACTCGCCGACGCCATCGGCACCGGCAACGTGGGCCTGCTGATGGATAGCTGGCATTGGTATACCTCGCACGGTACGGTCGAGGAGCTGCTGTCGCTATCCGGTAAGGACATCGTCCACGTTCACGTCAACGACGCTCCCGAAGGCATCGACGTCGACGAGCAGATCGACAGCCGCCGCTGTTTGCCCGTGACGACCGGTGTGATCGACATGAAAGGATTCGTCAACGCCCTGGCCAAGATCGGCTACGACGGCCCCGTCGAGTGCGAACCCTTCGACCAGGAGCTGCGGCAAGTGGACGACCCCGCCGCCGTGGAGAAGACCGCCAAGGCCCTGGAGAGCCTCTGGAACCTGATCGAAGCCTGACTGGCCCGCGCATCGGGTCAGCGCACCTGGGTCTTGGCCAGATAGAGCGCCGCGATGGTCAGGGCGATCAGGAGCACCAGCAGCAACGTGCCCCATAGACGGCAGCGCTGCGGAGAAGTCACGTTCAAACCCGCCAATCTGCAGGCGGTATGGCAGACCCACGTCCAGTGGAGGCAGACGTGTATGACCACCAGGACCACGGTGGCCAGAGCCAGATAGAAGTGGATTGCGCCGAAATCATGTCGGCCGAAGCTCCACAACGTGGCGGCCTCCCCTTCGGCGCACCCGCCGCCGGTGCAGTTGCCGCACGGAGGCAGCACATAGTAAATCACCAGGCCCGTGACAACCAGAGCAAGAAACGTGAAAAAAGATATCAGATCGATCCAGAAATTCAACGTATTACGCTTCATCAGCGGCGATCTTCCCCCTGTTGTGAGAATGAGACGGACGATTGGCAGCTACTTGGGCGCTCCCGACAAAGGCCGCCTCGCACTCGTCATGTGGCCGTATTTCACGACCGTCCGTGTCCTTCGGACGTGCTGCCAGACAATCGATTGGAGTCTATTGCTGCGCCGGCGCCGAGCCGCACGGCAGCGTCTGAGGAACCTGCTGAGAACACGCCGGCGTGCTTGTACTACAGCACGAGCCGCCTGCACAACAGGGCTTCTCCGGGCAGCAAGCGGATTCCGCGGCGGAACATGGCGGCTGCTCGCCGGCACCTTCTTTCACGACGCATCCGGCAGCACATCCACTCTGGGCGGCGACCGGCCCCGCTTGACTCATCGGACACGCGCCGCCGGAAGGACATACGGCACAGGTCGCCCCTGCGCCGCCAGGCAGGCCTTGGGCCGGCGCGTCTCCATTGCGCAGCAAGCCGTGACCTACCACGGCGCCCGCCAGGAGAATCAGGAGTACAAACAGGACCGTTGTCCAGCGCACCTCGGCCTCGCCTGCCCGAGACGGGCCGGACGTCGGCTTGCGATCTTCCGGCGTATCATGCATCTGTTCATCCATTGCAGGTCCCTTCAACAGAATCCAATCGCCAAACGCGACAGAACCCCCGGGCCGCGGTCCGCTCGCGACCGACTTCCTTCAGCGAGGACCGTCCCGGCACGGGATATGGTACCATATTCGCAGCGAGGACGGCAAGCTCCACGTCCGTCAGGAGACCGATCCGGCACCAACCCAAAAACCGCATTTCAGCATGGAAAACGAGCATGCGCGCGATCAGCTGCATCCAGTCGAAACGAGAAACATGGCCGAACCGCCGGAAAAGAGCAGATGGCCTGAAATCTTCGCAGGCCTTTATCGACTACCCGGATGAAACCAACAATCAGGCTTAGGAGTGTTTCATCATGGGCGATCCATCACGCATCACGTACCGCAAGCACACGTTCCTTTCCAGTGTGGCGATGGGGCTCAGCGCTATCGTCATTACGGTAATCCTCAGTGGCACTGGCGTCCTCGTCTACGGCATCCATTTGGCCAGCGAGAAGTCCGAGCGGGTCATCACCCTGGCTCAAGGGGCCGTGCGGGGGCTGCCCGAGCTGAGCGAATCACTGCCGCCGGTGTTGTCGGACATGCTGGACGACCGTCGCCAGCCGGACTACAGCAACGCGCTGGCCATCACGGCCAAGCTGACCACCGCACCAGGACCCTACGACGGCACGGGCACCGCCATCGAGATCGTCAACAACGGCTCGGAGGTCGTCTCGTTGCTGTCGTTGCGGGTGATTATTCTCGATAATCACGGTCGCCTTATCTCCGAGGGGCAGGAGTGGGCGGCGACGCCGTTTGCCGCCGATCACGAATGGCGCGGGCCGATCATGCCGGGATCGCGGCGGTATTTCGTCTCCGCCCGACGCCTGCATAATATCAGCCTCGTCGACGAGCTCAGGCCCGAGGTGGAGATCACCGAGCTGCGGGTCTGGAACGGCCCCGACAACGCCCCTGCCATCGGCGATGAATCGCTGAGCGAGGCCACGGCATCCGGCGGCGCCGATACCACCGCCGCCGAGAAAGGGTAAGACCGCCCAGGCTTGGTAGAAACCCGGAGCCGGCGGCGCGGGCCGGACTCAGGGTGCTCGCGGTCGACAAGCTTGACTCGGGTCAATGATACGCTACACTGGGCATAGCGCCGAACCGTTGATGGGCAAGAGACTTGGAGGAAATTGAGTGACCCGATGGGTCGGAAGGAGAGAGCTTATGAGAGCTGCAAGCTACACCCGAAAAGACGTGGTTGTGGGCATTCTGTGCGCGGTCCTGATCGTGATGACCGCCGGGGCTGTCAGTGAATCCCGCAGTAAGCTGACGCTGCGGCGGCGCTGCGCAAGGAATCTGTCCGGACTGGGCAAGGCGGTGCTGATCTACGCCAACGACTACGAGGACGAGCTCCCGAAGGCGGGCCTGCGGAACAGCAATCAGTGGGTCCCGAAGCTGCCCAACTGGGCCGCCAGGAATCGCTGGGAGGCCTATGGCGTCAATCCGGGCGACGCGACTCGCACGGCGAAAGTCACGACCACATCGAGTCTCTACTTGCTGGTTAAGTACGCCGAGGTGACGCCCAAGCTGTTCGTCTGTCGGGCCGAGCCCGGGACGACCCCTTTCTCACTGGCCAAGGTGCCGGAGGAACTGCCCGAAGGCTTCGAGCTGATCGAGGCCTGGGACTTCGGAGGCCGATACGACGACGTGAACAACCCGTCCCGGCACTGCAGCTACGCCTATCACATTCCCTTTGGCCCTTACGCTCTGCAAACTTCATGCGAGCCGGGCATGGCGGTCCTGGCCGATCGCAATCCCTGGATGGACCCGAAACGTGCCGACGATCCGAAGCTCGGCTGGGCCCGGTTCGACCCGTCGGCTTCCGATCCAAATCGGGTTCGAATCGGCAATTCCGACGCTCACAAACGAGCCGGACAAAACGTCCTGTTCCTCGACTGCCACGTGAGTTTCGAGAAACGCCCCGCCTGCGGCATCGAAGACGACAACATCTACTCGACGGCCCTGGATAGCACCGTCGCCGGCAGAACCAAGGGTCGCAAGCCCCGTGTCTACGACGCCACGGCGCCATTGAACCGGAGAGATTCTATGCTGGTCCAGGAGGTGGGATACAACGTCCCGATGCCCAAGCCTGGTGCTCCCCAAGACAGTCGATAGCCGACTGGCTCACTCGCCCCCGTGGTACTTGAAGGAGACCTTCACCTTGGCCCGGTAGGCCTGGACTTTGCCGTCTTCGAGATGCATATCCAACTCCACGACCTCTGCTACCCGCAGGTCGCGCAGGTGCTTGGAGGCCGCTTCCACCGCCGCCTTGGCCGCAGCTTCCCACGACTCCGGACTCGTACCGACCAACTCGATTACCTTGTACGTGCTCCCTGCCATCGCGCTGCCCTTTCCGTTTCCAAAAGTCTCATTCCCCACGCGCCTCACGCCCCTACCTGCCCCCGAGCCCAACACACCCGACAGCCCGAGACACGCCCCCCTCTTGTAACGCCCGCCGACTCCCCGGTCTACACAATTCCCGCCACCAAGCCCAACGCCCTTCTGCCTTGATGATTTGAAGCAAGACGCCTGGTCTCACCGATCGAACGGAATGGAAATTGGGGTGGCTGCGAACTCCCAGCAAACGGCCAGGCTATTCTGCGTCGGTGGTCGACTCAGGAACGTCTTAATGACGTGGCCCCACATTCAGACCGCCGAGCGATTTGCTGGAGGTGTCCGACCACTCGGTGAACGTGTGTCGAAGGGTTGCAGTCTCTGAGGTCTTCACCGTAGTGCTTCTCTCGCAGCACCGCTTCACTATTGGCGATGGCCGTCGATGTCAGCGGATAAACAACCTCGAAGAAGTCGGGATCATTCTTCTTATAGCGCCCGTAGTGGTTCTTCAATTTGCCGAGCAGGTGCCGATTGCTCTGCATCAGTGCGCTGGTTCTTTCAAAGTGAAGCAGGTACCAATACTCGAACATAGGATTGGTCAAAGCAATGTTCAACTGGTTCGCCTTCGCTTTGTCAATGGCGGCCGCGAGTGACGCATGTGGAGTAGGAGCCTCGACATCCATCACACACCAGACGGCGTCGTACGGCACGAGACGAGGACTGTGCGGCGCATTCTCTCTTCTCGCGTCCCGCAGGGAAATAGCATAATTGACGACGCTGATCGGGGAACTCCCGCAGTCCTCGCCTTCCACCTCTACCTCCACAGTGTGGAGCCGTAACTTCTTTCGGAGAGCCCGGAAATACAGCGGTTCGGTCTTCGCACCCTCGCACACGATCAGTACGCATTCTCGCGGCTTGATCGACGGCTCACGTCGCCTCAGCGATTTGCCAGATCGGGCTCCCCGCGTCATTTCAAACTGAACCTTTCCAGCATCGGTATCGCTCCGTATCGCCCCGACAAATATCCCTTCTGTATCGCCTCACCCTTGCGAGGACTGTAGTCGGACAACGGACAAAGACGCGTTGCGCCCGCTTCGTCCTTTTCGGTGAACCATATCTGGTCGCGCCGCAACAACTCCGGATCCTGCAGAGTCGTATCATGCGTCGTGAAAAGCAACTGAGCGCCTTGCCTGCTGATCTCGGTGTTCAGGATAAGTTCCACCAAGTTACGCGCAAGAAGCGGGTGCAAACTCGCCTCCAATTCGTCGATGAAGACCGTTATACCGAAAGTACATGCCCGCACCCAGGGGCCAATCAACTTGAAGAACTCCTGCGTTCCATCGGATTCTTCCTCCAAGGGGATAGAAACATCTTCGTCCGCCTCCACAGTTCTATGGACCATTTCCACATCCAACTGTTTCGCAAGCTCCTCCAAGAACCTATTCCGGACTTCACTCGGCATCCCTTCAGGGAAAATTATCTCATCCACATCCACCCTTTTCTTCTTCACAGCAACACCTGTGATTCCCAAATCGGCTTGCTGCAGAAGCGTGGTAGCGAGCTCGGAAAAGGCTTTTGCTATCGCGTCGCTTTCATTTGAAGGCAGCAGCATCTCTGCGGTAATAGGTCCAAGACTATGCCTGGAATCCACAACCTGCAACTTACGCCTGAACCATTCATAAACCGCTCCTAGCTGGGCATGATTCCACTGGGCGGCTACGGAGAGAAACAGGGCGTTCTCCCTTGTTTTCTCCGCGAGCTTAGTCTTTTCTCCCTTTAGAAACGAGCTGTAGTTCCAGTCATACTGAGACTTGGACTTGTTGAATGTTCGTGAGAACCACTTCTGCCCTGCGCCCTTGGGATAGGCGAAGAGCCATTCCTCCTCGATGCGAGTTTTGCTGGCCTCGAAGCCATACTGGTAGCGCACGCCCTCGTGATAGAAAGTCACTTCAAACATGCTGGGCTCTTGAGAGGAACGACGATCCAGCAGGAAAGGCGCTATGTCCAACTCTCGCCCCGGTTTATAGCCAGCCGAATTCAGGACAATATCTTGCATTCGGTGCAGAGCCTTGATGAGGTTGCTCTTGCCGGACGCATTGGCCCCGTAGACGGCGACCGATTTGAGCAGCTTCAAGCCTCCCTCACGAATGCAGTTCTCGTCGAGGGTCTTGTCTCGACTCGCTACAAGGCTGAGGACTTGTTCATCCCGGAAAGAGCGGAAGTTCCTTACACGAAATTCCACCAACATTTGATTCACCCTGTAATTTAAAGCTCGTTTGTGCCTTTTTTCTGCAAAAAGAGCTGGAATGCCCACACACACTGCCATTTCATAATATCGGTCAGGTAAGGCCGATGCAACACTATTTTGGGCTTACCGAGCGCCCTTTTTGCGGGACGGATTTCGGCTCAGCAAGGATCCTTGCGATCCCCCGGCCCCGACGGGCGTACTACTTCAGCAGCGTTGGGTTTCTGTCGATAGAACAGTTGAAAAATCAGGCTTGGCAGGAGGACCGCATGGCATGGGAAACGGATGGAATCTCGCTTCTGAGGCTGGTGATCGTGCTTTTGGTTCTGGCGGCCTGGGCCGCGGCCAGCAGGCCGGCCCCCGCGTTTTAGGCCGGCCCGGCGGGCGAGAACGTCCGGAATTTTTGCAAAAAAGGGGTTGTCAGGATTTTGGGAGGCGCGTATAATTTGGGTTGTATTTGCGGGCGTAGCTCAGTGGTAGAGCGTCACGTTGCCAACGTGAATGTCGTGAGTTCAAATCTCATCGCCCGCTTTGGCGCTTTCCT
>JAFGCA010000310.1 GCA_016932895.1 Sedimentisphaerales bacterium | reverse complement strand
TGGTGGGAGTGCACCAACCCGATGCCGGAACTGGCCGGATGCATTGCTGTCACCGAGCGGTTGCTCGCATTGTCCACGGATGAGACCCCCACAAGCGAGCGTGCGCTCTGGCGGCGGCTCCGGGACAGACTGCCGCCGCTGCCGCTGCGCAACGTCGAAGGCGGCAAGGCTCTCGCTCCGGCCGAAAAGTTCGACATGAAGCGGAACATCGAAAACCCGGAGCTGTACGCCGTCTTTCCTTTCCGCCTGATCGGCGTGGGCCGGCCGAATCTGGAATGGGGCGTCGCGGCCCTGACGCATCGCTGGGACAGGGGACATCGTGGCTGGCGCCAGGACGACATTTTCATGGCCTACCTCGGCCTGACGGACGATGCCCGCAAGGGTCTCGTCGAGCGCGCCCGCCACCACGACACCGGCGAGCGGTTCCCCGCCTTCTGGGGGCCGAACTACGACTGGACGCCCGATCAATGCCACGGTGGCGTCTTGCTCAAGACGTTTCAGTCGATGCTGCTGCAAACCGACGGCCGGCGGATTTACCTTCTGCCTGCCTGGCCGAGGCAGTGGGACGTGGATTTCAAACTCCATGCTCCCTTGCAGACCGTGATCGAAGGCGAGTATCGCAACGGCAAGCTCCGACGGCTCAAGGTCACACCGGAAGCTCGCCGGGCCGACGTGGTCGATCTAAGCCAGGCGCGGCCGCCCCTTTGACGAAACGCGATGTCTTGCCGGCCCATGCTCACCGTCAATACTCCTTCATCCATTCAACGTCGTGTGCCACGAGCGATGAAAGTGTGCGTGCAAACCCCGCGTCTTGACGGTAGGATAAAAATCGCAACGGAACGGAGCCGCTGGCGTGGGACCGACGGCCTGAAACTGTGATCTGCGGTAGTGAGGACTAATGCGGTGGCTGCACGACAAACTCCAGTGACTCGGCAGGACACGGCCTGGTACCGGGGGCGGACACCTTTACTTCGCTCACTGTTGTACGAATGGTGAAGGTCGGCTGGTTGCGTATGACGGGCAGAGTGCAAAAGACGCTGGTGGGGATGGCCGTGTGCGGCGGCGTTGTCGTGGCGGGATTCTTGTTCTCTGCGCGCGAGTCGGGCCCCGTTGAGCCGTACGTCGAGGTGGCGGTTGGGCCGAGAATCAGCCCGGATTACGCCGATCTTGTCATTCCCGCCAACATCGCGCCGCTGAACTTCCGCGTCCTGGAAGAAGGCCGGCGGTATTTCGCTCGGATTCACGGCAACGGTGGGGCGGCCATCGAGGTATTTAGCCGCAACGGTGACATGCGTATTGCGGCCGGGCCGTGGCGCCGACTGCTTGGGGCCAACCGGGGCAAGCGGATCTGCTGCGATGTCTACATCCAGGACGCCGAGCGGCGATGGCACAAGTTCCGGCGCATCTCCAACACGGTTGCCGAGGATGATATCGACGCCTACGTTGTGTACCGGCTCATGAAACCCATTTACACGTGGTGGAAAGACGTCGGGATCTACCAGCGCCGGCTCGCGGAGTACGATGAGTCGGTGGTCATGCACGGCCGCTCCTTCGAGGAGGGCTGTCTGAACTGTCACAGCTTTGTCGCCGGCCGGCCCGAGACGATGACGATCGGTCTGCGCAGCGCGACCTACGGCAGTTCGACGCTGCTGGTCCGGGATGGGGCCGTCGACAGGATCGGGGCCAAGTGGGGCTACACGGCATGGCACCCCAGCGGCAGGCTGGCCGTGTATTCGATGAACAACGTCATTCAGTTCTTTCACACGGGCCGGATGGAGGTGCGTGACGTGCTCGACCTCGATTCGGCGCTGGCCTGCTATCACGTCGAAGAACGGAAGGTGGTCTGTCCGGCGCCGCTGGCGCGAAAGGATCGCCTGGAGACCTATCCGGCCTGGTCCCCGGACGGCGAGCATCTTTACTTCTGCAGCGCTCCGATCCCGTGGACCGACCGCCAGGCGGTGCCGCCGGAGAACTACGACAAGGTCAAGTACGATCTTTGCCGGGTGCGCTACGACGTGCAGACGGACCGATGGGGTGACGTCGAGACCGTGTTGTCGGCCGAAGAGACCGGCCTGAGCATCTTGCTGCCGAGGATATCGCCGGACGGACGGTTCCTCCTGTTTTGCATGTGTGACTATGGTTGCTTTCCAGTCCACCAGCCCAGCAGCGATCTGTACCTGATGGACTTTGCCACGCAACAGTACCGGCGCCTGGACATCAACAGCGCATACTCCGAATCGTGGCATAGCTGGTCGAGCAATGGCCGATGGATGGCGTTTAGCAGCAGAGCGCAAGGCGGCCTTTTCACGCGGACGTACCTGAGCTACGTGGACAGAGACGGTCGGGCGCACAAACCGTTCGTCCTGCCCCAGCGCGACCCGAGATACTACGAGTCCCAATTGCAGACCTACAGCGTTCCTGAGCTGGTCACGGGCAGGGTCGAAGTCAGCCGGACGTCACTGGCCCGCGCCGCTCGGAGCGAGGCTTCGATTGCGGTGGACATTCCGATCACGGCGGCCACGCCGAAGGCCCCCGAGACGGCTCACTGGCAGGAGCGGGAGTAGCCATGGTGGTTCTCAAACGCATAACGAAGGCGCTCACGGGCAGCCGGCTCTGGTTCGGCCTGGCGTTCTTCGCCTTGTGCTACGTCGCCATGTGGCGCCTCGTGGAGCCGGCCCTGATTTACCACGGCTTCGGCACGGTCATCGCTGATGTCCCCGTGTTCTCGACCGGATGGCGGTTCTTCGCAGAGGCCCTCGATATCCCGGGAGGGCTCGTGCTTTACCTCTACGGCTTCCTGTCGCAGGGATACTCCTTCTCGCCGCTGGGAGCGTTGATCGTTGTTTTGATGGCCGGTGCTCTCGGGGCCGTTGCAAGGGGCCATTGGCGCCTCGCCGGTCGCGCCTGTCCGGCCGTCGTCTTCTGTTTCCCGGCCCTTGCGATCCTTTGGATATACAGCCGGTACGACCATCCGTTGGCGGCTTGTCTGACGCTGGCCTGCGGGTTGGCGATTTCGTACGCCTTCGAAAGAGTCCCCATACGCCGGGCGCCGATTCGCATGGCGGTCTTCTGTCTGCTGGCCGGGATGAGCTACTGGCTTGCCGGTGCCGGAGCCGTGCTGGTCTTCGCCCTGATGACAGCGGTTCACCTCCTTGTGGTACACCGGGATTGGCTCGGGGCCCTTCTGGCGCTTCCGGCCGCGGCTGCGATCGCCTGGACTCTGGCCGAGTATGTGTTCGTTATCTCACCGAAGCAGGCCTTCCTCGGTATGACTCGCCAGTCGATCGAGGGCGCCGGGATGTCCTCGATAGTCCTTGTGGCCATGCTGTACGCCGTTGTGCCTGCTACGGTGTTGCTGATCTGGCTTTGGAAGGCAGCCTTTGACACGAATCGGGAAGCCCGCGCTCGAAGGGATAAGAAGCTCAAGAACAAGAAGGCCCGTGTCACCGGCAGGTCGCTATCTACGGCCTGGGCTTATGTAATCAAGATCGCGGGTCTGGCCCTGCCCATCGTGATTCTAATCGGCGGTTTGTATTTCACCTGCGACGCGACACACAAGCAAGTCGTCGAAATAAATGCGCTGGCGCGCGTGGGGCGTTGGTCCGACGCGCTCGAAGTGGGCCGACGCCTGCCGAGGAATGTGTACAACATCCACTGCAATCATGACATCGATCGCGCTTTGTATCACCGCGGCCGATTGGGGTATGACATGTTGCGTTTCCCGCAGAATCCTCATGCCCTCCTCCTGACCCACGATCGCAAGGAATTGCCCGCGACCCAGTTGAAGATGTGTGACGCGTACATCGAGCTCGGTAATGTGGACATGGCCCAAAAGCTGATCTCCGAGTTCTTGGTCGACAAGGGATGCCTGGGGATCGCGCTGGAGAAGCTTGCACGGATCAACATCATCAAGGGCCTGGAGGACACGGCCCGCGTCTACCTCAACGTGTTGAAGAAGGACCTGGCTTATCGAGGCCGGGCCGAGCAGATGCTCAGCGGTCTGGACCATGGATTCAGCCCCGCCGAGGCCGCGGACATCAGCCGAATCCGTTCGTACATACGCACGGATACGACCGGCCGGCTCGCCACCGAATCGATCGAGGAGATGCTCACGGGCCTGCTCGCACACAACGGCCAGAACCGAATGGCCTTCGAATACCTCATGGCTTGTTACCTCCTGGCCGGCCGGCTCGATGGGATCGCGGACAACATCGCTCGCGTCAAAGACCTCGGCTACCCCGAGATTCCGACACTGTACGAAGAGGCGATGTTGATCTACCTTGGCGCCCGACGCCAACGCCTGAATCTCAAGGAACTCAACATCAAGCCCCAAACACTCGAACGCTACAAGCGGTTCATCCAGCTCGGCAATGCCATGCAGCAGCAGAACTCTCAGGCGGTCTACCAGCAGTTGCTCCAGGAGTTCGGCGACAGCTACTTCTTCTACTACCGGTTCGCCATCGTCGCGCAGGCGGCAAGGCGTTGATCCGCCCTGGTATCAGGGCCGAGGCGAACCGGAAGAGAAGCGAGGAGTAGCGCGATGGCGGCTTGCCCCACCGGCTGTCATTGCCAGCCCAGCGCGGCAATCTCCCGGACCACGGGTCACGGGGCAATGGTGACGGCTCACGGGCCCCGAGTCACGAAATTGTGTCTGAAATCCCCGCGTTGGGATGGTAGAATGAAAGTTGCAACGGGACAAAGCCGCCGGCATGGGACTGACGGCCGGAAAGTGTATAGTGCGGTAGCGAGTCGTTGATGCGATGATTCCGCCAACGAGCAGACAAGATCAGGCCTTACCCAGCCCCCACCTATCCGGCCCTGACCGACGAACCCAGGCAAGACAACCCAAGGAGAGCGAATTGCATAAGACCAAAAACAACAAAATAAAAAGCCTGACCCCTTTGCTCTGCTGCCGAGGCGCCGGCCAAGGCCGCATCCGCCGTGGCCGACAATCCTATCGGCACAGCGCCGACAGTCACCATGACGGCCTTGGTGAAGTCCTTGCCCGGGCCGGTTTCTTTGAGGGCCTGTTCCAGTTTCTCGGCGACTTCCTCTCGGAGCAACTGCCGGGCCCGATGCAGCCGCGTGCGGAACGTCCCTTCAGTTAAGCCCAGAGCCTCGGCGGATTCGCGAATCGACCGCTGTTCCCGGCAGAACATGACGAGTGGCTCGCGATATTTATCCGGCAAGCGCATGATCGCCTGTTCGAGCATCGCGCGTTCTTCTTTCCGTATGAGGATCTCCGGGGGATTGTGAGTGTCTTTGGCGACTGCCTCTGTAAGGTTGGGTTCTATGGACGCCAGTTTTTTCCGGCGGCGATAATTATGGATTGCATTGCGTGCGATGCTATAGAGCCAGGACCGAAATCCGCGCAAGTCCCGCAGTTGGTCGAGATGCTCCCACGCGTTCACGAAGGTCTCCTGGGCCAGCTCTTCGCTTGCGTCCAATCGCCCGGTCCCGCTGAGGGTGATGGCACAAATCGTGGACTGGTATTTTGCCACGATTTTTTCAAAGGCGTTCCTGTCGCCCGCCAGCGAAGCTTGCAGCAGTTGCATTTCCTTCGACATTTCTATCTTCCTGACAGATAAATCCTGTTTGCCATTCTGCTCTGTGATAAAGAGAAACACAACGGTCGCGAAAGTTTCAGAAAAAGTTTTTTGCGCTGTGTTCGCCATGATTTGCGGTTTCCTATTTGGCGTCCAGGATTTACAATCGGGTTGGCAATGTGCTCATGGCGTCGTGGTTTGGTGGGTTTCGGTGAGACAATGCGGCGGCCGCGACCGAGAGATCGGCGTGCAGGGCGTACCCCACGGAATGGGGGCCATCCTCAGTCGTTAATCATCCTTCCTCCATTCCAGGCGGCTGCTGCCGTTTCGACGCGGACGACGGACTTTACGGGCACTGAAGCCGGTGGGGCGGTGACTTTTGGGGGGGATTTGGTATATTGGTGGGGATTGTGCCGGGGGTTCCGGCTGGTTTTTGGGTTGGCTCGTGTGGTGTGGAATGAAATGGAGGTACGACGATGCTTCGCAGGATGTGGGTCGTTTTGGCGGTTTGTTGTGTGGCGGGGCCGGTGTGGGCGGCGGAAGGCGGCGATGTCTTTAAGATCGGCATGATCGGGCTGGACACCTCGCACGTGATCGCGTTCACAAGAGTCCTTAACGATCCGGCCAAGAACTACGGCTGCAAGGTCGTGGCCGGCTATCCGGGCGGCTCGCCCGACATTCCGTCGTCGGCCAACCGGGTCGGCAACTACACGAAGCAGTTGCGCGACGAGTTCGGGCTCGAGATCGTCGACAGCATCGAGGAGCTTTGCCGCAAGGTCGATGGCGTGCTGCTGGAAAGCGTGGACGGCCGGCCGCACCTGGAGCAGGTCAGGCCGGTGATCGCGGCGAAGAAGCCGGTCTTCATCGACAAGCCGGTGGCCGGCAGCCTCGCCGACGCCGTCGAGATCTTCCGCTTAGCCGAAGAGAGGGGCGTGCCGTGCTGGTCCAGCTCTTCGCTGCGATTCAGCCCGGGCATCATCGGAATGCGGAATCACAAGGACGTGGGCAAGGTGCTCGGTTGCGAGGCGTTTAGCCCGTGCAGCATTGAGGAGCACCACCCGGACCTGTACTGGTACGGCGTGCACGGCGTGGAGATTCTGTTCACGATCATGGGGCAGGGCTGCGTGTCGGTGCAGCGGGCCCAGACGCCCAGTCACGAGTTCGTCGTGGGTGTGTGGAAGGACGGCCGCATCGGCACCTACCGCGGACTCAAGACGGGCAAGAAGGACTACGGCGCGATGGTGTTCGGCGACAAGGGGATCGCGCGGAGCGGCAGCTACGAGGGCTACGGGCATCTCGTCGAAGAGATCGTGGCGTTCTTCAAGACCGGGCGCATCCCGGTGCCGCCGGCCGAGACAATCGAGATCTTCGCCTTCATGAGCGCCGCCGACGAATCCAAGGCCAAAGGCGGTGCGCCGGTAACGCTCGCATCCGTGATCGAAAAGGCCAAGCGGTAGAGAGCAGGCCGTATTAGGCAAGTGCTGTGACGATGCGGGAGGAGATTGCTTCGTCGCTGCGCTGCTCGCAATGACATGTGCGAGGTGGGCGCCGTCATTGCGAGCGGAGCGAAGCAATCTGGTAGTCGGGCGGTCGTTATTTCGACCGGCCCGGGCGCTTGTCCTCGATCGGGACTTTCGCCTCGATCACGTTGTCTTGCAGGTACACGGGACCGACGCGGTCCTCGATGAGGATTCCGACGGACGAGGCCTCCGAATCCTCGTTGCGGATGTCACGGATCTTGTTATGCGCGAACGTCAGTTCGTTGACTTCGCCGCGGATGCGGACCTCGGCGCCGCCGTTGTCCTCGATGAGGTTGTGCTCGAAGCGGTTGCGGTGCGGGGCCATGCCAAGCGTCTCGTTGCGGAAGAACAGGCCGTGCTGCCGGTTGCGGCGGGCGGTGTTTCGGCGAAAGAGGTTGTCGGAATCCTTGTGCCCGATGGAGATGCCGAAGCGGCCGTTGCCTTCGAGCAGGTTGTCTTCGAAGAGGCCGTGACGGACGCGCCAGCAGAGGAACAGGCCGTCCTCGCCGTTGTCGCGGGCGACGCAGTTCCGCACGGTCGGCCGCTGCGAGCCGCTCCCCGGATGCAGGCCGAGCGAGGCGTTGCCCGTGCTGGTGCAGTGTTCGAGCGTGACATCGTTGGATTGCTGGAAGCTGATGCCGTCGCCGTTGTAGCGGCGGATTTCGCAGCGGGCGATGACGACGCCGTGGGAGCGGTAGAGGAAAATGCCGGCGCCGCGGCAGCCGTTCAGATGCACGTTGCCGTCCCGGTTGCCCTCGATGACGAGATTCTCGACGCGGGCGTTCTCGGCGTAGTAACCGCTGACGACGGGGAAGACGGTGGCGGCTTTGGCGTGGTTGTGCACCATGCAGTCGGCCATGAGGGGCTTGTCGATGGAGAACGTGTGATCGGTTCGGCCCGTGATGCGGGCAACGGTTGTGTGGAATCCGCCCGCGCGGTCGTCCCAGATCGCCACGCCGGCGCCGACGGCAAAGCCCGCCGGGTCTGTCACGGTGATCTGCTCCTCGCCGAAATCGCCGTCGAGCGCCAGAGCCGAGACGACGCTATCGACCTTGCGCAGAATGGTCTTTCCCGGCGCGCCGCGCACGGTCACGTGGGGGCGCAGGTGCAGCGAGTCGCGTATGAGATACTGGCCGGCGCCGATCTCGACGAGGCCGCCACCGAGGTTGGCGACGTAGTCAACGGCGGCCTGCAGCGCCCGGTTGTCGCTGCCGACCAGGTCGCCGGCTTCGATGCCGACGGTGATGTGCGGCGTCTCTTCCATGGCCGAGTGCATGGCCGTGGGGAGTTGTCGCTCCTGCCCGGGCGGCGAGAAATCGGGCGCCGGCGCCGCGACGCAGAGCGAATGGGACATGCAGAGACACAGAACCGAAACAGTGAAGGTGACAGTGCTCGGTCTCATCGTCGGCCTCCTTGTAGACTGTCGGGACGGTTGCGGACGTCTTCGGGCTCGCACAAATGCAGAGCCGGATCGAGATGATTATGAGACTATCGCAACGGCTTGTCAACGCCGGCGGGGCGGGGGCGTGCTTGACAGATGCGAACCGTTGCGGTAGACGAGGGGCAAAGCATTCGTGTCGTAGGAGAGATTGGCCCATGCGCGATGAGCGACCGACCAGCGAAAACGAATTGGAGAATCTGCTCAGCGAGCCCGAGGACGCCACCATCGCGGCGTTGGGGTCGGTGCCGGGGGACATCGCTGTGCTGGGCGCCGGCGGGAAGATGGGGCCGACGCTGGCGATGATGCTGCGAAAAGCGGCGTCCGGGAGGACCATCTACGCCGTGTCGCGCTTCAGCAACCGGCAGGTCAAGGGCCGCATCGAAGAGAAGGGGATCGAGACCATCGAGGCGGACCTGCTGGACGAGGCCGCCTGGGCGGGCCTGCCCGATGTCCCCAACGTGTTCTACCTGGTGGGCATGAAGTTCGGCGTCACGGGCCAGCAGCCTCTGACCTGGGCGATGAACGCGTACGTGCCGGCGCTGGCGGCGCGGCGGTATCGTGACTCTCGCATCGTAGCCCTTTCGACGGGCAACGTGTATGCGTTTGTCGATTCGCAGAGCGGCGGCGCGCGCGAGGAGGACGAGCCCGGGCCGGTGGGGGAGTATGCCCAGTCGTGCCTCGGGCGCGAGCGGATGTTCCAGCATTTCTCGAATTGTCACGGGACGCCGGTGACGCTGATCCGGCTCAACTACGCCAACGAGTGCCGCTACGGCATCATCGTGGACCTGACGCACAAGATCCTGCACGGCGAGCCCGTCGATGTCACGATGGGGGCGGTCAACCTGATCTGGCAGGGCGATGCCAACAACACCATCATCCGGTCGTTGCGCTTCGCCGACAGCCCTCCGGCGATTCTCAATGTCACGGGGCGCGAGACGGTGCGCGTGCGCGAGCTGGCGGCGCGGATCGGTGAGGTTCTCGGTCGCAAGCCGGTCTTGACGGGCGTGGAAGCCGACAGCGCGCTGTTGTCGAATGCGTCGCGTTGCGTCGAGACGCTTGGGGCGCCGGCGACGTCGCTTGATGAGATGGTCGAGCGCATCGCCACCTGGGTGGCGGCGGGCGGAAAGGTGCTCAACAAGCCCACGAAATACGACGTCCGCGACGGGCGATTCTGAGAGGAGTTGCCGATGATGAGTGAGAAGGTCTTCGAGAGGCTGCGGGCCGGCTGCGTCATTCCGGCGCACCCGCTGTCGCTGACGGCGGAGCAGAAACTGGACGAGCGGCATCAGCGGGCCCTGACGCGGTATTACGTCGCGGCCGGCGCGGGCGGCCTGGCTGTCGGCGTGCACACGACGCAGTTTGCCATTCACGATCCGAAGGTGGGGCTGTACGGGCCGGTGCTGGAGCTGGCGGCCGAGACGGCCGGGCACGCCGTCGCGTCGGAGCAGGA
>JAFGCA010000309.1 GCA_016932895.1 Sedimentisphaerales bacterium | reverse complement strand
TCACAGATGGAATCACGGCGCGTGGAACAGCGTCAGCGCCCCCGGCTGACCGTGCTCAACGCCTTTCGGCATCACAGATGGAATCACTCAAGAGCATGATGGTGCGTGCAAGCGACTACACGGTGTGCTCAACGCCTTTCGGCATCACAGATGGAATCACTCGGTGGCAGTTCGGCAACGCTGACCACGAAAATGTGCTCAACGCCTTTCGGCATCACAGATGGAATCACCTACTGATCGGAGGATTAACGTGAGCATACCCATGTGCTCAACGCCTTTCGGCATCACAGATGGAATCACCGCAGTAGAGCACCGTGCTTCGCCAGTCTGTATCCGTGCTCAACGCCTTTCGGCATCACAGATGGAATCACACCCAGGGTTTCCGCGTTGCAGCACAGCGTTACCACGTGCTCAACGCCTTTCGGCATCACAGATGGAATCACCTCGTATCCCTGGTTCTTGAGTATCCCGGCGATGGGTGCTCAACGCCTTTCGGCATCACAGATGGAATCACCCAGAGGTCGCCTTCTGGAATAACTTGACCCAGACGTGCTCAACGCCTTTCGGCATCACAGATGGAATCACCCGGCGAGTTCGGGAGGCGACGGATGGACGAGGAAGTGCTCAACGCCTTTCGGCATCACAGATGGAATCACACCAGCCGCACCCGGCGATCAGTAACGCGGCCGCACTGTGCTCAACGCCTTTCGGCATCACAGATGGAATCACACAACTGGCTGATGCAGACGTTCCGCATCACGTTGTGCTCAACGCCTTTCGGCATCACAGATGGAATCACCCAGTTGCCCGGGTACTGGTACCAGTTGGCGCCCTGTGCTCAACGCCTTTCGGCATCACAGATGGAATCACACGACCTCGCCGCGAGAGACCAGGGCCGGGGTGGCGTGCTCAACGCCTTTCGGCATCACAGATGGAATCACCGTTCACGGGCTGGGTCGTCGTCACCGGCACGGCAACGTGCTCAACGCCTTTCGGCATCACAGATGGAATCACGATCCAGACACGACCGTCCACTCCCCCGCAACACGTGCTCAACGCCTTTCGGCATCACAGATGGAATCACTTGCCGGTGGTGCGGCTGATGCCGTAGTAGTGGGCGTGCTCAACGCCTTTCGGCATCACAGATGGAATCACGCTCCCATGCCATACCAGGCCCTCCTTATTCGTAGCGTGCTCAACGCCTTTCGGCATCACAGATGGAATCACAAGGCGTTCCTCGCGGCCCTGGCGACCATGAGCCCGTGCTCAACGCCTTTCGGCATCACAGATGGAATCACTCCATCCAGGTCCATATCGTCCGTATCTGCTGCATGTGCTCAACGCCTTTCGGCATCACAGATGGAATCACCACTGGGCGCCGACGCCGCGGCCACCATCCGCCACGTGCTCAACGCCTTTCGGCATCACAGATGGAATCACGACCTACGCGGACATCCTGACCGTCACCCGCCAAGAGTGCTCAACGCCTTTCGGCATCACAGATGGAATCACCCGCGCCTTCGGGGCTGAACCCCAGGTGTTTCAAGTGCTCAACGCCTTTCGGCATCACAGATGGAATCACAGGCCCTGTCGCAATTGCTTGTTTTTCCGGGAGATGCGCGTCGCGTCGTCAAGCACCTTCCGTACGCGCCGCTCGTTGGTGCCCAGCGGCCACCGGCTCACTCTCGGGCACCCATATAACCTGCTACCGCAACGAGATTTGTGAATCATTCACGCACCTCTTCACTTGCCAAAGATCTCTAAGACACGAGGGAACGTTAAGTTATCACCATTTCCGCCGACCCAGCCACAAACACACACGCATGCTTGAACGCTGATCCGATGACCAAGCAGTCACACAATGCGGTGGGATACCGGAGACTCGGGCCACCGCGGGACCTTGACTGTCGAGTGCGTCGTCTCAAGACCACGAACGCACCTGGAACACAGCGGAATGATAAGAACGTCATCCTCGCTCGCGAGCAACTCCGTCAGTTCCCACCGCAACTGCTGCATCTGCCGCACCCTCATCCAGCACCGGAATACGGAATACTGCATGCGCTGTCCATATCCTTCGAGATGCCGGGCCGCAATCCGCAACCGCCTTGGATCGTGAATATCGTAGCACACCAGCCACCACTTGCCACCAGACGCCACGCATCACCCCTTCCCTTCCTATCGAAGACGCGATCTGGCAAACATCCCCGGTTCGCCGGTCCATTCCTTCTCCAGCAATCGCGTCTCCAGTTCGATCGTCCGCCCGTATGACAGCGAATAGCAGAGGACCGGATGCTTCCAGCGTTGTTCCAGACGCGATTCGAACAGCCCGATCGCTTTGCGCCGTCCGCCGTCCGAAAGCCATACCGAAGCTCGCGTTACCGCGAAATCCTCATCTGGGTCCCACTGACCACGATTCAATGAGCCGACTACGACAAGATCCCAGAGCACGACGCGGAATAGCTCCATCAGGTCGAGCACGAGTGGATGAGCCGCACTGCGGGGCCGATGGTAGAACCCGAATGCGGGTTCCAGGCCGACGGCCAATACTGCCCGCATTATGGCCGCATACAAGAGTCCGTAACCGAAGCTCAGAATCGCATTGAATCGGTCCCGGGGGGGGCGCCGGTTTCGGTTCTCGTAGCGCAGCTCTTGCGGTACCCCAGACGAGAGCAGTGCGTCGATGCAGCTGAAGTAGCGTGCGGCTGCCTCACCCTCGTGGCCGCGCAAAGCATCCGGGTTTGGCGCGCTGTGGATTTCCCCGAGAATGGTCGATATGGCCTGCAACGCCGGTCGAATTCGCTCGCGGCAGTCCCGACGGTCTCGTGTGGCCCGAAGCAGATACCGGTGCTGCGATTGTGCCTTGGCGTGAACGAGCACCTTCGCAAGGCGGAAGCACTCCACTGGATTCGAGAGGGCCCGGTATTGGCGAATTCTCCGCTGCACACGGCCCGGCCCTGCGGCCAGGCCGGCAAGGTAATGCCCACTGGCCGAAAGCCAATGGACAGCCACTTCCTGATCTACGCAAAGCCGCAGAGCCTGTGTGCTGATTTGACTGAAGCCGTGGAGCAGAATGGCGCCGATGTCGCGTGCGGGATGATGCGTTTCTTCAGCAAGTGGTTCGCGTGGACTGGGCCGCACGACGAATCTGTCTCCACGACGCCCGACGGATGCACCATGGCTCATGACGTGCAAACTCGACCGATCATCGTCGGGCGGGAACAGACGCCGAGGCGTCCGTTCCTGACATTCGTACTGCCGTACCTCCTCCGGTAGACACACTGGAGCCAAGGAACACCGGACGCAGAGGCGCTCATTCTCTGTGATCGGCGGACGCTGCACAGATGCTCTTAGCCGACGCGCTTCGTCAATGGCCTCGATGACCATCGCTTGGGCCTCACCATCGATCGGAACACGGACGGTGACGTTGTCCTGGTAGTAACGGATCCGCGCCTCCGGAACGTTTTGCCCCAGTGCGTCCGCCAAAAGCAATGCATAAGCGGCAGCCTGAACAAGGTCCGACGGCCACGCCTGCGCACTTCCCTCTTCGCGGCGACACCGCCCTCGTTTGTGCTCGTACGGAATCAACTGGCCGTTACGACACCGCAGACAGTCAATCGTGCCTGTCAAGCCGAGCCGTGCGCTTCGAGCTTCGATATTCGTCCACTCGCCCTTCTCGTCCTTCGCTTCCAGAGACGCGTGAAGTTCACGGCCAGCAAACACGCGGGCATCTGCGACTCGAAGCTCCTCGACCTCTTCCAAATAGAACAGCCGTGGACAATACAACAACGCGTGCAATGCCATGATGCGGAGGGGCGGTTGGTCCGGCCCAACGCGCGTTGCAGCAGGTGAATGCATGATCGTGTCCTCACCATGCAGTCCTCCATGACATCATGCCACTATCCATTACCCATTATCGCAACGGTACCACGCGAGGCAGCTCGTCAACAGCCGGAGCCGTAAGCCCGCGCTCCACCACATCACAGTTGACGTAACGCGTCCCCAACGATCCGACGTGGTCAACCCACACGGGCAGCGTAAGCCTGCCCTTCTCGGACGCAATAAGCATCCGGCCAATGAGTTCGGCATCAGGCTCGAAACACGCCACATCGTTCACGAGGTGCGTGCTTTCGCCAAACGACAGGCCGCCGAAGCGGCGTACCGCGCCTCGCTGGCGGGCATCCAGCACCATCTTGACGCGATCCTCCAATCGTTCACCCGCGGCAATTTCGTTCCCTGAATCTACCCACACAACCAGCGATACCCCGCTCAGTAGTTCTTGGTAGTCAGGTCGAGTGTTGCCTGCTGCCCCCAAAGGCATGTTCTTAACGCGCCAGATCGTCCTGAGCACGACGCTGCGGTCCGGTCTCGCAATCACCGCAACGCTCACTCGCGAACCAATGTGTTGTTTCCGGTCGACCTCACCCACCAACGACAGGAGAAAACCGTAACATGTCGACGGAGGAGGGATCTCCTCTGTTTCGAGGTATTCGCGTGCCAAACCTTTGCGGAAACAGGCTACGGGCACGGTCACATATACGCCTGTCATGATTCCTACCTCGCTGCTTCCAGCCGTGTATCGATCCGCCCGCACGCCTCGGCTACGGCTGCCTTCACGCCGGAAACCGTAACGCCGATTTCCTGTAGTTCCTTCGCCAGCGCTGAGGCGGGCTCAGCTACGCCGATGATCAGCTCTTCCGCAAGAACGTCGCCAGCCTCAATTCGCTGCAAGAGCGCCCGGGCATCGACTGTTCGACCATCATCCGATGTTCCGAAACAATAGAGAATGCGAGGGGCCGGATCATCGGTTATGCGCACGACGATAGCATCAGGTGAGAAGTCGAAGAGAAAACGACCATGGTTTCCCGCCACAGTCCGGAGTTCCGAAATCGCGCGAATGGCTGTCGCTGCACGGGACTGATCGCGAAGCCGTGCCGGCGTCATCGCCAGCCCATACTGATACCGGGTCGCATGAACCTCGGTTCCGTAAGGAACGGGGTTACTGCCCCGCCGCTGGGCCGATGGCGTTGCCCCAGGAGATGCGGCGTTGAATGTCACGTCGCCCGCCCACGGCGTAAGCGATACTGCGCGAGTCACTTCCAAGACGGCCCGTCGCACATTCGCAGAGCCGGCTTCTCCCTCCTCCCGGCTCGCCTCTGCCGTCATGAATCCCAGCAGATCGTCGTCGATGAACGTCTCAGCATTGGAGGTTGCCCAACCTTCGAACGCCGCATCCTGCCACTCGTTTACGCGGCCAACTTCATTCCACCGCCGGTTCGTCCCTCGATCTTCAGCCTCTGCGAGGAGGCGTCTCAACGCAAAACGAATCGCCTCGGCACTCACCGTACTATGGGGTTGCCCATACCACACGAGCTTCTGCAAAGTCGTTATGTTTCCCTCGTTCTCGGCACGATTGTTTGCCGCAGTGCCGTACGGTGTCACGATATTCGCGAATACGTGCAAACTCATGAATTTTCCCTTTCTGTGTTGTGCACCTTCTGCTCCCCGTTCTCCGTCGCGTCGGCGGCATCGATGTCCTTGGCGCCCTTGCCAGCATAGCTCGCTAACGCCAGGAGCGCCAGATCGCGAGTCAGTGCCCATCGGGAGGCGTCAAGCATCGGCAGCACGCCTTGCCACTCCTCCCGGAGAACGGCGTTTCCTCCTGCACGGCCGAAGAGATCACATAGAGATCGTCGAAACTGTTCGGCGGTCTTTGCGCCGGAAAAGGCAAGCCGCCACCGATCGAATTCGCCTTTCCAACGATTCCTCATGGCAGCCGGATTGCCTTTGTTCTCATCGGCAATCCGCCCATACCGACAGCGAATCGCTTCATGGACTGCCCTGACAACCGCGGCCTCGCCGCGGTCCTCCCATGGGATCTTCTCAATCATGGCATGCAACCCTTTCTTCTCGAAGACAAGTCTGTTTCGGATCGGCTTCTTGGTTGCGGCATCCGTCTTCGTCATCAGGTCGACAAACCCCCGATACCACGGATGCCCGCGGGCGAGATTGTCCGCTACGAGCGATCGTACGACACTATCGCCCCAGAACCACTCCGTCTTCTCAACCTTCTCTTTCGTCTTGCCGCAACCTTGCGTCTCAACGGTCTTCTTCGCGATGATGCGCGGTGGCAACTCCAACCACGCCACCTCGAACTGATTCAGCCGATGCTCGTCAGCCGATGGAACGTAGACAACCTGTACTCGTGATTTCTGTTGGCTCGCCCAGGGTGTCGGGCGAAACAAGGCAACGTGGCAACCGGGCAACTCATTATCCTGCACCAGTCTCTTGGCCCGAAGGCGCACTTGTGCCTGGAGGGCCGCATCCGACGCACCAGAGATCTGACACTCAAGCGCAGACGATGGGGTCATCCACGGACGAAGCCGAGCGAACTCTTTCACATCGCTCACCTCAGGCACAATCAGGACGCCGCTTCCCCGGTTGACCGACAATGCCAAGCAGCCAACCAACGCGAAATACAATGACAGGATATGTTCAGGTCCGGCCTCGATCTTTGTCTGTCCAGCAAACGCATTGTGCCGCACTACCGTTCCTGGACTCAGCGGCCCGATTACGTCGGCCGGTTTCGCCGTCACGCATCCACGCCGATCGCACAGCTCCTGCCAACCAACCTGATGCTTGTATCCTTCGCACACCTTGTACTCGACCGTCATTCGGGCCCCATCCCCGTTCGGGTCGTACTGAAACACTGTGGGATCCTTGGCGAGTTTCCGTACTCGGCCGTGCTGGAGGAAGGTAAGCGTGAGACCCGCCTGGAGTTCCGCACGCACCGCGCGCGTGGGCGGGTTTCCGTACTGCCCCGGCAGCCAGATCAGTCCGTCCTCAATGCCGAATCCGACCGTGAAGAGTCTCCGGAGGAACTCGCTGGCATTCTGTGGTGATCCGAAGGCAAGACGCACCTCGCCCGACTCAACAGTCCAGGGCGGGCTAACATTCGACCAAGGAGCACCGGGCACATCATCATCACATAGCTTCCCTTCGCGGTACGCCTTCTCGATGTATCGAAGAGTACAGGCCAATCCGCCCAGGCCAGCGCGGTGCAGCATGGTCATGCCGGGCCCGTACAAACGTATGGTTAACGTGTCGGGCGCCGCCGCGCATGAGCTTTTCACTGATGACCGGGTTCGTGCCATCGCGCACCTCGTTCTGTGTCGTAGTCTATTGTTCCCCGGGGAGCCACGGGAATACCCTTGACGTTGTCCCACTCCTTCCACGCTACATTCCGTGGAGGCGGTGGCATCGGCAATGCAACCTCTACCCACCGCTTCGACCCCCTTCGAACAGCCCCGGCATCGTCCTCCAGAATCACTGTCATGCCGGGCGACGCTTCACGGAGTTCCAATACCTGCGTACTCGGGCCGCCATCCAGCCACGCGCTCTCAATCATTCGCAATTGTTGCCAGTCCGCGGTCTCACTCGCCTCCCAAGTCTGCGCGAGATCCTGCTGTGAAATAGCCGCTGTAGGCAGTGACGAGAGCCACTGCTGCGCTGTTTCCAGATCTGAGGACGTATATGGAAGCGGTGCCATGCGCCCGTGCACGTCTCGCGGCGTCAGGACGAGGAACGGGCAGGTTGGATCACCGGGGCTGGCACGCCGGTTCAATCGCCCAAGCCGCTGCATTAGGGATGGAACAGGGGCCAGGTCCGTCACGAGCATCCTCGCGGACAGATCCAGACTCATTTCCGCCACCTGCGTACACACGGCCAACACCCCGCAGTCGCTTGCCGGCATCTCGAATGCCTCAATCACTCGTTGGTGTCGGGCGACACGATCTTCGTAACGAAACCGGCTGTGGTACACAATCGGTGCAATTCCAGTTGCCGTTGCGCGATCGGCGGCAGACATCGCTCGGGCAACCGTGTTACACACCCATAATACCTTACCGCCGCCCGCTACCTCGATTTGGACATCGGGCATTGGATCACCCTCATCCGCCACTTCCCAGCGATGATACCTGGGACGACGTTCCAGCTCCTCCAGGTCAGGAGTGCGTGGGATCTCGCAGAGTGCCGTACCGGCCGCCTTTGCGCTCCGCTCGACAGCTCGCCGGCGAGACTCTGGAAGGCTCGCTGTCATCAGGAGCATCGGCGAACCGCGCATCGCCTGAATGAAACGCAGCAAGGCGCCAAAGAGCCGATCGTCGTATGCATGGATTTCATCGAACACATACGCGCAGTCTGCCAGCGACGGCCATGCGTAGAGGCCGCGACGATTGTTTTGCACGAGGCCCAGCACCATGTCCGCCGTGCAGGCAACAATCGGCGTAGACCACGCGTCGAGCGATTCGATTCGCACATTCTCCTCGTGCGCGGCCGTCACGTCATCAGCATCACCGACGACTCCGACAATCTGATCCAGATCCACTGCGGCCCGCCCGTGGAATAGGGCCGCACCAGCCCTGCCTATCCGCCCCTCCGGACTGAAGAGATAGTCGCGATACCCCTCGGTCGCCGTCCCAGTTGTCGGGTAACAGAAATACACGCGTTTGTTTGGACATGCACTACGCGCCCAATGGTATGCCGCGAGCGTCTTCCCGCTTCCACATCCCGCCCGGACGAGCGTAATCGTACCCGCGGCCTTGCCGACCTCCATTTGGAACGGCCTCAGCTTCCTCGGCTCGCCCGTCTCTCTGTCGCGGAGGCGTTCGTCGATAATCTCAGACACTTGCTCAGGCGTTGGCTTCCTGCTCAATGCATGCGAGATCCAGTCCGAACGTGTCTTTGCGTCTGCCAGTACCGTGGGCAACGCTGACCCCGCTACGTCACAGGCTACGACGCAGCCTTTGGCTGCAGCGACAAGATGCTTCTCCTCGGGAGAGAAGCGATCCCAGTAGCTGACTGACTGCCGAAATACTCGTGCTATTCGTGCACATGCTCGGTCCGCGCCGACCAGCGGAATTGATCGCATCCTGAGCACGTTGGGACAACTTGCCGAATTGAGACCAAGAGCCAACGCGAGCCAACGAAGATAGCTGGCAAAATCCTCCGAGTCCGAAAGCACACGCAGTTGCGATCCGGTTCCCGGCCGAATGGACTGCGGTGGCGAGGAACGGCTGCAGGCTGGGTGGTGTCCCGTTATGGCCCAAAGAACGATATGCCAGTCGGCCTCTTGGTCACCAACAGCGGGGCGAAGCCATTCTCGAAGTGACGATTCCTCCAAGATAAGCAGCCCGACCCATTCATGACGAAGGGCCTGGAGGGGCCGCTGCCTGCGGACCATCTCCTGAAAATGATCGTTTGCCTTCCCCATATCGTGCAGTGCTGCAGCCGCCAGGACGATCCGCCGAAAACGCTCGCGCCACTTCCGCACGTCCAATCCCAACGCACGCAATTGGTGATCCGCGGAGAATTCCAGGACCTGTACCGCAGCGTCATAGACTGCCTCTGCATGCCCCCCCAAGAACAGCCATGGACAATCAGCTGGATTACCGTAGCCGGCGCGCCAACTCTTGGCTAACAGGCGTCCATCGAACTGATTCACCGCTGCTCGCCCTCATGCGCTGGTACAAACAAACCGCACCCCATGCGCCGGCGGCCGCCGACACCCTGCTCCTGAAGCGTTAACGATTCTTCCGCCGTAAGCTCTGAGACGAGGAGCGAGAATCCAACGACCGTCTTGTCCTTGATCTGCAACACGCGTCGCATCGGCTCGCCTGCGTGCTCTCCGCGGTCACGCAACGGGATCGCGGGCTTGCCCCTTACGCCCATCGCGTCGAGTTGCCGCGTTGCCGCCTCAAGGAACGGTTCGGGTTCGCAGAATCCCTTGATGGTGACTATGCGCGCAAACAGAGACGCCGCGTGCGTCAGAGCCCAAGTCCGCGGAACGCCGAGCCGAATGGGATGCCCTGCCACGTCCAGTTCCTTGCCGGACAACTGCAACAGGGCCGGAATGCCTTCGACGGGGGTGCGACACCGCAGGCTGGAGGCTTCTGACAGCAACAGTCCGCCCTCAGTCTCGGCTAGGCCATTGACGCCGAAGACGCCGAGTCCGTTCCGTTCATGGGACTGCGGCCCCAGCATTCGACTGATCGCGGAATAGAGTGCGTAGCCGTGATCCAGCGGCAGAGACTTACCGAGCACGGGGAAGACCAGATCAATGACGGGCATGGTGCCTTCCTTTCTTCAACCTCGCGCCAACAAAGAACGGACGTGAGAGCTCGTATTCTACGGGCAATCGCCACCTCCTACAACGGAATGCGGCCCCGATTTTCGGCTGCGAGAGCCGGCGGTACGCCCCCGCTGCGGGAGGGCTTGGCTGGGCCTCGCCCGGCCCGCTCGGCTAGGTCGCTCCCGGACGGGAGGGTTCATGTTCGGAACTGCCCACACTCGGCACGCAAAGACTACAGAAGGAGGCCATGAACCCTGACGACGACACCCGCAACGCCCGACCCATGCCAGCGAGCAGACGCCTCACTAGAGAATCTACACGCCGGCCGCGACAACCCCGGTCGGCCCTAACATCCGTTAGGGTATGACAACCTGGGTCGCACCCACGACATCCAGCGGCCCAACCCGCCGCCAGCCACCGGTGCATGTGTTACCCGTTCAGCGAAAGAAAATGAGGAATTCCCGGCCAGCATGGTGCTCGACCGCTAACTGTGGGAAGATGCGCCATCAGGCCCGCGGCGCATATCGCTCAGCCGCCGCTGTAAGCGTGTCACGAACGTCATCCCGGAGGATCCTGGGGCGGCGGACGACGGCCTGTATTCAGATTGCCACCGGCAGGCAACGACCGGGGGCTTCGCCGCAACGCGGCGAGGAATCATTCGGCAGCCAACCTGCGACTCTCAGGAGTAGGTGCGACAGGATCTGGGGTGTCTGTCTGGGGGGCGGGTGAAGCAAGCGATCGCCACGCCTCCCTCTGCCTTCGCCAGTCCCGCAGGCGGGCAATCGGTCGCAAATCCCGCTCCGTTGCTGGATCCTTACCCTGCTTGATCGGCGGCAGGTGCAACAGCTCCTCCTGGATGTTCGGAGCCAAATGCAGCAGATTCATGATCTGCGTCATTCGAGGCTGGGTCACGTGCGCCAGGCGGGCCAGTTCGGATTGGTCGGCGATTTTGCCTTCACGAAGGATCTGGTCAAACCGGATCGCCAGGGCCATCAGCTTGGAGACGCGGGGCGTGCGGCCGACGGGGACCGTCAGTTCCGGCGCCAGACCGGGCACGGCGATCTTTCGCCGGGACTTGATGGCAAAGTGGATCTGTCTGGTGACGGTTGTCATGCGGCCTCCTCCGTCCTACGGTTGTTCAGCGATCGGATATCCGTCGGCCGAAATGTGACCGACACCGTGCCCGCCTGGCCGTCGTATTCCACCCTCGCGATCAGTAGCCTCAGCAAGCGGGCCTGTTCGCGCGGGATCAGGCTCTCCCATAGGCCATCGAAGTCGGCGAACGTCGCCACCGCCTCGGCCTGCGTGACCGTCTGGCCTTCCAGTTCGGCGACCCTCGCGTCGAGCTCCGGCAAGCGCTGCTCTGCCACCGAGAGCCGTTGGTGCAGGTCCGCCATGCGAGCCGTCACCTCAGCCGTGCCCTGTCTGCCGGTGGTCAGTTGCCGCAGTTCCTCGTGATGGCGACGGCGTTCGCAGCGGAGGTCGTCGCGCTCACGTCGGGCCTCAGCGAGTTCGACCTCGATGCCGGCGTGCGCTTCGGTCAGCACCTGGGCGAGGAGTTCGTCGTCCTTGCCCAAGCCGCGGATCTCGTCGACGACGATGCGTTCGATTTCGGCCGCAGGCACCGAGCCAGAGGGGCAAACGTCGCGGCCGTTCTTCATCGCATTGATGCAGCGATAGTACCTGTACGCGACGCGATTGTTCCTCTTGGAGAAGGTGTGCGTCATGGCCGTACCGCAGTTCCGGCAACGGAGCAGGCCACGCAACAACGCCCCGTATTTGTTGCGGACCTCGACGCCTCCCGTTCGCCCGTTGTGTTTGAGTTGCTGCTGGACCTTCTCGAATAGGGCCTCGTCGATGATCGCCTCGTGCTCGCCGGCATGAAGCTCGTCCTTGTAGCGCATCTTGCCAGCGAAGATCGGGTTGGTCAGAAGATCGTGAAGCGTGGACTTGTCGAACGGACGCCCGCCGACGTTTCTTCCCTTCTTGGTGATACGCCGTTTGTTCACCCAGCCGCGACGAGCCAGTTCCTTCACTACGGGCAGGAGTGCCGCCTCCTGCAGGTACATGCGAAACATCTCGCGGACGCGGGCGGCCTCCCTGGCGTTGACGACCAAATGTGGGCTGGGGCCGCTCCGGTCAACGTCGTAGCCCAGCACGGGCACGCCCCCGGTCCATTTGCCCTTCCGCGCCTGGGCAGCCAGCTTATCGCGGATGCGCTCACCGATGATTTCGCGTTCGAATTGGGCAAAGCTCAGCAGGATATTCAACGTCAGCCGGCCCATCGAGTGGGTCGTATTGAACTGCTGGGTGACGGAAACAAACGAGACGCCGTGGTTGTCAAACCGCTCCATGATGCGGGCGAAATCGAGCAGCGAGCGGCTCAGGCGATCGACCTTGTAGACCACCACACAGTCCACCCTGCCCTGGTCGATGTCGCGCAGGAGCCGTTCGACCGCCGGGCGATTCATGCTCCCGCCCGAGTACCCGCCATCATCGTAGCGGTCGGGCAGCGCGACCCAGCCCTCGGTCTTCTGGCTGGCGATGTAGGCCTCGGCGGC
>JAFGCA010000308.1 GCA_016932895.1 Sedimentisphaerales bacterium | reverse complement strand
TGAATCGGAGTCCAGGGAAGAAGATGGAGGCAAAATGCTGCGGCAGGAACGCAGGAGCGGAAAGTTCCAGCGAAGGATCACGCTTCCGAGTCCCGTGCAGGCCGACAAGATGACGACGCAGAACGAGAAGGGCGTTCTCTATATCGAGATTCCCAAGGCAACCGAAGGCAAATGATGTGCATCCCAAGAGGAGGTGATGGCATATGACCTAGAGAGGAACTCAGCACCGGATGGCAGACATCGACCAGTTGATTGAACCTGAAGAAGACATGCGACAGATCTGACGGACTCAACGAAAGGAGGAACAGACAATGAACACGATTCGAAATCTTCTTCATAACAAAGAAGGCAAGGCGATTGTCGGCGTTGTCGCCCTGCTGGCGCTGGTCCTGTTTGCTGGGACGACGGTCGTAGCCGCGGAGAAGGCGAAGGACGTCGACGAGCAGCGGGATCAGTCAACCATCACAACCGGCAGCGGCGAGCGCTATCAGACAACGGTGGAGCGGCGGACCGAAGGCAAGTTGTCCGCGCAGGATCTGCACCAGGTGTCGCTCCTGACGTCGCGGATCGTTAACCACGTCAATGAAGGCGTCAAAGGGCTGCTCGATCAGGACCCGGATGCGGCAAAGCCGGAGATCGAGAAGGCCCAGGCCCTGACGAAGGTTGTGAGGGAATTGTTGCCCGTCACCACGGTGACCACGGTCGTGAAAGACGCTAAGGGCAAGGAGGTCTACCGGGACATTGACAAGGTCCAGGACGACCGCATTCCCCTGTACCGCGGCATGATCGCCATGGAAGTGGTTGAACCCATCGTTGACGCCAAAGAGGAGGATGCCGCTCTCAAAGGGCTCCGTCTTGCGGACGCCAACGTGATTCACACGTCGGTGCTCGCGGATCTGAGCTACATCGAGCGGAAGCTCAACCGCGCGGCGGTCCTGCTTGACAAGCCGGAGGATGCGCTTGCGCAACTGGCCCTTGCACAGACGCGAGGCATCGAGCTGGTTGTGAACGAGGCGGATGACCCGCTGGTCAAGGTCCAGCATGCCCTGCGACTGGCCGAGCGCATGGTCGAAGAGGGCAAGCACGAAGCCGCGCGCGACAACCTGCGCCTCGCCCAGATCCATCTCGGCACCTATCGGGCGCTGCTGGGCAAGGAGGTGGCCAAGGGCGTCCAGAAACTTGAGGACGATATCGCCGCGCTGATGCCCAAGACCGAGGAAAAGGGCGCCGCGGAGAAGATCCGCGAGTTCTGGGAGCGGGCCGTGAGCTGGTTCCGCGAAGAACCGGGCCAGGCTCACGTGGTTGAGGAGGGCGAAGGCGAACAGGCCGAGCAGCCCAGGAAAAAGTAAACATCCGGCCGCGGCCGGGGCTCAGCCGAGCCCCGGCGGGCCGACCGGCGCCGAGAGACCTTATGATTATCAACTGGAACATCGTCGACCGAGCCGGGCAGGACCACGACGTGATCGCGGCGAAGCTCCGGCCGAAGATAGCGAAGCTGGAGAAGCATCTAGCGCATTTCCCGCGGGATGCCGTTCATCTCCAGATCGGCCTGGACTCGCGAGCGTCGGACAAGACGTACGAAGTCACGCTGAATCTCCGTGTGCCTTCCGATGTGTTGCACGTGAGCAAAGAATCGGAGAGCCTCATTGCGGCCCTGGACGAAGGCGTCAATACGCTGGTGCGCCGCTTGAAGCGTCTGAAGGCCAGATACCGCAAGGACCATACATGGAAGCATCGCCGCGCCGAAAGAATCCCTGAGCGGGAGGTTGCGTTCACCGAGGGCCCATTGCCCGCACGCCAGGGCCCCCAGAGCCGCGAGGATGCGGTTGTTGAAGTCTTGAAACAGGACTATGCGTGTCTGCTCGGCTTCGTCTCGCGCCGGCTTACCGAATATGTCGGCGGCGGATCCATACCCAGGGGCGCTATCGATCCGCACGACATCGTTGACTGCGTGGCCGAGTACGCATTGAGGAACCCGGAGCTGAAGCCCGAATCGATGGACTACCATAGCTGGTGTTCTTCCCTTGCCTTCCGGGAAACGCGCAAAGCTGTGCGCCTTTATGCGGAGGAGGCGCGCATTTCCGTTACGGTCGATCTGGATTCGTCGCCGGAGGCGGTGCCCAACGGCGACGACGATCTGGAACCAGAGGAACTCGCTCTGAACCTGCTCCAGAACTACCTGGAACCTGATGAAACAACGTTGGCGGACCTTATCCCCGATCCGCATGCCGAGTCACCGGAGACGGAGGTTGCCCGGATGGACATGCTGGCCGCTCTGCGGAGTGTATCGCGTCAATGGCCGAATACCGATCGGGAGATTTTTCAACTGCACTTTCTGGAAGGCATGAGCGTGGACGATGTTGCGCATGCGTTCGGCTGCGAACGGGCGGCGGTGGAGACAGCCGTTTCCCGGATTGGCGCACGATTGCGCAGCGTGCTCACCGAGTTGACGGGAACCGGCGAAAAGGTAAGACCGTCGGCGGAGCGGGCGGAATCGTACGCGAAGCATCTCCACGCTGTTGCCCGCCAGTCAAAGGTAACGGCACAGGGGCGGGAAGGAGTGATGGAGACAGCAGGAAGATCACATAGATATCGGGAAAGGGAGTCAAAGAGAAGTCGCTGAAACAAGAGAGGAGGTTGGAATCATGAATATCGTTTCGTTGGTCATCGCATTTGTGAGTCTGGGGCTTGCCGCCGTCGCCTACTGGCGTTCCGGCGGGAAGCGGGATGTCGAAATCGCGCGGGCGCGGATCGAAGACGAGTTGGACCGGTTGCGCGCAAAACAGAAAGAGCTGCTCGAGCACATGTCGGAAGGCGTGGCCGCTGCCTACGAGCGAAGCCGGCGAAGGATCGAGCGGATCAGAGCGAACCTGGACAGGCTCAAGAACGAGACATCCGAGGGCGTGAAGAAGCAGGCCGAGCTGGCGTCGCGGCAGCTTCAGGAACTGGAACGACAGTTGGAATCGAACGCCAAGTCGGCGGCGGATAACACCCTGTCGGCGGCACGCAAGGCCCAGGAGGCGCTATCCCGCCGGGTTCGGCGGATGGAAGCCAGAACGAAACTGCTGCTGGCGAAGGTCCAGGTGACACTGGCCCAGGGGCTTTGCGCAAGAGAGAAACTGGACCGCGCCGCCCGGCACCTGGAAGAGGCGTCGGAGCACCTAGGGGAGGCGCGCGCAATTCTGGGCGCCGACCATGCTTACGATTCTGACGTCACGGACATGAGGCGCACGCTTTCCGAGGCGATGGCTGCCGTTCGTTCCAAAGCGGAAGATTCGAAAAAGAAGGTCGACGAACTTCTGAGCGCTACCGAGCGTCTCATCGGCGGGATGGAGAAGGATGAACACAGTGAGCAAAAGTGATCGAAATGAGTGAGATAGGAGCAAACGAATGAGCGAGGGCACAATGCGTAGAGTGGCATTCGTGGGCAACTACCTGCCTCGCCGGTGCGGCATCGCGACCTTTACCACGGATTTATGCACCGCCGTCATGTGTGAGGCCGAAGATGTGGAATGCTTGGCCGTCGCCATGAACGATACGGAGCGGGGCTATGCCTACCCCGAGACCGTTCGTTTCGAGATATCCGATCAGCAGCGCGATCAGTATGATCTCGCTGCGGACTATATCAACATCAGCCAGGTTGACGCGGTTTGCGTGCAGCACGAATACGGCATCTACGGCGGCGCCGAGGGGCGATACCTTCTGCCCATGCTGCGTCAGATTCGAGCCCCTATCGTGACCACGCTGCATACGGTTCTGGCGGCTCCATCGCCCGAACAACGAACCGTCATGAACGAGTTGACCGCGGTCTCCGATCGGCTGGTTGTGATGAGCCCCAAGGCGCGCGAGTTTCTGGCCGACATTTACCGCGTACCGCCCGACAAGATTACGCTGATACACCATGGCATCCCGGACATGCCGTTTGTCGATCCGAATTACTACAAGGACAAGTTGAACGCGGAGGGATGCCGTGTCTTGCTGACTTTCGGGTTGCTCTCTCCCAATAAAGGCATCGAGTACGTCATCGAGGCGCTTCCCCACATCGTCGACAACCATCCGGATGTGGTGTGCGTCGTGTTGGGAACAACCCACCCGCATATCAAGCGGGAAAGAGGCGAGGAATATCGGATTCTGCTGCAGAAGCGAACCCGTGAACTGGGCATCGAGAAGCACGTCGCGTTCAAGAACCAGTATGTCGAGCTGGAGGAGCTCTGTGAGTACCTGGGAGCCGCGGATATCTACATCACGCCGTACCTCCACGAAGCGCAGATCGTCTCGGGCACGCTGGCATACGCCATGGGCACGGGGAAGGCCTGCGTCTCCACGCCTTACTGGTACGCCGTCGATATGCTGTCGGACGAACGGGGAAGACTCGTGCCCTTCCAAAGCGCGGAAGGCATAGCCGAAACGGTAAACGATCTTCTCGACAATGAAGCGGAGCGTCACGCGATGAGAAAGCGCGCCTATCGACAGGGGCGCGGCATGATCTGGCGTGAGGTGGCTCGCGCCTACGTCAAGACGTTCGAGGAGGTTATGCTGCGTCGGGCGCTGACCCCCAAGCCGTGCTCGGTTCTGCGGTCGAAAGCAAACCGCGTTCAGAATCTGCCGGCGCTGGATCCCCGCCACTTGATCGAGCTGACCGACGACGTGGGCATCCTGCAACACGCGTCGTTCAGCGTGCCGGACAGGGACCACGGCTACAGCACCGACGATCAGGCGCGCGCGTTGATGGTCGCCGTCAAAGCGGGACGCCGTTTTCCTGACGCGGCGGACTGGGGCCATCTGTCGGCGATCTATCTTGGCTATCTGCTCTATGCGTTCGACCGGAACACCCAACGCTTCATGAATTTCATGGACTACGCGCGAAGCTGGAGCAGGCAGGTGGCCACGGAAGACGTTCACGCCCGCGCCTTATGGGCTTTGTCCCACGTCGTGCAGGACGCTCCCGACGAAGGCAAACGGGGATTGGCCTGTCGGCTGCTGGACGAGGCAGTGCCCGCCGTGTCGTCGTTCGGGTCGCTGCGCGCGCGGGCCTTTGCGCTTCTGGCGGTCGATATTTACCTGCGGCGCTATCCCGGCGCCTCGTTGTTTCTGCGCCAACGCCGGTGCCTGGCCGAAGCGCTTGCAGGGGAGTTTCGGGACAAAGCCTCCGCAGATTGGGTTTGGCCTGAAGACGCCCTCACGTACGCCAATGCGCGGGTTCCGCACGCGCTGATCGTGGCGGGGAAAGGGCTGGGCGACAGTGAGATCGTTGCCCGTGGCCTCGATGCACTGCACTGGCTGGACCGGTTACAGACCGGCGAGGACGGACACTTCGTTCCCGTCGGCAACCGCGGATGGTTCAAGCGCGGGGCCGAACGCGCACGGTTCGATCAACAGCCCATAGAGGCCTACACCATGATTGATGCGTGCCTGGCCGCGTACACGGCCACCGGGGAGAAGCTGTGGGTGAAGAGCGCCCAGCGGGCATTCGACTGGTTCCTTGGAAGGAACGATCTTCGCCAGGCGCTTTACGACTACGGCACCGGAGGTTGTCATGACGGTCTTGGACCCGATGGAGTCAACCTGAACCAGGGCGCAGAGTCTACGATCGTTTGGCTGTTGAGTCTGCTTGCCATGCACGAACTGCGCGACACGAATAACGAGACAGAAGCAAACACACTCGAAGGAATCGATGTGAAGACGGAAGGAGGACGGTGTGGCAAACAAGGAAACGAGATCACCTCGGCGCCCCAGGCAACATCCGCACCACGTTGGACTGCTGAAGCGGCACCCAAAGAACCCCATCCTGCAAGCCGATGATTGGCCGTATCCGGCAAATGCGGTGTTCAACCCTGGAGCGGTTCGGTTGGGTAAGGACGGTGAGGTGTTGTTGCTGGTCCGAGTGGAGGACCATTGCGGCATTTCGCACCTCTGCACCGCGCGCTCGCCAGATGGAATCGGATCGTGGGATATCAACGGCCGTCCCGCCTTGGCTCCTTTAACCGACGAGTACCCGGAAGAGATCTGGGGCATTGAAGATCCGCGAATCACATGGGTGCCGGAGCTGGACCGATATGCTGTGGCCGCCGCGGTCTACTCGCAGGGGGGGCCGGGCGTCGGGCTCTATCTGACCTCGGACTTTCGCGAATTCGAACGCCT
>JAFGCA010000307.1 GCA_016932895.1 Sedimentisphaerales bacterium | reverse complement strand
GGCAAGCTTGCCATCAACGTAGATGCGGCAGCCGCCGGCGGTCGGGTCCGCCACGGCTGCCACGTGGGTCCAGCGCCCGGCGGGCACGGCGTCCCTGGCGTTGAGCTGAATCTCTCCGCAGATCAGCCGCAAGCTGTTGCCCGGGAAAGTGTCGAACAGGAATCCGTCGCCAGCGCCCGGCGTGATCTTGTCCACAATTCGCGCCCCGCCGCCGGGCAGCTTCTCGGGCTTGAGCCACGCCTCGACCGTGAAGCCGGCGCTGAAATCCCACGAGTTCGAATCCGCAATGGGCCCGGTGGCCTTGCCGGCCCATAACAGATCGGCCGACTGCGCCGGCGCAGCGATGTGATCGAGCTTCGCCAATCCCTGGAGTCGAGCGTCGGTCAGCGGCTGGTTGAAAATGCTCACGCGGGCTACGTCTCCGGCATAGCGATTGCCGCCGCCCTGATCGAGACCGATTCGCACGCAGTAGCGGTTGGCCGGGACGATGGAATCAGCCGGGGCAACATCGGCTTCGGGGTTCGTGCCGGCGCGAATCCAACTGCGGTCCCAGAAGCGGGCCCACCATCGCTCGTGCTCCTCCCGGCGCGCGGCGAAACTCTTCGACTCAACGCGACGGATCGTCCGGTCCATCTCCGCCAGCCACTGCTGCGGTTTCGCAGGGTGCCGTGTGAGGACGAACACGTTGAAGCGGTGCGAGGTCCCGCGCGGCGAGCGCAGGCGCAGATCGTCCAGCCGCTCGCCCTTGACGGCGGTGACGCCGGCCCCGCGCGTACGGTCGAGCACGGGATCGGGCTGGTTGAAGCCGGTCAGGCCCTGGATCTCGGCGAGCAGTTGGGGACCGACGGATTTGACATTGTGGTGATACCAGCCGATGCGGTTTCGCTGGCCGGTCAAAACGGTGTCCGGTTCGAGGATCATCGGGACCTGCCGCTGGTTCTCAAGACGACGATTGAGAAGGACGTCGCTGGTTTGCAATTGCGTCTCTTCATACCGGCTCTCGCGCCACAACTCGACGACCGCGGTCGCCTCGATCGGCGATGCGCTCTCGACGGCCACGTGAACGGCCGGATGGTTGGCATCGACCCAGACCTGCACGCCCACCCGGCCGGGACCGTCGCCGGCCTCGACTTTCAACGTGGCGTCCCGCAGGTTGAGCGTCTGACGAAACGGCGGGTTGTCCGCAAACGGATTCGGTTCCAGGCCAACGCGCACGGCCCCGACCTTGACCAGTCGCCCATAGTCGTCCCAGGCGTCGGTTTTGCTGATGAAGAACTGCACGTCGCCGGCGGCCGTGACGCAGGCGTTGAGACCGATGTCCCCGTTGCCCAGCGGCATCGAGCCGTGATGGTCGGCGTTGGGCGAATCCCAGGTCACGTTGTAGTCGTCGAGGCGAGGCGGAAACTCCGGGGACACGGCTGCGGACTGGCCCGGTTCAAAGAGCAGGAATTCCCAGACCGTCGGACCGTCCGTCGCTTTGAGGACGTTCAGACGGACCTTCTGAACCTGCACAGGCGCGAATTTCAGCTCCAGGCCCGTGCCGATCTTGCCACCGCGCGCGAACGTCTCCCATCGTCCGTTGCGGTCCGCCTGCAACTCGAATCGCCGGACGCGATTGTAGGCTTCGCTGATAAAGACCCGATCGATGATGCAGGTCCGGCCGAGGTCCACGACCAGCCAGGCCTGCCTGAGCCCTGCATCCGAGGCCCAGCGCGTCCGCGGATCGCCATCGAACGCCAGCTCCGGCCGACAGTCCGCGCGATTGCGGTAGACGTTCGAGGCGGTCGCCGGCTTGCCCCTGGCTACGGACTTCGCGGCATCGGCCGGTAGTTCGGGCGGCGTTCCCTCGGCCTGGCCACCGGCGGGCGGGTGGCCCTTCTTGTCGAGCTTCTTGTTCAGCGCGGCGCGCTTGGCCGGCGGCACGAGCGGCTCCCAGCTCGTCAGCGGCTTGACGTCGGCCACGGCCGAGTCCGTGCGGAACCGCAGTGTCACGATCTCCTGGGGCCGAACCGGGAAGCGGTACCCCGGCCCACCGGTCAGCGGCCGGCGGCGGCCACCGACCAGGTCGGTCAGCGCCGCCTCGTGGTGCGGCAGGTTCAACGCGACCTCCGCCGTCCCGGCCACACCGAGACACTCGGCCAGGCGCAGCTCAATCTCATCGCCCTCGCGCCGCATCGCCTGGACGATCACGTTGTCGGACGTCTGCACGAACGACTGCGGTGCGACGGCGGCTGCGTCCGCGAGTACCACCGGCGGGCAGTTGAACTCCCATGCCATCTGCGGAATGCGCGCGTCTTTCCAGTCGCCGTCATGCGCGACGAGGGCGAAGGAGAAATGGTGCCGGCCGTCTCCGCTGAGCCAGGCACAGGGATAGCCCATGTAGATCTCCTGCGCGTTGAGGAGAAACAGCGCGGGCGTGCGGCCGGTGAGCTCCCGGCCGGGCAGGCCGCGATCGAGTATGGCCACGCCGCCCTGCTCGCACTGGTAGTGCGACCAGCGAATCGCCGCTACGATCCCGTCGGCGTATCCGGGCAGGTCCGGGTTCTTCGCCTCCCACGCGCCGTGCGAGAAACCGTACGGAATGCCCCGCCGCGTTTCTCGAATGGCCTGGGCCAGCGGGAACTCGGCCAGCACGACGGTCTTGTCCGGGACATCGTTCAACTCGACGTCGAAGTCGATGCGGGGATACCTTTTGTGGAAATGCAGCGCCTGCCGGGCGGTCCCGCCGCCGAAGAAGACCGAGTCGATCTGGACGACCGTCGCCAGCGGGCCTTCGCTGACGCGGATGCGCGGCTTGAATTGGGAGGAATCGGCCAGGCGTTTTCGTTGGCTGCGTCGCGGGGTACTGTGGAAATCGCCCGCCTGCTCGGCCACGAGCAGCACCGGTCCGGCGAGCATCTCGCGGCCGGAGGGCTTTAGCTTCAGACTGCACAGCGCGCCGGTGTCCGGATCGATCCGCACGCGGTAGTGTCTTGTCTCGATCTCGGCCGGCAGGTCGATCGCCCTGGGGGCCGCCACACTCTCGGACGCAGTCTCCATAGTGAGAAAGCCGGTCGAAGGCAACGTGGCACGACAGAGCACCGTGCCGTCCTCTTCGGCCTGGCACCTCGTGCCCGCCGGCACATCCAGACGCAGCGGATCCATGCGCGGCCAGTTCAGAGGATTGAACAGCGCCACGGACCGCCCGTTCCCCACGGCACGTCGAAGCGCGGTCTCTGCGGTCGCGGCGGAGATCTTCTCCACCGACTCGAAACGGTCACGGACATCCCACGATTTCTCGTGCTCGAAGACCATGCCGCCGGCGGCGCCCCAGAGCGTGTTGCGGTCCATGTTCAGCAGCATCTGGAGCCAGGCGTGGTAGAGCGGCTGAACGGGATAGGCAAAGTCGCCGTCACCACTGGCGATGGTGGCCAGCATCTCCGCCGCCTGCAACCCGTGCTCGGCGCGGCGATACCAGCCTTTGACCCTGGGACACTCGATCCAGAAGGACGTCCAGCTCAACCTGGCGCCGCTGCGGTTGACCGGCAGCTCGATTCGGCCGGACCGAATGCCGGGCAGAACCGCATCCACATAGGCGCCCAGCCCGGTGAAGTGCATCTTCGTCTGCGGGGCCATCTTCTTCCATTGCGCCAGAAACTCCGAGGGATACTCGCGACAGGCCGGAGCCAGGGAGTAGTCGCCGTGGCCGCCGAGCACGAGCACCGGCGCGCCGGCGGGCGTGCGAGCCACCCGGGATTTCGCATCATCAAAGAGCTTCGTCAGCGCCGTCTCATCCAGCGGAGTCGGTGTGCTGAATACCTCTCTCCAGTCGGAGTAGTGGCCGGGCGAGATCGCCAGGCAACGCGAGCCGTCCGGCGATTCGAGCCAGTGCATCGTCTTGCCCGTCGGGTTGTCCCGCGTGTAGACCATGGCATCGAGCCCCAGGCCCGTGGTGATCTGCCCCATCTGCTCGTGCACCCCGGTGACATCGATGGTCCAGGCGAAACGAGGACGGACGCCGAAGATCTTCTCCTGCCAGCGCAAGCCCTCCACGCCCATCTTCACCAGGGCCTCGCCGCCCGAGAGGTTGATCGTCGGCTCCAGGAAGAAGGCGTTGACCAGCTCCACGCGACCGGCGCGGACCTTCTGCTTGAGCTCGGCCGCGCGGTCGGGATGGAACTTTAGCATCGCGATCATCGTGTTGCACTCCGACAGCGCGAAGGCGTAGTTCGGATCGTCGCGCACGCGGTCGAGGTGATCGAAATAACTGTTGGCGCAGTAGTTTCGCTCGGTGGAAAAGTCGGTGAGCCAGCCGCAACTGGCCGGGTGGAAGTTGGGGACGATGAACACCTCCGCCGGCGCGGACGCATCCGCGCGAGCGACCGAAGCGACGCCCGCAAACAACAGCACGACGACAGATAGCAAAACCCTAACGTTCATGGTTCTTCTCCATTGGTAAAACAGCATCTGCAGGAGCGCCTTGATCCGCGCGTTTGTGTTCGTCACGGCTACCGCGTGGGTTGAGAACCCACCCTACGACTGCGACGGTGAATTATTGTCGCGACAACCGGCGGATCAGTCGCAGTGAAAGACCTCTTCCATGTCCGCCCACCACTGGCCCTCAGCGCGGTCGCCCAGCGGCTCCTGGCAGGGCATGCAGACCTCCCACCATTTCTGCGTCGTCGGATCGGCGGCCATTTGGGCCATGTCGGCGGCAAAATCCTCGCCCGCATACTCGAAATAGCTGAAAAGGTAATGCTTGCCGTCCGGCAGACGGCGAAGGTAGATCGAGTAGTTGCGGATGTTGCACTCCGCGATCATCTTCAACACGTCGGGCCAGACGGCCGCGTGCAGCTTCTTGTACTCCGCAATCATCTCCGGCTTGAGGCCGATGACCATCCCATATCGTTTCATAGCATCCACCTGAAAGTCGTGCGTCCTCGCACGAGGTCTTGGGACGAGCGGGGCGCCCGCCCTTGTTCATTATGGGGCGGCCTGCAGCCCCAGGTAGTTTCCGTAGGTCAGGGCCAGCACCGCCACACCGACGATGAGCAGCGCTACGACCATCACCGTCTTCGTGCGCGAGCTTCGTCCGTGCCATTCCCGCAGAACGATCCCTGCCAGCGAGCTGAACAGAATCAGCATGAGCATGTGAATGGCCCAACTGGAAAACTTGAACTGGCCCATGCGGACGTGGGCGATACCGTAAAAGAGGAACTGCCCATACCACATGCAACCGGTAAGCAGAGCCAGGAGGTAATTGAGCGGCAAGGCGCTGCCGGGGGCCTCTTTCGGCTGCCGGAACTCACCGAACGTCTTCTCAGACCGGGCCAGGTACACGCAATAGAGGGCGGTCGTGACGAACGCGCCGGTGTTGGCGAAGATATAGACGACGTTGGTCTGCCAGTGGCCGGCCCCGAACTCTGCGGCGACCTTGGCAATCGGCGCCCCGGCGTCATTGACGGCGATCCCGTAGACGGCGGAAAAAACGCCGGCGATCCCGCACAGGAACAAGCCCTTGCCCAGGACAAACGGCTGGGCGCCCTGATTCTTCTGCAGCTCCATCTCCTTGAGCCGGCCCGCCAGGCCGCAGATCAGCGTGCCGAGCAAGCCGACGAATACGCCGCCCATGACCCAGCCCGAGCCCGGTTTGTCCAGAATGGCCCTGAGCGACCCCTTCAGAATCGGCCCCGTCAGCGTCCCCAGCACACACGAGATGCCGATGGCGATGGCGTAGGTCAACGAGTAACCGATGTAGCGAATGGCCATGCCGAACGCGGTGCCGCCGATCCCGTAGACCATGCCCAGAACGAACGTCCCCAACATAGCCCCGCGCGGCGCCGCGCGCAGGACCGCCGGCAGGTCCGGAATGGTCCACCAGGCCACCACGATCGGGGCCAGGAGCCAGCAGATCGAGGCCTGGGCCAGCCAATAGGTCTGCCAGGACCAGCCGCGCAGCTTCTGTTGGGGCGTGTAGCACAGCGCCGCGAGACTGGCGCCGACGGCGTGCAAAGCGGTTCCGAGAATGGGATCGACGACAACGTTGGCCATAGAGTTCTCCTTGATTGGGCCGCGATGAGAGCTCCGTCACACGGTCGCGTTACAGTGTTCCTCGAATTCGCCCAGATCGAGCGGGTAGGTCCCCTGCTCGCGAATCAGCTTGACGATGTAATCATAGGTCCGGCCGGAGACGCCACTGGTAACCGAGTGGTCCGACTGGAAGATCAGCCCGCCGCCCCGGGCCGCGCTGAGCTTGCGCAGGATCTCGGCGCGAATCTCATCGCGGTCGCCCCGCTCCCACTTCTGCACGTCGAGGTTGCCGCAGAAACCGATGCGGTGCCCGTATCGACGGCGCAAGTCCACCACGTCCATGCCGGCCTTCACTTCCAAGGGATTGTACGCGTCGACGCCGATCTCGATGTAGTCCTCGAAAATCGCTTTCACGTTGCCGCAGCCGTGATAGATCACGGGCAGACCGCAGGCGTGACAGTGCTCGACCATGGCCTTGACCCAGGGCTTACAGTACTGTCGCCAGTAGTCCGGGGCATAGAACATGGCCTTGCGATACGCGACGTCGCCCCAGATGACGAAGCCGTCGAGGTGCCCGTCGGCCGCGTCGATCGCCGCCTTGCAGCAGTTGAGGTAAAACTCGCCGATGCGATTGATGCAGGCCCCCAGCCGCTCCGGGTACAGTCCCATCCACAGCAGCGTGTTGGCCTGGCCGATGAGCCGTGTGAGACACTCGTTCGCCTCAATCATGCTGCCGAAAACGGGGAAATCGACCCGGAGCTTCTTGACCGTTTCCACCCACGGCGGGCTGTTGCGCTGAAAACCGTCCCCGACGCCGGCGATCTGGTTGTCACCGGCGGCGAAGAAGCGACGCCGGTCGCCGGGATCGTCGAACTCGAAGCCTTCCAGCTTCTCGATGCTGTCGGTGTCCCAGGACATCTGCTCCGGCATCGGCAAATCCAGACGCTTGCGCAGAACGGTCTCGAAGCCCGTCTTGACCCACACCTCGTTTTCGCTCTCGCGAATCGTATCGAAAGGCTTGATGTGCGGGTCCATGTTGGGAATGGTGACGATCCAGTCGAGATCGTAGTGGTAGTAGGGATCGGCATCGTCCGGCAACCCAAGCTCCCGCCGCCAGCGATCCAGGAAACCGCCCCAGAAAAAGTCGCTGACCGGTACGCGATCCGGCTCCTCGTGCGCCAGCGTCCGGCGCAGGCGTTCGAGCTTGGCTTGCGTCGCAGCGGAACGTTGTATCATGGCCATGCAGATTCTCTCTTCCTGCCCGTCGGCGGTTCAACCACTTTCTCCACGCATCTACCGCCGTGTCGCCGAGGGGGCTCCACGATGACCCACCACACCACCACAACGACACGAATCACGAGCAGTCTAACGGACACGCACATCTTGTTCCACGATGAATTTCTCTTCCGGGAGAAACGGTGCCTGCGCAGATTTCCGGGCATCGCGCCTCGGGTCCGCTGCCCGCCCTCAATGGCAACGCTCCGTGTCATTCCCGCGCAGAGCCTGCCCTCGACCTGATCGGGGGCGGGAATCCAGGATGCTTCGGGTGTTTCCTGGACCCCTGCTTTCGCAGGGGTGAAAGAGTCGGCTTTCCACGCCGTAATCTGCAATCGCCAGGATGTTTTCGCACACACGACGAACGGGCGTTGTCGGCGGGAGGAGGAAGAAAAAAGGGCTGCGACGTGGAAATCGCAGCCCTTCGCGTTGCGGTGGCTCCCGTTTGCATGACTTGCGTCACTGCGCCATAGCATGGCCCGGTTCGTCCCGGGGCCCGGTCAGCTCTGGCATCGCAACGGGAACCCTGACGTCATAACTCGATCTAAAACGGCGTGATGATGATATCGTCGTAGTAGATCGACGAGGCCCCGGCACCGTAGAGATCGACGGCGCCGATGGTCGCGTGCTCCGTGTCATCCCAGGTCTGGGTGCCAACCAGCGCGCCATTGTAGTACCCCTCGGCGCTGTTGTTGTCCAGATCGATCACGAACATCAGCTCGACCCATTCGTCATACACGATGTCCGCAGTGCCGCCACTTTCCTGGGAGGTGACGACGCCGGTCTCCAGATTGAAGACGTACTGCAGGGACCAGTCCTTGTCGGGACCGCCGCTGCCGGTGTCGCTGTACTGGTTCAGCAGAATGAACCAGTTCTCACCGGTCGTGCCGGCGGGGATGTACTGCATGGTTGAGAACACCCATTTGCCGCCGGTGATGCTGAACTCGTGCACCAGGTCGGCACCGCCACCGATCTCAGCCGAGATCGCGCCGCTGACGGCCACCGCATCGGACACCGGGGCGCCGGCGCCGGCCGTGTTGTCCCAGCCTTTCCAGCCACCCTGGCCGTGCAGATCACTGCCGGCCGCGTAGGCCTCGAAATCCTCGACAAATACGGGCTCCTTCACCGGTGTGAAGTAGGCGTCCGCATGTGCCTGGATCTCTTCGTCGGAAAGGGCCCCGGCGAAAATCGCCACGCCGAAGATCGTGCCGTCGAACGGATCGATGACGGCAGCGCCTTCTTCATCGCGGGTGGCATTCCCGATGCCGACAATGCCTCCCAACGTGATGGCGCCGTCGACGCTGGCTTGATACACGCCGTCGACATACAGCGCGGTCGTGCCGGCAGCTTCGCTCGAGACAAAGACCAGGTGGACGTACTCGCCCAGCGTGTTGGCCACGCCGAAATCATAGTCCATCACACCGAAGTGGGTCGCGCCGTAGTTGCCGGTGTTGTTCCACTGCTCGAACTTCAGTGCCGCTCTCGTAGCGCCAAACGTCCCGATCCGTCCGATCAGAGCCATGCTGACCTCTTGCTCGTCGGGATTGGCCCGCACGACGAACTCGTAGGTGATCTCGCCGCCCAGCTCACCGATATCGTAGACACCGGCAGCCACGTGGGTAGCGACGAAGTTCGGCTCGGCGACGGCCATGGCAGCGGCCCAACTCTCCGTGTTGATGTCGGTCAGCGTGAAGCTCCAGACACGACCCGCGACGATCGAAGCGTCGGCCGCCATCTCATCGACTTTCCAGTAGTACGTGGCGCCTCTGACGAGGGGCTCGGCCAGAGTCATACTGGTTTCGCCGCTCATCCCCAGTTGCACGTTCGGGTCGCTGGCCGCCACGAGCTCTGCATCCGTTGACAGATAGACGTAGTGAGCAAAAGCCCCTTCGCCGGCAACCCAGCTCAGGGTCATCGCGTCTTCCGGATCAAGGGTGGTCCGGTTGCCGGGAGTCGGTACCTGCGCCTGGGCCGGATCCAGGACCATTACCTCGAGAATCTCTTCGTCGGTCAGGGTCTTGTCATAGAGTCTGACTTCGTCGATCAGACACGTCATGATTCTGTCGTCAGTGTGGTCTCGGGCAACACGAATGCCGCTGTCAAAGGTTACCGGTATGTGCACGTCAACATTCGTGTACGTGGCGCCGACACCATCGAGATACAGCTTCGCCTGATCGGGAGCGACGGCCAGAGCGGCAAAGTACCACTCACCGTTGGGGATCTTCAATCCGGAGGAGACCCACCAGTACGAATCGGCACCCCACATGTAGCGGAGCTCGTTGCCGTCGTGCTGCAGACCCAGGTTGCCATCGGCTCTTCTGTGCGTCAGGATGCCGGACCACGCCTGGGGCGATGCCTCGTGTTTCACCCAGCCGGTCACGGTCACGGTGTTGCTGACGATGCCCAGAGGCATAACGGTCTCGATGTAGTCGCCGTCATCTCTTTCAATGGCCAGGCAGCCGCCGGCAATGCCCGTGGCCCATTCCGGAGTTCTCATGAACGCGGCATGGTTGCCGTGGCCCGATTGATCGAGTGCGGTCGTATGGGCGCCCGATTCGAAGTTGTAGTAAATCAAAAGATTCGGATCGGTTACTTCAATCGCCGCAGGCGTGGTGAAGCTCCACAGCGGCCCTACGTTGGTGGTTATGCCGGTGAATTCATCCACCCGCCAGTAGTACGTCGTGTCGGCCTCCAGGGGGCCCGGATCGAGGGACGTCTCCGACAGATACATGGTAGGCGTGAGGGCCTCCGGATCGGTGCCGAAGTAGACATTGTGCAGCAAGACGCCCTTGCCGGCCGTCCAGCTCAGTTGCGCGCCGCTCAGTACGTTGCCCTGGTCGTCATAGGGGCTCGGGAAATGCGCTTCCAGCGGCAGCGTATCAAAGCTCCACACATCGCCCTCCGAGACCACACCGTCGGCATCGACGGCATCGACACGCCAGAAGTATGTCACGCCCGGTTCCAGCGTCACGGCGGCCTGACTCGCGGCCCCGTCGCCCTCGGCGACCAGATCCATCGCGTTGGGATCGGTGCCCAGATACACGTTATGGGCTACCGCCGCGTCGGCCGGGATCCACTGCACCTCTGTCGTATCCACGTCCACGGCCCCGTCGGCCGGCTCCGGACCGTAGGCAAACGGCCAGTACGGAAAGGCCTGCAGTTCTCCAATGGACAGGAAATCCGTGCCGCCTTCCAGGCGGATGTAACGGACCGCGGCAAAGCCCGCACCGTCGTTGTCAAAGACGTGGACGTCGGCCGTGACCGCGCCGGCGACCGGATCGCTCACGTAGATCTCGTTCCGGTCCGCATCCAGCGCCTTGACTACCACGCCGTCCAGACGCTCGCCGCAACAGCTCGCCCGGTTGTAGACGAGGATCTCTTTGAGTTCGTAAATGTCACCCAGATCCACTTCCCACCACTTGTCGGCATCGTCGGCGGCCGTATGGGTGAAATCACCCAGGTTGCCGTTGATCCCATTTTCGGGGACGCCGCCCCAATCCATGGTGCTTTGCGTGGCGGTCCCGTTCAGGGCATAGTTCGGCGGGTCGCCCGCCTGGGCCGTCAGCCCCACACACAATGCCAGCAGAGAAACCGTGAGAATCACTCTTGTTCTAAACATAAGCCAACTCTCCTCATTCAAAAAAACAGTCTGCTACGCTACGGTATTGAAACGAACGAAAACCAACTCGCGTCACCAATTCTCTGTCATAGGCGTTCCTCCATCTCTGTTGCAGGGTCCAGAGCGTGCCCTTCCTGAGAAAGGGCATTGTGCCCACATCACTCTGGGGCCATGCCAAATCTACCACATCTTATGTGACGTCCGTGCACCGGTGTAATAGTCCGTACGGGAAGCCCCGTCGGTCCCAAACAGGGCGTCTTTATCCCTGAAGAACTGCCCAGACTGTTTCTGCCATGCTGATGTGTTTGTTGATGTGCACCCGACTCCGACCTCCTGAGACGACAATCTACCGACAGAACCGTCCACGCCGCCGCAACCACCGCGCTGGACCGCCCTGCCGGGAACACCCATCCTGCGAAACCGATCCTCCTTACACGACGAAAAAAGCCGCTGCGTGGCCATCGCGGGAACGACAAGCCACATTGTTAGTATACCACTATCCGGCCCGGATCGCACCTCAATTATGGGAACTTCGTACTTTTTGTCGTCGCTGCGGAACGACAAGAAAGAGAAATGACGGGCCGGGGCGCCGCCGGACCCCTATGGAATTGCCTTGCCCTCTACAAGCGGTCATTTTCCCTTGACTGGCGGGAATGGGTCTGGTATATATGGAACCAATACGGTTCGATCATCGTAGAAAGGTGAGAGTAGCCGATGATGGCGTGCGAGACGCACATTCCGTTGCGACGCGTTCGAATGACGGGTTCCCACAGGCCGACCCCCGACAGGAGCGTGGCCCCGGCCCGGCCAAACGCCGGTACGCCCGATATGACAAACAAAGCCAATTGCGACCCGCGGCATGCCAGACAAAGGCCGCCGGACGCGCCAAACAAACCCAATTTCCGCTTTTTTGAGCCAGAAACGAGCGTAGCGTGCAGAAACAAGGCCAATCCGTGCAGGTGGGAGACGCGCCATTGCGGATTGGGAATCCGCGTCGGCCGAGCCCGCGAATACCGGAGCCCGGAATGACAAACAAAGCCAATTCGCACAGGCCTGGAAACGGCTCAAGTTCTTTTTGGAAAGGAGATTACGACAGATTGCGGGCAAAGTGGCCCGGAAGAAACGAACCCAATTCGCCGGCTCGGGCCGAGGCGTCGGGCTCGTGGCCCTGGCGTCAGTGGCCGGTGCGGCTTGATTTGCGGGTGGAAAGCTGGTATAATTGGCCATGATGGGCAGCGCCGCTACTGTGTCTGTTCCCATCTTCCCGCAAAGGGGGTAACGAAACCATCGATGCGACCAGATCGCAGTTCTGCCGCTGAGAAGGAAGATGCACCCTGTCGCGGCGGTGCCGTTTCCTGCCGCACAGGCATCGATCTCGTCGGAAATGAAGGCCAAAGATGGCCGTGAGGAGACGATGAATCGCAGATCGTTCCTTAGGAGACTGGGTTCGGCCGGGGCCCTGCTGTTGGCGGGCAATACCGCCGGAGCGAGGGTATTGCACCTCGTCCGCGCCGGCGAGCCGACCAAAATAGCCAATATTGAGTGGTTCCTCTACGAAACCGAGCCCCTGGGCGCCGAAAAGCAGCCGCAACGCCGGTGCGCCGTGCGAATCACCGCCGCCATCGGCGCACAAGGATGCGCCGATCTCTCGGACTGGATGTTTCCCGACGACCAGACGGCTGGCCTCATCAACGGTCTGCTGCTCGGCCGCAACGCCGAAAACACCGACGAGATCTGGAACAGCCTGTACGCAGAAGGCATCGCCATGGGCCCGCTCAGCGCGGTCGATAT
>JAFGCA010000306.1 GCA_016932895.1 Sedimentisphaerales bacterium | reverse complement strand
CATCCTCGATGCGCACGCCGAGCTCGCCCGGGATATAGATTCCCGGTTCGATGGTGATGACCTGGCCGGCCCGGAGTTTTCCCCGGGCCTGCTCCTTTAGAAACGGCGTCTCGTGGATTTCCAGTCCCAGGCCGTGCCCGCTGCCGTGCCCGTAGACCGGCAGTCCGCTGCGGCGAATCACGTCTCGCGCAGCGGCATCGACCGCTACGAGAGCTACCCCGGCTTGTGCCGTCTCGATTGCGGCCGCCTGGGCCCGCTCGACGACCCCGTAGGCCTGTCGGTACGCTTTCGTGGGCTTGCCGATAACGAAACACCGCGTGATGTCGCAACAGTAGCCGTTATAGCGGGCCCCAAAGTCGATCAGGATCGTGTCCCTGGCTCTGAGCTTTCTTTGCGTGGGCTGATGGTGCGGCCGGGAGGCGTTTGCGCCAAAGGCGACGATCGTCTCGAAGCTGTTCTTGCATCCCCGCTTGCGGATCTCCAGATCCAGGACGCCCGCCAGCTCGCTTTCGGTAATCCCCGGCTTGAAATAGTCTTCTACGCGGGCCAGTGCCGTCGTGGCGACGGCGGCCGCGGCTTTGATGGCCTCGATCTCGTCCTCATCCTTGATGCTGCGAAACTCCGCGACGAGTCCGTCGGTGGCCTTCAGTCGTACGCCGGCGTGCTTCTTGAAGGCCTGATAGGAGCCCAGTGCCATGCTTTGTTCGATGCCCACGGCGCTGACGGATTTGAGCCGTCCGAGGAGCTTCCCGGCGGCCTCCGCTATCGAGCCTTTGCGTTCCACGATCCTCGTTCGACAACACTCCTGCCGCGCCTGCTCGGTATAACGGCTGTCGGTCAGCAGATACACCGTGTTCCCGGCTACCAGGGCCCAACTGTCGTCTCCGGAAAAACCGGTGACGTAGGTGACATTGACGGGGTGGGTAAGAAGCACGGCGTCCACGTGCTGCCGGCGGAATTGCGCCCGGATGTTCCCGAGGCGTCTCTTCATAGCTTCTGCATTCATGTCGTCTTTTTTCTCGGTCCTTGTCGGTTTATGCGATCGATCTTATGCCTTCCATAGCACGAAATCCGCCAGAAGAAAAGATTTTTCGGTGTGCGTTTGGCCTGTCTCGCTTTGTTTTTTAGACTTTACGTGCAGCGGGAAGGCTGAGGGCGACAACTGCGGAGTAGGCAGTTCGCGGCGTCCATCGCCGGTTCGAGCTGCCTTCCTTCAAGACTCATTCCCACGAGTAGGACGGCCCCTGCCGTCCTTTTTTTTAATTCTTGTCCGGAACCTGCGAGCCGATTAGAATGAGCCCATACCCCAATACTGTTTGCCCTGATAGGAGTATAGGAAAAGCACCCGACCCATGTTGTTGCCGATCAGAACAAACATCTGGCCGAGACGGACTCCGTATGCGAATTACGCTCTTATCGCAATCAACGTGGTCATATTCCTCGCCTCGTACGGAGGACCCTACCGCTACCTTGTCGGCGGGCAGATGGTTAACCTGCCGATCCGACCGTGGGCGGTGCAGTGGCTGCTGGTGCCCGCGCATCGGCAGTATTGGCAATTCCTGACCTACGCGTTTCTCCATGGCAGCCTGGTCCACATCCTGGGCAACATGTTCTTTCTCTACCTCTTCGGCAACAACATCAACGACAAGCTGGGCCATCTCTGGTACCTGCTCTTCTACTTGTGCGGTGCGGTTCTCAGCGGTCTGGGCCACGCCGTGGTGAACTGGTCTTCCATCACTCCGACCCTGGGGGCCAGCGGGGCCGTGGCGGCGGTGACGGGAGCGTACGTGGTGCTGTTCCCCCAGACCTTGATTACCGTGCTCTACTGGTTCTTCTTCATTGGCACGGTCGAGGTGCCGGCACTGTATTTTATCGGAATAAAGATGATTCTGATCGATAACGGGATCGCGCGTTACACCCCCGGCGTGGCGTACGATGCCCACCTGGCCGGGTATGCCTATGGCATTGCGATCACCTTGCTGCTTCTGGCGACCCGGCTCGTCTCGGGGAGCAACTTCGATCTTTGGGCGATGATCAAGAAATGGAACCGGCGGCGGCGGTACCGTGATGTGGTGGCCGATGGATTCGATCCGTTTGCCGCGACGGGGCAGCGCAAAGCCGTGGTCGCCAGCGAGGTCAAGAAGAGCGCCGCCGAGACCCAGAGAGAAGCAAAAACGTGGGAGATTCGCAGTTCCATCGGCCGGTGGATCGGTCAGCGCAATCTGGCAGCGGCCGCCGACGCCTACCTTGAGCTGATGGAAGTGGACTCGCAGCAGGTGTTGCCCCGCCAGGACCTGCTGGATGTGGCCAACCAGTTGGCCAGCGACCATCGATCGGCGGAGGCGGCCCAGGCCTACGAACAGTTCCTGACGCATTACGGCAACTACGAGCACGCCGAGCAGGTGGAGCTGATGCTGGGCATTCTCTACTCTCGCTATCTGCGCGATTCTGAGCAGGCTGTGAAGCATCTGGAGAAGGCCGTCCAGAGGCTTTCCGATCCCGGACAATTGCAGATGTGCCGGGAGGAGCTGGCGCGCCTGCGGGACTGACGCGGCATTTTTGCGGCCTTGGGACGCCCGGGCGGGACTTGAGGGTTGACAATTGCCGGGGCCAATAGTAACTTCAGCGGTGAAGGACCGTCAAACCGGCGGGTCGTTCCTGAGGCATTGATGGGAACATCTTTTAGGAGGTATGAAGATGCAAACTCGCATGAATTCCCCTGAGCCTGCGGCGGAACTAACAATATCGGGTCGTCAGACGTTGGTTTTGCTGTTGGTCGCTATTCTGGGGTTGCCGTGGGCGGTGTTGGCCCAGAGCGATGTGAATCTGCCCGCGAGGCCTCTCGCGGACCCGAATCGGCCCGCTGCCGCTGTCGCTGGCGGTTCGGCCGGGCCCTACGTGGCGGAAATCACGGGCAACGACGTGTACATTCGCTCGAGGCCGGGCACCAATTTCTACCACTGCGGCAAGCTCTACCAGGGCGACCGTGTGCAGGTTGTCAAAGCCCAGCAGGGATGGTCCTGCATTGTCCCGCCGCCGGGGTGCTTTTCCTGGATTCCGATGCAGTACGTGAGCATCAACCTCGAGAACCCGACGATGGGCATTGTCACCGGGGACGACGTGAAGGTGTATGCAGGGTCCGACTACGTCGAGCCGATGCACTCGACCAGCAAGCAGATCACGCTCAACCGGCGCGCCAATGTGAAGTTGTTGAGCGAAGAGAAGGACGACTACTACAAGATTGCCCCTCCTCAGGGAGCCTACTTGTGGGTCAGCAGCCAATTCATTCAGCCGGTACAATCGCCCGTTCGGGTGCGGCCGGTCGAAGTCGAGCCAACGGCGCCGGTGCCGGTGGAGGCGGCCAAGCCGGAACCGCCGGCCGGCACGGAATCCGAGTTGCTGGACACGTACTACGCTCTGAGCAAGCTGGTGAAGGCCGAGGGACAGAAACCGGTCGCCGAGCGGGACTACACCGAAGTGAAGAAGAAGCTGCAGGAGCTGGCCGATAACGAAGCGGCGGGCAAGGCGCAGCGGTACGCAGAATTTACGATCAAGCAGGTGGAACGATTCGAGTTGGCCTGTACGGTCGGCAAGGAAATGCAGCTTCAGAACAAGGAGCTGGAGAAGGTGACCGGGCAGATCGACGAGGCGCGTGCGGCCCGGCTGGCACAGATTGAGAATCTGGGGAAATTTGCCGTGATCGGTAAGCTTGAGGGCTCGAACGTTTACAGCGCGGGGGCCCAGCCGAAGCGGTATCGAATCCTCGACGGCTCGGGCACGACCATTTGCTACATTGTGCCGACGGGCGCGGCCACGGGTACGGATATGAGCAAGCTCATCGGGAAGAAGGTCGGCGTGGTGGGCAAGATTAAGCCGCATGAAGCAACCGCCAGAGCTTTGGTCGAGTTTACCGAGGTTGTTGCGATCGACTGAATCTCGCCGGCGATACGGCCAGTGAGTTTCTCGTAAAATGGAAGAAGTCGCGTCGGGTCCGACGCGACTTCTTTTTTTGTCTCATAGGGCGGATTCTCATCTGCCGGTTTCTGCGGGTTCTACCTCTTTTCTCTGCCCGGCACGGCGGCGATGTCGTCCGGCGGGGCCACGACGTTGCCCGTCTCGAAGTCTTCGGCCGTCGGCCTGAGCGTCAGGTTGTACCACTGCGAGTCCTTGTTCTCCACGAGATCCGACCATTTGATGAGCTGGCCGGTGTACGCCGAGATCCGCCCCATGATGGCCGTCAGGGTCGAGGTCGCGACGTTGTGGACCTCATTGAGCGGCTCGTTCTCGAGAATGCTGTTGAGCAGGTCGATGTGCTCCTGGACGTAGGGTCCGCCGTGTTCGGGGAACTCCGGGACGTCCACCTGCTTGCCGGTGGTCATCGAGCCGCCGCCCCAGACCGAGCCCGTGCTGCCCACGAGATGCTCGCTGACCCTGCCGTAGGTACCGTTGATCTGCCGGCACATACTGTGGATGTGCAGATCGTCGTCGTAGTCGTACTGGATGCTGAAGAAGTCGAACTGGTTGCCGGTCTTGCGGCGGGCTCGCTCGCCGAAGCCGATCGCTCGGATCGGCGGGTGACCGATGAACCAGTTGGCCACGTCCAGGTTGTGCACGTGCTGCTCGACGATGTGGTCACCCGACATCTCGGTGAAACTGACCCAGTTGCGGATCATGTAGTCGGCGTCGCTTTCGTTGGGTTTCCTCGTTTGATACCAGAGGGCTCCCCCGCACCACCAGACGCATCCGCCCCGGATCGTCCCGATCGCGCCGGCCTGGACGGCCGCGGCGTTGCGGCGATAGCTGCGCTGGTGCCGGCGCTGTGTGCCGGCCACCACGGCCAGGCCCTTGTCTTTGGCCTTTTCCCCGGCGGCCATGATCCGTCGGGCTCCCGGCGGGTCGACCGCCACGGGTTTCTCCATAAAAACGTGCTTGCCCGCGTTGACGGCGGCCTCGAAGTGCACGGGGCGGAAGTTGGGCGAGGTTGCTATCAGGACGATCTCCGCATCAGTAGCCAGGAGTTTCTGGTATGCGTCGGCGCCGTGGAAACACCGGGATTCCGGTACGTTGTACTTCTGCCCGGTGTTTCGAGCGCGATCCTCGAACCAGTCGGCCGTGGCCACGACCTCGATATCGACGCCGATGTGCTCGGCGGCATCGACGTGGTTTTTCAGGGCGCCGTTGCCCCGTCCGCCACAGCCGATCAGGGCGACGCGGAATTTTCTATTGGCCGGCGCGGCGAAGATCACGCTCTTCCCGGCCAGCACCGCCGCCATACCGGTTCCGGAGGCGGCAATGAAATCCCTTCGCGAGATGTTTCTGACTTTGTCGGTTGGTGTGCGTTGCATAGATGGTTCCTTTCGGATGAACCGCGACAAATGTTCTTCTTGCTGCGAAAGGCGGTGTCAGACCTTGAAGTCATCGCAGGCGCGATAGGCGTCGATCATCGCGCGCTCGCCTTCCTTGCCGCCTTTGCTTCTGCCGTGCTCCATACACAGCACACCGTCGTAGCCTTTCTTGTAGATGTGTCTGAAGATGTTCTTGTAGTTGATTTCGCCGGTCGTGGGCTCCTGGCGGCCGGGAGTGTCCCCGAGATGGAAGGCGCCGATCTCGCTCCAGGCCTTGTCGATGTTGGGGATGAGGTTGCCCTCGGTGATCTGCTGGTGATACAGGTCATCGACGATTTTGCAGGAGGGGCTGTTCACGGCGCGGCAAATCATGTAGGCGTGCGGCATCTTCTGCATGAACAGGCCGGGATGGTTGGCCCACCAGTTCAGCGGTTCCAGGACGATCACGATGCCGTGCGGTTCGACGACGTCCATCAGGTAGCGCAAGTTGTCGATCAGGTTCGCGCTCTGGTAGTCGTATTCCATGCGCTGGCTGACGCATCCGGGGGCGATGAGCATCCACTTGGTGTTCGCCCGCCTGGCCGCCTCCACGCCCTGTTGGGTGCGCTTGATCATCGACTCGCGGAAATCCTTGTCCTGAAGGACGAAGGTCGGTTTGCCGAACTCGGCGTACAGGACGAACGGTCCCAGTGTCATGTCGAGCCGGTCCATTTCTCTGGCGATTTTCTCTTGCAGTTCCGGCGGCTTGCCCATCATCCCGTTATCGAACATGGCCGAAAAGCCTTCGTCGGCCATGAACTTGAGGTTGTCGATGGGGTCCTTGCCTGCATGCTGCCGAAACGCGCCCAGGCCGGGGGCATATTTGAGCTTGAACTTCCCGCCGGAGCCGGCAGCGCGGGCGACGGACGGGACTGCCGAGGCCGCCAGTGCGGCAGCAGCCGCGCCCGAAATCAAATGGCGGCGCGAGAGGCCCGTGGCGTTCGGTTTGGAATGGTCTGCATTATCGTTCATGTGACTGCTCCTGCTGTTGGTATTTGAATCGTTCCGCTCCTCCGCAAATCTCAACGTGAGTTGTGCGGCGATCACCCTGCCGATTCGGCGCCGCCCGGCGCACCGAAGCCGGTGCGCCGGACAGCATCGTTATTCTCGTAGCGTGTGACGCGGCGTCACTACTTCTTCATCGGTGTCCACTTCTGCTTGCTCTTGCTGCTGGCCACCACGGTTTCGATGAACAGCATGCCCCGGACTCCTTCACCCACTCCCGGGAAGTCGGTCGCCAGCGCGGTCGGCTTCTTGCCGTCGATGGCGCACTTGACCGTTTCGGCGAAGTTGCCGTAGTTGTTGGCGAAGGCTTCCAGGAACGCCTCCGGGTGCCCGGACGGTATGCGGGTGTTTCGTGCCGCCGCGGTGCTGTAGGCGGCGACATAGTCGTTGCCGCGCTTCCAGACTTCTTCCGGTTGGCTCGGGCGTCGGACGTATAGATAGTTGGGATGTTCCTGGTGCCATTCGAGGCTGGCCTTCTCGCCGTGGACCCAGATGGCCAGGTTGTTTTCCTCGCCGTGGGAAATCTGACTGGCGTGCAGCACGCCCTTGGCACCGCCTTCGAGCTTGAGCAGACAGTTGCAGTCGTCGTCGAGAGGACGCCCCGGGACAAACGTCGTCAGGTCCGCACAGATATGGGTGATCTTCAGACCCGTGATGTACTCGGCCAGGTTGGCGGCGTGGGTGCCGATGTCACCGACGCAGCCGCCGGCCCCGCTCTGCTTGGGATCCGTCCGCCAGCTCGCCTGCATTTGGCCGGTTTTCTCCAATGCCGTGGCCAGCCAGCCTTGCGGATACTGCACCACGACCTTGCGAATCTTGCCCACGTCCTTTTTCTGGACCATGTCGCGGGCCAGCTTCACCATCGGGTAGCCGGTGTAGTTGTGCATCAGTCCGAAGACCAGTTTCTTCTTCTTTACGAGCTTCTGCAGTTCTTTGGCTTCCTTGGAGGTCAGCGTCATGGGTTTCTCGCACATGACGTGGAAGCCGGCCTGGAGGAAGTCACGCGCGATCGGAAAGTGCCAGTTGTTGGGAGTGGTCACGGCGGCAAAATCGATCCGCTCCGTTTCGGGCAGCGCCAGCTCGGACTCGATCATCTCCTGGTAGGTGCCATACACCCGTTTGCGATTCAGGTAAAGCTGCCTGCCCATTTTCTTGGATTTTTTGGGATTGATGTCGAACGCTCCGGCCACAAGCTCGATCTGGCCATCGATGCGCGACGCTTTCCGATGGACCTCACCGATAAACGCGCCGGGGCCTCCGCCAACCAAACCCATTCTCAATTTCCGGTTGATTGCCATACCTACTCCTTTCAATTCAAGATTGCTGTGGACGAAGATGACTGGTCGAATGTATTTGCGTGACCTTTCTACTGAACTTTTGCAAAATGGAGATTAGGCTTACTTTAGGGAGGGAAAATCTTCTTCATGATTTTTCCTCCCGAGAACGCAAGTGCTTCGCGTATGGATATATAAGCCCAGTCTTCAAGGAAATCACACCAACGATTTCCTTGGAGAATATAAGCCGAATCTCCATTTTGCAAAACTCCTGCTTTCTATTCAAAACACGGGTTTCCTGTACGAAGAACTCTTGCCCGTTAGAGAAGCCTCTGCCGGCTGACTCCGAGGGCTGGCTCTGGACGGCCGACGTGAGCCTCAGAACTCGCTACTATACCGCGGAGGCCGGCGCCCTGCAAGTTCCCGGTCAGGCGAAAACGCATTATCATGGGGCAAAAGGCGGTCGCATCGGCCGGTACGATGAACTTCCCTTGACAATGCCGGTCCCAGCTTATACATGTTGTAGTGACTGTTCGAAGTCTCGATGAAGAGCTAACCTGACGTTGACGAGGCGACATGGAGACAGACGTACATCCAGTTTCTGTGGATTTGTATTTCCTTCCGGTCGAAACGAGGGTCCCGCTGAAGTTCGGGCCGGAGACGCTCACGTCCGTGATCTGTGCGCGAGTGTGTATGACGGCGGCCGATGCCGCCGGCAAGCGCGCGCAAGGGTGGGGCGAGACCCCGCTGAGCGTGCAATGGGCCTGGCCGAGTCACTTGGGCTACCAGGAACGCTGCGAGACGATGCAGAGTTTCTGTCGGATTCTGGCGGCGGCTTGGGCCGGCTTCACGGGACAGGGCCATCCGGTCGAGCTGGGGTACGAGTTCAATGAATCGATCCTGCCGGGTTTGCTGGATGAGTTGAATGCCGAACGCGGCGCCGAGGTCCAGCCGATGCCCTGGCTGGCGGCTCTGGTCTGTTGCTCGGCGTTCGACGTGGCTTTGCACGACGCGTACGGCCGGCTTCTCGGCTGTCCGGTCTACGCCACGTACGATGCAAAGCACATGAATGCAGACCTGGCTCATTTCCTCGAGCCCGTGGCGGGCAGTAGAGTCTCATTTGCCGGCCGGTATCCTGCGGATTTCCTGAACCCAGAGCCCGCGCAACATCTGCCTGCCTGGCATCTCGTGGGCGGGAAGGATTTGCTGGATTCGTCGGAGCTGACGGGCAGCGAGCCCGACGACGGGTATCCCGTTTTGCTGCCGGACTGGATCGAACGGGATGGATTGACCTGCCTGAAAGTGAAGCTGCGAGGCAACGATGCGCAGTGGGATTACGACCGGCTGGTTCGCGTCGGCGAGATTGCCCTGGAACGTGGCGTGCTGTGGCTGACCAGCGATTTCAACTGCACCGTGACCGACCCGGCCTACGTGAACGAGATTCTCGACCGGCTGGTCACGGAGCACCCGCGCATCTATCAGATGATTCTGTATGTCGAGCAGCCGTTCCCGTACGATTTGGAGGCCAACCAGATCGACGTGCACAGCGTCTCGGCGCGCAAGCCCCTGTTCATGGATGAAAGCGCCCACGATTGGAAGCTCGTGCGACTCGGGCGCGAACTGGGCTGGACCGGCGTGGCCCTGAAGACCTGCAAGACGCAGACCGGCGCGCTATTGAGCCTGTGCTGGGCCAGGGCGCACGGGATGACACTCATGGTCCAGGACCTCACGAACCCCATGCTGGCGCAGATTCCCCATTGCCTGCTGGCGGCGCACGCCGGCACGATTATGGGCGTGGAGACCAATGCAATGCAGTTTTATCCGGCCGCCTCGGCGGCGGAAGAAGCGGTCCACCCGGGGCTGTACCGCCGGAGACACGGCCGCGTGGATCTGTCCACGCTGAGCGGGTCCGGCTTTGGCTATCGATTAGACGAAATTGAACGAAACTTGCCTGAGAAAGCGGCGAGCTTTTCGAAGTAAGATGGTTTTGCGAACGGATTTGGGAGTGACACAAAATGGCTAAGCTAAGCGCCTTTGCGGATGAAGTGACGGAGAGTTTTCGCGGCCAGGTCGAGTATCTGGCCAAGGAGAAGGTCGGTTACATCGAGCCTCGCTTCCTTGACAAGAAGAACATCATGGACCTGAATCAGGGCGAGCTGAAAGAGGCGAGAACCATGATTCAGGATCACGGCTTGAAGGTCAGCGCCATCGGCTCGCCGATCGGCAAGGTCCGGCTGGATGAGCCGTTCGAGCCGCATCTGGATAAATTCAAGCACAGCGTGGAGCTGGCGCAGTATTTCGAGACGCCGTTCATTCGGATGTTCAGCTACTATGCCCCGGAGGGTCAGAACATCGACGATTGCCGCGTCCAGGTCCTGGAACGCATGGCGGCCAAGGTAGACGCGCTCGGCGGCGCCGATGTCACAATGGTCCACGAGAACGAGGCGAACATCTACGGCCACACGGCGCAGAATTGCGTCGATCTGATCGAGGCCGTGGGATCGCCCAGGCTGCGATTGGCCTACGACCCGGCCAATTTCGTGTGGGGCGAGAAGATCACGAACAATGTCGAGGTGTGCTGGCCCGTGATGAAGCCGTACGTCGTCCACGTGCATCTCAAGGACTGGAAGCTGGGCGCCAAAGACGTCGGCAGCGTTCCGGGCGAGGGCGACGGGCAGATCAAGGAGTTGCTGGCCGCGCTGGCGGCCATGGACTATGACGGGTGTTTGACCATGGAGCCTCACCTGCAAACGGGAGGGCAGTTCGGCGGCTCGACCGGTCCGGAGCTGTTTTCCAGGGCCATCGCGGCGGTGCGAGAACTGTCCGCCGAGGTAGGCTTACAATGCGACTGAATCTCAACGGCCAAGAATAGGGGATACACATATGAAGGCATGGAACTTTGGAGTTGTGGGCGCGGGGCTGATTGCCGATTTCCACGCCAGAGCGATAGGCGACATTCCGAACGCCAAGTTCGTGGCCTGCTGCGACAACGTCATGGACCGGGCCACGGCGCTGGCCGAAAAATACGGGGCGCAAGCCTTCGGCAGCTACGAAGAGATGCTCGAAAGCGACGAGATCGACATCGTGACGATCGCCACGCCCAGCGGCGTGCATATGGAACCGACGATCGCCGCGGCGCAGGCGGGCAAGCACGTGATCTGCGAGAAGCCCCTGGAGGTGACGCTGGAGCGGATCGACGCTATGATCGAGGCCCACGACAAGGCCGGGACGCGGCTGGGCGGCATCTTCCCGTACCGTTTCAACGACCTGATGGTTCCCTTGCGCGACGCGATTGAGTCCGGGCGTTTTGGCACGATCACCTACGCCGGTATCTATGTGCCCTGGTGGCGTACGGACGAATATTACCAGGATTCCTGGCACGGGACGTGGAAGCTGGACGGTGGCGGGGCGTTGATGAACCAGTCGATCCACATGATCGACATGCTCTGCGACCTGATGCCGCCGATCGAGTCGGTGCAGGCCTACACGGCGGCCCTGGGCCACGACATCGAGGCCGAAGATACGGCCGCGGCGGTCCTGCGCTACGCCAACGGCGCGCTCGGCATCATCTACGGGACGACCGCTTCCTATCCGGGCCAGTATCGCCGGTTCGAGATCACCGGCACCAAAGGCACGGCCATCAACGTCGAGAACAGCATCACCCTGTGGCAGTTCGCCAACGAGAAGCCGGAGGACAAGGGCATCCGCGAACGGTTTCTCAAGATCGAGGGCGGCGGCGGCGTGGCCGACCCGGCCGCGATCAGCTACGAGAATCACACGCGGAATTTCAAAGCGTTTCTCGAGGCGCTGGAGAAAGGCGAGGATTTCTGGATCGATGGGGCCGAAGCCCGCAAGGCCGTCGCAGTCATCCGGGCCATCTACCAGTCCGCCCAGGAAGGCAGACCCGTCAAAATAGGCTCGTAGTGAACTGCCGGCGCCCCCGCCCGGGACGGCTCAGGGCCTCATTTCTGTGTTGGGCTCTTGCGTGATGGCCTCGACCGTCGAGGTTACCTGGACGCGTCGATACTTGTGCGCGTCCAGTTTTGAGGGTTTTTCGCGTTTGAATTTGATACCGCGACCGGTGACGATTTCCTTTTCCTCGCGGACGAAGTCGATGTACTGCAGCAGGGCCCAGGCGCTGTTGTTCCAGCGCATCTGATAGCCTCTCTGATGGGCCTGCCGCTCCATCATGATGCGCTTGCCTTCATTGAAGACCACATAGTCGAGGGCCTGGGCGATCTGTTCGACGGACGGTTCTCCCGGATCGACGAGAATGCCGCGCGCATACCGGCCGACGATGACGCCTTCGGGGCACTTCTTGTTGGAATGGATCAGCTCGCGGGCGTACCGGAACTTGGTGGTGATAGCGACCCGTCCGGAACCGAGCGTGTCGGCGAGGATGCCGCTCGATATCTGCTGCATGTTCTGATACGGAAGCAGCATGACATTCGTCGCTCCGTATAGCTGCAGGAACGTGTTCTCATCGATGAATCTATCGAGGAAGATGAGGTCGTACTCCGGCAGCTCGCGGCCTCCGAGTTCTTTCACCCTGCACCACTTGAGGCGTGCCTCTTTCAGGGCCTTGTCGATCTCGGCCTGGAAGCTGCGGTAGTGCACGCCGCCTTCGGCCCTGACGAATTCAGGATGGCATTGACCGGCGATGACGTAGACCGTTCCTTTTCTTTGTTCTTTGGTGCAGGATTCCCGGAGGAATCGGCCGTAGGCGCGGATGCCGTACTCAATTCCTTTGTTCGGGGAGAGCAGGCCGAGCGTTGTGATGAGGAAGCGGTTCTCCAGGCCGTATTCCTGTTTGATGGTGAGGCGGTCGAACTGCGACCGGTGCTGCATCCGAATCCCGTGGTCGATGTGCTTGAGCTGGGCGTGCGGTATTTCGTACGTCGGCGACTCCAGTATCTGGATGGCGCTTTCGGTGGTGACGATGAGCCCGTCGCTATACCGGGCGAGGTCCTGGACGACCTGTTTCTGATGCGGATCGGGCTCGTCGAGGACCGTGTGCAGGTACACCAGCGTGGTGAGTTGCCGTTCTCGGAAGGCCTTTGCCAGGCGCACGAAGTTCGTACCCCGGCAGTTGTTGCCTTGATCGTCCGGGTCCAGCCCGTACTCGTGCTGTAAGATGACGATCGTGGGGTTCTTTCCTTCGTTGGCACGCGTGGCGATGTGTGTGATCACGTCTCGCCAGGATTGGGGATTGTACTGGTCGATGGTCAGATCGACGGGGATATCGTAGGGTCCGCTGCCGTTGTCGATGGCCGCGATGCGGATATGCCCGATTTCGGCCGTGAAGTGGGCCAGGGCGGTCGCCAAATCGCGCGAGAACGTACCCAGTCCGCACCGCCGGGGGGGGTAGGTGCTGACGATCCGAATGTCATAAGGCATAGCAGCGATCACCTCCTTATGATTCTGCCT
>JAFGCA010000305.1 GCA_016932895.1 Sedimentisphaerales bacterium | reverse complement strand
GTGCTGAGGATGACGAATTCCTGCTCGGTCGGTCCGGCCACGCAGGTTTCGCCCGAAAACTCCCCCGCCAGCGACACGTCGGCCAGAAAGGCCTCGACGTTCTGATACTGGCCCGCGAAGTTGGCCAGAGCGCGGACGTCCTCCCGCCGCATCGCCGCCCCGTCGTAGTGCGAAACGAGGTAGTCGTCGTAGAACTCCTTCAGGACCAGGTCGATAATCTCGCCCGGCGAGTCCAGCTCGGCGGTCTTCTTTACCAGATGCGTAAACTCCTCGTAGAAGGGTCGCGCGCTGGCCGGCAGGAGGCTGGCGGTTTCGGTGGTGAAGATCTCGTTGAACGGGTCCGCCGCATCGCCGATCTGCCGCCACACCCGTCGCGACAGGGCGCTGCCCACCCGCGGCAGCATCGTGAGCAAGCGTAGCCAGGCCAGTTCGTCGCGCGGGTTTTGCAGGACGCGCATGTAGCAGAGGATGTCCTTCATGTGGGCCTGCTCGAAGAAGCGCAGGCCGCCGCGAATCTGGAACGGGATATTGCGACGCTGAAACTCTAATTGTATCTCCAGCGAGTGCCAGTGGCTGCGATAGAGCACCGCGATATCGTTGAGGCAGCGGCCCTCGTCCAGCAGGTGCAGCACGTATTCGGCGATGAAACGCGACTGCGTGAAGTGGTCCTGGCAAGGCACCACCGTGGGCTTGAGACCCGAGGAGCGGATGGCCCGCAGGTTCTTCGGCAGCCGGCGTGCGTTCTGGGCGATGCTGGCATTGGCCAGCGTCAGAATCTCAGGGACCGACCGATAGTTCGTTTCGAGGCGGTATTCCCTGGCCTCGGGGTAGCGGTCCGTGAACGTGATGATATTCTCGAAGTTCGCGCCCCGGAAGCTGTAGATCGATTGCGAGTCGTCACCGACGACTGCCAGATTGCGATGCCGGGAGGCAAGCAGGTCGACGATGGCGCCCTGGATGGCGTTGGTGTCCTGATACTCGTCGACGAGGATGTGCAGGAACTGGCCGGCCAGCATTTGGCGCACATCGTCATGCTCGCTCATCAGCCGCAGCCAGGCGCTGAGCAGATCGTCGAAGTCCAGGAGCTGCCGCCGGCGTTTCTTGGCTGTGTAGAGCACGAGTACCTTCTCGATCCCGTCGAGTTCCTGGATGAACATGGGAAACCGCGCGCTGACAACCGTCGGCAACGGGTCGAGCGTGTTCTGAACGAAGCTGGAAATCGCCGCCAGCACGTTCTTTTGGGGGAAGCGTCGCTGTTTGGTATCCACGCCCGCTTCCTGCACGCACGAGGCGAGCAGGTCTTTGGAGTCCTCGCGATCGAGGATCGTAAAATCCGGCGCGATGTCCAGGAGCTTGCCGTGCGTGCGCAGGATGCGATTGGCGATGTGATGGAAGGTGCCGCCCCAGATTTCGCGCGTCCGCTGCTTGACGAGCACCTCGACGCGGCTGAGCATCTCGCGGGCGGCCCGATTCGTAAAGGTCACGAGCATGATCCGCCCCGGCTCGATGCCGTGATGCACCAGCCAGGCGAGGCGATAGGTCAGCGCCCGCGTCTTGCCGCTGCCGGCGCCGGCAACCACCAGCATGGGCCCACCCGGAGCGGTGGCGACCGCCAATTGCTCGGGGTTCAAGTCCGCGGAGAAATCGATATCCCCGGCTGCGGTTCGAGATTTCAGCGTAAACTTCCGTGCCATCCTGCTCCGATTGTTCCATCTGCCAATGAAGCCATAGGGTAGCATAGCATGAACGAAATGTCATCCCCCCGCTGCGCGCGACGGAGGGCAGCACCAACGTTACGCGTGGTGCTGCCACCCGCCGGACGAATTTGTCGCGGACGCGACGCCGCGAGAGCGCCCGTCCGCCATCTTATCATGTGTGTGCTATACGCTTTCCGGCACGACAAACGGGGCGCGGTAGGAACATTTGACGTACTTGTTGGCCTTTTCGGCGTGCGCGCCGGTGAATCTCTCGCTGGCGCGATCGTAGGTCAAGGCCGGCCCCAGAACGAAGTGTTCCTTGGCCAGATCCACACCGTTGCCGTCGATTTGCTCGAGCATATCCTTCAGCGTGTTCAGCGCGTCTTCGTGCGACTTCATGGCCTCGCGGACCTCGTCGACCGAGGCTTGCGAGCCGGCGCGCCAAGCCAGGTTGGCCTGATGGCAGATAGCCGTACTTCGGTGGCCCACCGCGATCTCGGCCGCCTGGTCCTGCCGACGACGGCTCCGCACGGCATCGATGAAGTTCTGCGCGTGGCCGGAGCCGGCGTTGCCTTTGTACTGGTGGACACGTTTGCCGTCGTTGTCGTAGAACCAGCCGCCGCCACGCGAGATGCGAATGTAACCGGCCTCGCACTGGATATGGTTGCCGCCGCGCGAGCCAAGGTAGACCGCCCCGCTCTTGCCGCCCCGTCGCTTGGGATCGGGCAAATTGCGAATGTCGATCACCACCGGCAGGCCGTCGTAATGCAACAGGGCGAAATGCATGTTCGGCGTCTGGCCGTTGTCGTCCCAAGCGAACCGGTTGCCGGCCGCGACGACCTTGTCGGGAATGTCCTTCCAGCCGAGGATGTGATGCAAATCGTCGAGGTAGTGGACGCCCCAGTTGGCCATCTCGCCGTCGCCCCAGTTCCACTGCCAGTGCCAATCGTAGTGGAACTGCTTCCGCATGACCGGCGTCATGGGAGCCGGGCCGGCCCAGAGATTGTAGTCGATATTCTCGGGCACGGGCTGGGGAGAGGTTACCTTGCCTATAGGCCCCCGAGCGCCCAGTTTTGAACAGTGGACCCACTGCACCTTGCCGTACTTGCCGGCCTGGATGTCGCGCGCGGCCTCGATCGTGGCCGGGCACGAGCGCTGCTGCGTCCCGGCCTGCACGATCCGATTGTACTTGCGGGCGGCCTCGACCATCTTGCGGCCTTCCCAGATCGAATGGCTCACCGGCTTCTCGACGTACACGTCCTTGCCCGCCTGGCAGGCCCAGATCGTCATGAGCGAATGCCAGTGGTTCGGCGCGGCGATAACCAGGACATCGACCTCCTTGATGTCCAGGATCTTGCGGATGTCGGTATCACCCTTCACGTCGGTACCGTATTTGTCCTTTACCTGCTTCATGCGCTCGGCCAGGACCTTCTTGTCCGGATCGCACAGGGCCACCACCTTCACGCCCTTGAGGCTCTGGAAATGGTTGATGTGGCCGTTGCCCCTGCCCCGAATCCCGGCCACCGCGACGCGGATCTCCTCATTGGCCCCCAACACGCTGGGCATCAGCCCCCCCACCGACGACAAGGCCGCATACGAACCGGCTGTAGCAGCCAAACTGCGCTTCAAAAACCTCCGACGACTCACTTGACTCATCATTTTGCTCCTTTAACTGCCTTCTAAGGCATATTTGGCCCTCGCGCAAACCCGATTCCGGCGAGGAATCCACACGCGAACCCCAGACCCATGTGCTTGGCATTCTACCCCGGACAGACGCAGAATTGAACCCTTTTATTCCACTCATCCAGGGCTTGCTCCGACTTCTTCCGGCCGCCACGCAATGGGTAGATGCCCGCGACGCACAAGCGGCCCCCCCTTCACCGCCTTCCCGGCGCCCATTGGCTTTGTTTTTCCAACCGTAAAACCGCCCCGATTCCGCATAAGCCCTTTCTCAAAAGGAACTTACCCCAAATTCGCCTCGCCGCCAATTGGGTTCGTTTGATGCGGCCGGGTCCCGGGCCGCCGGGACAGCAGTTTCGCGCCTTTCCCCGTATTGCGCCGGTGGGGACCTGTCATTTCCAGCGGCCAAGGAAGAATCTCCGCGTGGCCAAGGCTGATCTGTTGTTTTCTGCTTCCCATCTTGAATCCCATATCCTCTGTTCTGTACATATCGTACAGTCCGGCTCCCGGCCGTCAAGGAAAATAACCGCCCTGCCTTGCGATCGCCCGGCACCTGCCGGAAGGGAGAGCGTCCCGTCTTTCAGGAAGCCGTCGCAAAACCTCCGGGGTCCCGTGGAGCCGTCCCGGCTGCAGCAAAGCCCCCCCGGCACCGCTGCGGGATTGGGGAGACTCCGAGCCTGCAAGAGAGGAACGCGACGAAGGGACCCGGTCCTATTGAGGCACCGTCAAGGCCGTCAGTTGCGCTGTGTCAATGAGGCCCTCCGATAGCGCCTGCATGAAGATCAGCGGCGGCAGCAACGGGTCTCGGAACCGGTATCGATGGACGCGTGGACTCGCGGACCGCTCAAGGACCAAGCCCCGGCCTTCCTCGCAAAACTCATTGATGTGCTTCTGAAACGTGGCGGTCCCAAGGTTCGGACGCTTGAGCATCATCTGCATGGGACGAACCACATCGGCGGGGTGGAAATGCCCCGCGGCAAGCTCCGTAGTGGACGCCGCCGACGCGCAGGCCAACAGGACCTGCCTGTACAGGGCATCCTTGCGCACGCTGTGAACGGACCGGGCATATTTCCCCCGAAGATTCTGGATGCTGTGCTGCACCACTCCGGCAAACGCGGCATACACGTCACAGGTCTCGATACGCCGGGACAGCCGCTTGGCGGCCTCTCGTGTGGAGTGCAGCCCGATCAAGTGCGTGTAATGGGGCAACCCCTGAGACAGGCGTACGATCAACGATGCCGCCTCCGGCGAGAACACCACCTCCAGCGTTTCGGACGCCTTGTCGAGGATGTCCTGCAATTCCCGCTCCGCCATGCGGGGAAGCTGCACCTGCACGATGGAGCGCGCGATCAATGCGTGCTCGCGCACCAGATCGTCGATGGTGCGGGATACCCCGACCAAAACCACCGTCGCATCAACGGCGTAATCGGACAGAGCCTTGATGAGGTCGGCGAAGGCTTTCTTTACCGCCTGGGAACCCCGGTCAAACTCATCGAAGACAAAGACCGATCGCTTCAGAATCGCCAGCGTTCTGCGGACCTGGTCGATGGAGGGGGCATCGCTGATATTCAACGCCTCCCTCATCGTCATGAGCTCTCGTACGATCTCGTAACTGAAGCGCGTTGTCGGCTTGTCCCTGTGCCAGTACACCTCATCGAAGGCGCGCCGCCAGATGTTCGAAAACGAATCTCCAATATGGGTATGGACTTTGACAAAAAGGTGCGGGCCGCCGTTGTCCCCGATGACCCCTTCCTCCATCGCGTGCAAGAGCTGCCCAATCACATTGGCCAAAGAGGTCTTTCCCACGCCTCGCTCGCCGAAGACAACGATGTGCAGTCCTCTTTGGGCCACGGAATCAGACATCGCCTCAAGCTGCTCCCGTCGCCCGGCGAAGGAGTCCGGCGTAATGATCGGCGCCCGCGGCTGAAATACGGCTCCCGCCCGGGTCCCCAGTTCCCGAGCTTCCCCCTCACCAAGCGTGCTCCAGGCCTCCGCTGTACCCATATCACCCATATTGACCTGACAGATCCCAAAAGACAGAGACAATCGCCAACGAAGGCTCGCTTTCGCGAGGCCTCGGGCAAACGGTTCGATTCTATCGGCGTGGGTCAACTACGACAATTGTGGTGACTACCTATTTTTGCGTAGTCAATTCTGATGACAGGTGTCCCCGCCGGGACGTTCTTCGGTTCATATATCTCCTCACGATCCGAACCTGATGCAAGTCACCTCCGTCGGATGTCTCTTCTATACCCGTGTTGCACTTACCATGTGAATTCGCGGTTCGTGTTCATTGCCGATGGGAGGCGAAGTCTGCCGGCGTTGCTCTCTTGATGCAGACCCGCGGAGAAGCAGCGAGGCCCGCATCGGCTGGATGCGGGCCCCGAAGGTGAACTGAACTGCGTAACTCGAGCCAAAGTCATCGAGCCGGCTCGAACCGATCTTGCCTGAGGCGAGACGCTACAGCCCCGCCAACTCCTGAATCTCACTTTCCGACAGGACAATGTCGTAGAGCCGAACCTCGTCGAGCGCGCCGTTGAACGGGTTGCCGCCGCCGGCATTGCACGCGCCGAACACCACAGCCGCCGTAGGGTCGGAGCCGAAGGAGAAACCGCCCTGGTTGCTGACGCCACCATTGATGTAGAGCATGGCGGTGCTTCCGTCGAAGGTCGCGGCCACGTGGGCCCATTCGCCCTCCGGCAATGCCTCGGCGGTAATGCCTGCACCGTCCCTCTGGAAGCTGAGGACGCCTGTGGTCTGACTGGCCTCGATCTGCCACATCATCTCCCCGGACGCCCAGGTGTCCCTCTTGCCGATCAGGCCTTGCCAGAAACTGGTCAGGCCGTTCCATTTGGCCCACAGCGTCACCGAGAGCCGGCCGCTATTGATGGAGGGATTGAAGGTTCCCAGGTCGACGTACTGGTTGCCGGTGCCGTCGAATTCCAGGCCCATGCCGAACCCGGCGGGCCCGTTGACGAAGACGGGATCGCCGACGAGGGTGCCGTGGTGCTCGTTGCCCGAGCTGTCGTTGGCGTCATTCTCCAGGGCGTAGTAGGCCACCAGACCGACCGGCGTCCGGGGGCTGCCGACCATGACGTCGTCGATGTAGATCAGCCCGGTTCCCCGGTTTTGGGTGCTGGTGCGGCTGCCCACGCCGATTGCGAGCATGGTCACTTGCGCCATGTCCACACCCGGCAGCTCGTCCCATGACACGGACCACTCGGTCCAGCCGGTCGCGCGCACGGCGTTGGGATCAGGGTGCTCCTTCACAGCGCTGCCGCCGGCGGCGTCTTCGACAACGAGGTAGAGTGGATTCAGGTCGTTGGCCATCTCACCGTGGAAGAAGAGCGTCACGGTGTCGGCGCCATGGAGCGTCCAGTCCTGAGGCGAAGCCCATATCCGCCAGGTCTCCGACCGGAAAGAATCGATCGTATTGTCATAGTACACGGGCATCGACTGATTGCCACTGTGAACGATGGTCTTCTCCATGATGTCGCCCTGGAAATGCGGGCTGCCCGCGCTCCAGATGTCGTGGCCGACGGTGGCGCCGGTGTTGTTGCCCGGATGGCCCGGCGGTGGATCGGTGAAGCCCCAGCCGTCGACCCAGGTCTGGAAGACCCGGCTGCCGACCTCATTGGTGTAGCTCTCGAAATCATCGAGGACGACGTACTCGGCGGTCGTAAAGTACCAGGTGGGTCCGGCCCACAGAGCGCCGGTGGTGTCATTGACCTCATCGACCCGCCAGAAGTAGAGTTGCCCGTACTGAAGGTCGTCCGGGATGTAGCGGCGCTGCCCGACCGTGACGGGCGTCACGGCCCCACTGTCTACCGCGTCGGCATCGGTGCCGAAATACACCTCATGCGCCGTGGCCCGGCGTCCCTCACGCCAGCTCAGAGCGGCGTCGATACTGACGTCTTCGGCGCCATGGGCCGGCTCGGGCTGGCGCGCGTGGGCCGGGACATAGGTGAAACGTACCTCGCTCAAGCCGACCGGCGAGGAAGGCACGCCGGCCCAGTTGCTATTGATGGTCAACCTGACGTACTGCGCCCGGACGCCGCGGAGATCGACCACCGTATCGTAGGTGTACGTGTCCTGACCCGGCGCCTGCGCGAATTCCTCGTCGCCCAGCACCGTCCACTCGGTCCCGTCCAGCGAGTATGCCACGGTGACGTCCTTGGCACCGAATTTCACGTACGACTCGATCAACTGATTCGAGTTCCAGACCCATATTTCATCGAGCTCGTACGCCTGGTCGAATTCGTACTGAATCCAGGCCGGCAGCGGCGCACCGGGCGCGGTGAGCCACATGTCGCTCAGGTCGGTCGAATGCTCGTCGGCGGCGTTCAGGCCCGAGCCGTTGACCGTATTCTCGGGCCCCGTGCCCTGCGGCCCGGAACTGGCCGTGGCCGTCACGTTCGCGATCGGAAAGGCGTAGGATTCCGTCGTGAAGCTCCACACGTCGCCGGCATAGACCGTCGCATCCGGCGGCGCGTTCGCTTCGTCGATCCTCCAGTAGTAGGTCCGGCCAAAGTCGAGCAACCCTTCGGGATCGTACTGTGTCGCGGTTTGCCCCGGACTGAGCAACACATCCATCGGATTGTCGCGGCTGGCGGCCTCGACATTCGCCTGCGACGTGTCGAAATACACGTCGTGCACGGCAGCGAACGGACCGGCCATCCAGCTCAGCACCGCGTCGCGGGGTACGTCCGTCACCCCGTCGTCCGGCGCCGGGGCATAGGGCTTGGCCAGCTCCTCCGGACTCGTAGCCGGCGGCGCCCCCTCCCCCACCCAGATCCGATCAACGTACAGGTCCGTGCCGTCTCCGGCGAGCCAGAAATGAAAATCTACGCCGTCATTGAAAGCCGCCGTTCCGCCGTCGTCCGCATCCGTGTGGGTGTACTCGAAGGTAAACGTTTGCGGTTCGGTGGTCAGTTGGATATTGTCCTGTCGCCAGTAAACGTACCACTGCTGAGGGCTGTTCGTGCGGGTCTGCAGTCCGACCGAGATCGTCCTCGGGGCGTCGGCCTTGGCCATGAAGCTGATCGTGTAGGTAACGCCCTGCGTGAGCACGATGTTCGACTGGAAGATTTGCAGCGGGTCGAACGATCCGGTCCCGATGTCCACCTTCATGGCGTACGGGGCGGACAGGCCGGCGCCCTCCACGATGGTCACGCTGTCGAAGTTCTCGCTCTGCCAGAGATGCCACTGTACCGCGAAACCACCCGTGGTAGGATCCCCCGGCGTGTCGAACTCCCAGTTGGGAATCTGGTTCTGGCCCTGCGCCACGGCGGCGCAGAAAGCCACACACAAGAACATATGGATCAATTTCCTGCGCATCGTTTGGCCCTCCAAACAGGCAAAGGTGAAAAATGACATTGACTCGTTCAAATCCGTACGTCTGCTTTGACGAGTGCCGTGGGACTTCCGCCGACGGCACCGTGCCTGCACGACCGTCGGGTTCGGTGAAACGACAAGACGGGTGTATTCCGCTCCGCAAGAAGCCTCGCGTTGCTGGTTCGCGATTTCACCTCCTTCCCTTATGATCCTCACATCGGCGGCTGGTCAAAACATGAACGTCAACCTGCATATCCAATGCGCCTTCATAAGCGATGCACCGGCGCGCTACCGGTTCCATGATAACACAATACGCCGTTCGGTTTCAATGCCCCTGGTCAGCAAATCATCCCCGTTTCTCACGCCAGGATGCCAAAACGATGCGAGCCCAACCGTGGCGGCCACAGCGCTACGATCGGTTTGCGGATCGACGGTGACGACGGTACAATATCCCCACGGATTCGACTTTGTGCTGCCCTGTCAGTAGGAGGTCCAAGCATGAGAACGCGGCGATGGCTTGGCTGGTTTGGCGTTGTCCCTGTCATCCCGTCCTGCTGCCTTAATGCGGCTTTCGGCGAGGGGCCAGACGAAATGTCGGCCAGGCAGATCCTCGAGGCCACCGGTGTTCGGGCCGGGTTGATCGTGCATCTTGGCTGTGGCAATGGCCGCTTGACGGCCGGTCTGTGTCAGAGCGACGCGTATCGGGTCCACGGGCTCGACGCCGGCAGGAGTTTCACAGGCCGCAGAAAACCCGCGTTCTCTCGCTGTCAGTAGTCTTTGAACCTTCTCATCCATTCCGGCCAGTCGCCCGGCTGACACCCGCCGGCTGTGGTCCAGGGGCCGCTGGTGTCGTACTTTCGATGCCACTTGAACGTCCACAACTCTTTCAGTCCGATCTTCCTGACGGCAAAATCGAGAAACAGCCCGTTCACAAACCCATCGTGCCGGTCCAGACAGTACCGCACCATCCGCCCCTCACCGCCTTCGGCCCACCCCTGGCCGTCATACGCCGGAGGAGGATCCAGTGAGTCGACCACACCGTTGTAGCGCTGGGACCCCAGGAACAGAGGTACGTAGGCGGTTCCGGCCACGGTCGGCCCGCGCCAGTACCAACTGGCGTCGCCGCGTGGTTCCCGGCCGGCCTGGATATCGACACAGTAGCCGTTGATTCCGTAACTTCCTTTCATTTGTTTGGCCCAGTGGTCCTGCTCCATGTAACCCCAGGCCATAGTCACACCCACGTCCGTTCCCTCGGCTCCCTCGCCGATGCCGTCCTCATCCACCCAAGGTTTCGTCGCGTTCGGACAACAGGTGAACTCGTCATCCCATCGATAGTAGTCGCCCAGTGCACTGACCCACCGATTCGCTTGAGGCTGGGCCGTATGACCGGCCATGAATCGACCGTCGTGGTCTTCGGCGTACATCGCAAAGAACAGCCCCCATTGCTTGAGCCTGTTGAGGCACGCAACGCCTCTGGCCTGTTTCTTCACCCGCTGGAGAGCCGGCATCAGTATCGCCATCAGTAATGCAATGATGGCAACGACGACCAGGAGTTCTATCAACGTAAACCCACGTCGGTTGCGCATAACGCCCTGCCCTTTGAAAGAGAGACAATGAGTTGTGCCGGCATCTTTGTCAGCCATGATTATAACACACTCAGTCCTGGCAGTGGAAACGGCCGCCAGACTTTTTGAGTGCGGCCTATCGACAGCGTTGCTTCGTCGGCTTACCGGGAAGATGCAGTGCGAGGAGAGATTTGCAGCTCTCCAACAAGGTAAGGCTCGCCCAGAATTCGATTTCCCTCCGTCTGGGTCGTGTCCATGACAACGGCGTATACCTTGCATGGTCCAGCCGGCAACCCGGCCAGGCGAGCGGGATACCTGTCTTCCACGATTTGACCCGGTTTCAGCAGTGACAACGGCACCGTCCAGTCACCCGGATCGTGCCGCGTGTACCAGGGCGTCCCTCTGCGCGGCGTTTCCCCTTCGACGCTGAGCTGGAAAGCCAGCATGGTGTTGCGGTCTACCGGGCCATTGACGCGCCACCACGTAGACAGGTGGACGATTCCGCCTTCAATCGCAGTACCGGGAAGACGTGACGCCAGCAGTTGCACCTGGGGCGCCAACTCTGCGGGGGGAATCACCTTGCGAGCGTCTTCGGGGATCTCCGGCACGAGGACGGCTTCAGGGACTGCCGGTGAAATTTCCTCCCCGGGGCAGGGAAACGCCGCGAACGCCAGGCCAGGGTCCGGCTCCACCCGAGAAGTCACCTTCGGCGCCGGAATGTCGATCACGCCCACGGGTCTGCCTTCTACATCTTCGTCGATGGCGAGGTGGGTCCCCAGAGCCGAGCAGAGATCGCGCATTTCGGCCAGGATTTCATGCGCCTCCTCATAGCGCGCCAGGACGGTATGCCCGTTCAAGGCTCGTGTGGGAACGATCTCGATCTTGTGCACTCCGTCGGTTGCAAGGTGTATCCGGAAAAGGCCGTTCTGCTGCCCCTCCGGCTTGAGCTCGCAGTCAAAGAGAAGATTCCCCATATCGTAGATGACCGCCTTTCCGTCCACCACCTCGGCGCCCTGCAGGCGGTGGGCAGAATGGCCCAGTATGAGGTCCACGCCGTTCTTGAATGCGATGCGGGCCATCTTCCGGTGAACCGGCTGAGTGGGTCTCACCCAGTTGTCGCCCCAGTGTATCGTGAGCACGAGAAGGTCGCAGCGCCCTTCGGCCCACTCGCCGAGCCTCCGCATCTTCTGCCTGAATGCTCTGAGGACTTCCTCATCGGCGTAATTCGTACCTGGACGCTCATCTTCCGCACGAAAATGGGCCATCGTCGTATCCATGCCCGCGATGCCGACCCGAACGGGACCAACGCGAACGAGCTTGGGCTCGGCGGCAATGGCCGGACGGTTGCCAAGCCCGACGCACACGAGCCCGGCTTTCTTGCACCACACCGCGGTATCGACAACGCTCGAGGGACCGTAGTCACCAGCGTGATTGTTTGCGGCTGTCACGATATCGATTCCCGCTTCCGTAAGACAGCGCAGCATTTCCGGCCGCGCCCGGTAATAGAAGGAACAACGTTCCCCTTTGTTCACGGGCGTGCCCCGCAGAGAGATGCAGCATTCGAGGTTGCACAGCGCCGCATCCGCCGCCGCAAGAAGCGGCTTGACCTGCGCCAGGGGCCAGTCGTAGCCATTTCGGGTCACCATGTCGTGTTCCCACCGGGCCAGAACCGTGTCCCCGCCTGCAACCAGCAGACCTCGAGCGGACCTTCCCTCCTTGTCCTCGGTCCGGCGATAGGTACGGGCAACAACCTTGTCGTACTTGCGACTGGAGAGTTCGAGAGCTTTGACTTCGAGATGGTACAGCACCGCCCCCTTCTCTTTCTCAGACCGCTCCGTGATGCATAATGGAACCAGGATGAGATCGGGCACCATGGCCGCAGGCATCTCTGCGCCACCTCCGTTTGCCAGGACCCAGTACTCTTCGCTCCCCGGACCCTGCTCCTCCATGAAGCGGTCGAAGCCGATCTCATCGATGAGCCTGACCTGCATTCTGCTTGCGATGAGATCCTTTAGAGCCGAATGAATGGAGACCTTCTTCGGGCCCAGCCCGGCAAGAGACTGATCTACCACGGGCATCACCGCTACGGTTACCTCCCCGGCAAGGTCCAGCGACTCTGAGAGGCGACTGACCAGTTCTGCGGCGAGGTCCGCCCATATCTTCGACGATGAAGCCGTGACAAAGGGCACCTCCTCTTTCTCGGCTCCCCGGGCCAGCTTGAAACGGGCCTCCGACGCCGGGATCAGATTCGATTCGTTGTTCCTGAACCACGAACGGAAATCCCAGGAATGGCGGCTCTCCTCAAGAACCGTGTTAGCCAGTTCCGCGGACTCGCAAAGCTCTCGGATACAGCTCTCGCGCAGTTCTTCGGCTTCGGGCAAGCTTGCGGCCCGTCGCAGGCCCTCATTGCGGTCTGACGCCGCGAGCGCACGAATCATCTTTAGGCGGTTCTCCACCTTGGCTGTGTCCCAGTGAAGCAGGGCGCACTCCAGAAGGTCCGGCTCCGGCAGGTTGCCCTCATCCCCCGAGAACCAGGCATACGCCGCTTCGACCTGCTGCTCGGGATAGAACACGAACCAGCGGGTTCGATGGTTTTCCCGGAACCCCGGGTCCTCGCCTTCGACGCGGAGTTTCGCTCGGTAATCCCAGCCGAGCGAGTCCTCTTCGCCCCCTGCCTGACGGCACCACACCAGAGCGTCAATATAGACGCGGCCGAAATGGCTCCTCTGTCCCCGTATGGGATTGGCGTCGCGGGAGCAGTCTGCGGGAAACCAGCCGTAGCCGGACAGGAAGACCTCCGTCCATCGGTGAAAGACCGCATCCGTTGTCGGCAGAGCGCGGAATCCACTGCTGGTCCCGCCGACGCACCGTGTCGGCAGGCCGGCCAGGCGGCACAACCCGGATAGTACGTAGTTGTACTCGCTGCACGATCCTGTTCCGCGGGCGAGAACCTCCGCCGCCGGGTCCCATCTGCCGTCCCGCACGTAACGGATTTTACCTGTGACGTAGTCGTGTATCCTCGTCAGCTTGTCGAAGTCGCTCTCGGCGCCACGGGTCAGGTCGGCGGCTGTCTTGCACATGAAGCCGCTGTCCATGGAGTAGTTTGGCTCGGACACGAGGTACCGCTCTCTCTGCTCGGGTGTAAGAGTACACGTATCTCGATCCGTCGCTCGCCCCGCCGCGTTCCAGCGCATGTTTCTCAAGGTAAGACCGACAACGAAGCCGAGATCGATCGACTCACCGGGCTCAAGGGCATCGAAGGAGTAGTGGGCCAGCTTCTGGCCGTGCACGTCGGTGAAGATGCGCTGTTGGCCGCGCTGGGGCAAGTGAAGATAATGAATCTCCTGGCGGGGAGACTCCAAGGGGAGAGGTACGTATACGTCGAACTTTCCAGCGGCGTCGGCCGTGGGATTCATGACGCGGTATTCGTACCGAATCGTTCGTCGAACCGGCTCCCAGGTAGTCACCTTGTGGGGCTCGCTGGCCGGCTCGTCCGCGAGAGACATCGAATCGATGATTTCTACGATGGCCTCCCAGACCTTGCGGCCGCTGTCGGAATTGGTCATGATCACGCAGCCGCACTTGTGCTTCATGTTGAAACGCGAGTTGCAGCGAAAGCCGCTTCCGTTGCTGCCGCTGTGGCAGACCCAGCCGCCGTCATCGTCTGAGGCCACCACCCATCCCAGGGAACGACGCGAACGCGCATCGGCCGCTTCAGGCTCGAGCTGCAATGTTGTCATTTTCTCGATTGTCTCGGCCGTCAGTGAATGTCCCGCAGAGCGATCCGGGTTCATCATCTCCATCAGGAACAGGGCGTAGTCCGTGGGAGTGGTGTAGAGAGAATAGGCCGCGTTGCCCCGCTCGTAGAACCGCCGGGCTTTCTTCAGATTTCCGTCTTTGTCGTGTCCGCCGGCAAAGTTGTCTGCGAGGGCATCCCGCCATTCATAGCTGCTGCGTCTCATATTCAAGGGTCGGAGCGAGGATTCTTCCATCCAGGCATTCAGGGATTTTCCCGTCACGCGCTCGATCGCTCTTTGCAGGTACAAATAGCCTTCGCCGGAGTAGGTGAAACGCGTGCCCGGTTCGTGCAACACGGGCAGAGGCCCTCCGGCTCTCCAGCCACCCTCACGCCAGTTTGGCAGCCCCGTCCGATGGAGCATGACCATGCGCGCCGTGATCTGTTTTGCCAACGGCTGGTCGGGCAGGTAGGGCTCAGGGAGGTAGCTGTCCAACGAGCGGTCGAGGTCGAACCGGCCCTTTTCAACCAGCTTCAGCACCGCGTAGGAGAAAAGGGGCTTGCTCATGGACGCCGCCTCGAAGACGGTTGTCTCGTCCACTTTCTCCGGCTTCCCCGCGGCACGAACGCCAAAGACGCCCTTCCAGACGATGCGGTTGTCCCGGATCAGTACCATGGACAGACCGGGCACGTGCTCGGCTTCCATCAGGGGAGGAATCTTTGCTTCCAGCATGGAGATCAGCGGCTCGGTTTCCTGAGCCCACAGGGCGCTGCCGGCAACCTGGAACACCAGGGCGACCATCACGCTTCGGGGGAGCGTAGACATTGTAGGGCGTCCTTTGCAATGATTTTTCGTTTGGTAAACCAGAGTTCATTGCCTGTGAAACGCAGGCCCAGCGCTGTGATTCGGGCCACCTGTCACCGCGGTGTCATGTAGCGATCCACATTTTCTCCGGTGACGAGCTCGAACGGAATGAGCACTCTTTTCTCGTACGGTTGCCCGTTGACAATCCGGACGGCCGTTTCCACTGCGGTTTCGGCCTGAACTCTGGCATTCTGAAAGACCGTCCCGTCCAGATGGCCCTGTTTGACGGCCTTGAGCGCGTCGGCGATGGCATCCACGCTGACGAGCACGACTTTATCCTTCACGCCGGCCGACTGCAGCGCATTCAAAGCCCCAAGGCCCATCTCGTCGTTCTGGGCAAACACGGCGTCGATACGATCTCGATAGGCCTGAAGCCAGTTCTCCATCAGTGCCATTCCTTCCTCGCGAGACCAGTTGGCGGTTTGCTCGGCGATCAGCTCCAGGTCGGGGTATTGGCTCAGAGCGGAGCGCGCCCCTTCGGTCCTCTTGATCTCGGCGGCCTGTCCCGGATAGCCGGAGATCATCACGAGCCGGCCTTTGCCATCAAGCCGCCTGGCAATGTAACTGATGGCGATCTCAGCGGACTCCTCGTCGCGCGATCCGACGAACGCGGTGGGTTCCGAACGCGTCTCGGAGTTGACGTTGACGATCGGGATGCCGGCTTGAATCGCCTTGTCGACCGCCGGCGAGCTCGCCTCCACTTCGCAGGGATTCAAGATGATGGCGTCCACGCGCCGGGCGAGGAAGCTCTCTACGTGTTGGATCTGCTGCTCGGCGCTTCTCTCTGCGTCGTTCACGATCAGTCTGACGCCCAGTTCCGCGGCCTTCGCCTCCATCGCCTCCTTGATATCGACGATGAATTCGTTGGAGAGATTCAGCAGGCTCACTCCGATCACGACTCGGTCTTCGCCGGAAGAATCGGGTTTCACCATCCACAGCAACGCCACGACGGCGGCAACCGGGAGCAAGACTACGAGTTTTCGCATGATCGTTGACTCCATGTGAGATTCGGTGCTTGTCCTCCGGTTGGAGAACGCCTACCCGGCCTTTTCTCGGTCAAGAACCACCGCGCCGATGATGATGAGCCCTTTGACCACCTGCTGATAATACGAGGAGACATTCAATAAATCCAATCCGTTGTTGAGCGTGCCGATCAGCAAAGCCCCCAGGATCGTTCCGGTGACACTGCCAATCCCGCCGGAAAGGCTCGTGCCTCCAATGACAACGGCCGCGATCGCGTCCAGCTCGTACGAAATCCCCGTATTCGGCTGTCCGGTGGTAATCCGCGAGGCCTGGATGATCCCGGCCAGACCCGCCAGGCCCGCGCAAATCGAGTACGACGCGATCTTGATCCTGTGGGTGTTGATTCCCGCGGCTCTGGCGGCCTCCTCGTTGCCGCCCACGGCGTAGATGTATCTACCGAAGGTTGTCTTTCCCAGGATGAAATACGAGACGACAAAGACGCCGGCCAGGATCAACACCGGAACGGGAATCCTCAGCAAGCTTCCGTTGCCGATGAAATTGAACGAGGCCGACAAATTGGAGATCGGCCGGCCGTTGCTGATGATCAGTGCTCCGCCTCGAGCGATTGTCATCATACCCAGCGTGGTGATGAAGGGGGCCACGCGAAACCGCGTGATGATGAGCCCGTTGAGGACACCGATGAGGACTCCGCCCAGGATGCCGACGGCAATCGGAGCCGCCAGCGGGTAGGTGTCGGGGTGAGCAAAGGTCGCGGCCAGGACCCCGGTCAGCGCCACCACGGAGCCCAACGACAAGTCGATGCCACCGGTAAGAATCACGTAGGTGACGCCGACGGCCAGTACCGCGTTGATGGAGATCTGACGCAGAACGTTGATGGCGTTCTGCGCCGTGAGAAAAGCGGGTGACAGCAGTGAAAGCACCGTGCATATCCCCGCGAAGGCGATCAGCAGCCCATATCTCTGCAACGTGTTGTCCACCCGTGACATGATGTCTTGCTCGGGCATTTGCCAAAACCTTTCCAGGCAGCTAACTGCGTACCGCACTACGGTGGACGACCTGGCGTCCTGCGCAGGGTCGCCCCGGCGGTTGCAAACGCAAACCTAATCGGTCATGGCGAATCGCATGACCGCTTCGGGATTCGCCTGGCCTCGATGCAAATGCCCGGTCACGGTGCCCTTGTTGAGAACGAGGATTCGATCGCTCATTCCGAGGATCTCCGGAAGTTCCGACGAAGCCATGATGATGGCTTTTCCTTCGTCGGCCAGGCGTCGCATCAGTTCGTAAATCTCCGACTTCGTGCCCACGTCAATGCCGCGGGTGGGCTCATCGAGTATCAAAATATCAGGCCGGCCGAGCAGGGCTCTGGCCAGGACCGCCTTCTGCTGGTTGCCTCCGCTCAGGTGGGCCACTCTCTGGCTGCTGCCCGCCGACTTGATTGCCAGATCGCCGACCATACGCTCGATGAGCTTCCGCTCCCGGCTCGACTGGATCAGCGGCCCCCACGAACAGCGATTCAGATGCGAAAGCGTGATATTGGCCCCGAGGGACAAACAGGGCACCAGGCCGGTAATCTGCCTGTCTTCACTGACCAGGCCCAATCCGAATTTCAGGGCATCCGCCGGACTATGGATGGCGACCTCTTGGCCCGCGATGAGAATCTGGCCTCGGTCGTACCTGTCGAGTCCGAAGAGACATCGGATGATCTCCGTTCGACCGGCTCCCATCAGGCCCGCCAGCCCCAGAATCTCGCCCCGACGAAGGCTGAAAGAGACGTCTCGAAAAACGCCCTGCCTGGTGAGATTGCGCACCGTCAGGATGTCCGGGCCCGGCGGGCCGGCACGT
>JAFGCA010000304.1 GCA_016932895.1 Sedimentisphaerales bacterium | reverse complement strand
CGCGGGCCTGCTCGAGCGCCGCCTCGGCGGCGACCAGGGCATTCTTGGCCGCGACGTAGTCGTCCTTCGTGGTCGTCAGGTTCTCCGGTATCACGGGTGGGGCGGGATAGACATCCGTGTGCGCGGTAAAGCCCGCGATCATCTCGTCGGCCAAAACGGCGACATTCGCTTCCGTAGTGGGGAATTGAGCCATGTTCAGTCTCCTTCCGCATGCCGGGCGGTCGCGGGACGGATGATGTGACCGCCACCGGCCGGTGTTCGTTAGCGCCCGACGCGTACGCGCCCACACAGGCACGCCGCCCTCGGGCCGATTCGTTAGGATGTCACGACAGGAATAAGCAACAAGAAGAGCTGTGCTCGCCCGCCTCTCGCCGCCGGCTTCCGGCGTACCCCATCGGACGAAATGTCACGCGCCTTTAGCGAAAGGTGAGAGAATCCCGCCGGTCCCGCCCTCATTCTCGCCGCAGGCGAAGCCCGAATCGCCCGTTCGAAGCTTCGTCCTGGTCATGGGAAGCTTGGTTTAGCCTGTTCGAAGCTTGGTCTTGGTCATTTCAAGCTTGGTTTAGCCCATTCGAAGCTTCGAATCGGTCATTTCAAGCTTACTCCGGCCCATTCCAAGCTTGATCCCGCCCATTCGAAGCTTCATCCAGCCCGGATGAAGCTTGGTTTCGGTCATTTCAAGCTTGGTTTAGCCCATTGGAAGCTTCGAATCGCCCGCCCGAAGTCGCCCCGCGCCGAGCTAAAGCCCCCTGCCGGCGGCAGTTAAGGCCAAAGCGTCCGATACCGCCCCCGCCGGGGCCCGAGAACCCCTGTTTGACCCCGACGGCGTCGCCTGAAAGCCCACTCTTTTTCGCAGACTACGCAGATTGACACAGATTAGATTCAGAATCGGACCTTTCCCCGGCCCCCTGGGCCGGGGGCTGGTGGAATGGCTCTCCCTGGGATCGCCCGGCTCCGTTTTCTGCCCATCACTGCTGACATGCACTTGACCGAGCGACGGAAGCAAGAGACCGAGCACGAACTACACTACGTAGCGAAAAGACTGGGGGGGACTCACCCCAAAATGCTCACTGAGGTTGAGGGGACGCTCATATACACGGACGGTCCCTATTTGCAGGCCATAGCCATACTCTCGGCCTCGGAAGTACTGGAGGAACGCGCGCTTATCAATGCCCGCGTGGGCACAAGTCTGTTCCCACAAGCTCGAAATCGAGTCATGGATTATGCGACGCACGTCGAATTCCCCGGCAACGTGACAGACGGGGGAGCTTACGTAGACAACAACTACATCGACCCGTTCTTTGAAGATCGTACGGCGGAATTCGTATCGCTTGTCGCCCCTGAATATCGCTGATGCGAACTCCGGCCTAATCGATAATAGTGCTCTCATCTATTCCACCCACCTGGATCATCTTTCGGAACTGGCCATCGCTGAGAGGAAGAAAGCCCCAGTAGTCTTCCTCGGGTAAGCCAACCTCGTCTATAAGCGTTCCCCGCGTTATCCGGCGCTGAAGAGCGGCATTGTACGTGAAGCGAACGACAAATAGGCGAGGACGCCGCCTGTACCAGCCAAGGAGTTCCTCGTCCGCGAAGACTGATCGGCGGCCACAGTACTTAACAAAGGCTTTCGCGTCCGAGAATTGCTCGCGACTTCTCACTTCTTCAACGACACAGACAGATGTGATGACAGATCTGAACCTGGCCGGGCCTCGGTTATCGGATGTTCTGTATATTACCAAGATGTCTCCTCTCCGAAGAGAAGCCAAGTCCATCGAACACACATAAACTTTGTGAATGCTGTTTGTATAGGCCACATCATGGACCACGTCAATGGTCTCATTGTTCAGTATTGAATCAGGGAGGAGCCTCGTATGATATTTCGGATGGATGCTGAGCAGGTATTTCTGCGAATGGCCGGCGTGAACAAGGGGATAATCGAGCAGCAAGTCCCCTGTGTGCTGATGGAGCCGCCTCAACAGGACTCTTTCCGTGCCATTGGCGCTGCACTTGTCTCCCACGTGCTCAAATCCGTATCGGGCAAGGATGTTGATCAGAGATAGATGAACAGGAAACACCGTGATGTAGATTTCTTCAACGTTCTCTCCAATCGCGTGGTCGAAAGCTTTCTTGACGAACCTTTCACCGAGTCGCGTTTGATGGGCTTGTATCTTGAAAGTGCCGATCTTCAGCCGTCTCTTCGGAGGCAGCCGCGGAACGACGTCCTCAACAGGCCCTTCTTCAATCTTGAGGTAGAGAAAGGCAACAAGAGCCGCATTATTCTCGATTACATACGCCTCCTCTTCCGCCTTCCTTCTGAACCAGTCCTCGAATTCACGATAGGCCTCCTTGAGGGAGTCAAAAAATGGATCTGTAATGTCTATATCCGTAAAGCGCAACCGGCGCATTCCGTGGGCCATAGCTGTTACCTTTTCTTCTTTCGTCGTCGTGGGGCAGGCGGATCCTGAGGCGAAGGAGCATCGGCCGCCCCGGCACCTTGCGTCCCTTCGCCGGTGTATACCTTGGCCTTTCCCCACGCTGCCTCGTACTGTTTCACGAAGAAGTCGAAATATCTAGGATCATGTGCCGCAGTGAGCGTGAATTCGGGCCTTTCGCGGATGGGAACTGCAAACGAGTATATCTCAGCCTGCACTTGTCCGCACGGCTTACGCGGATCGGAGATCAAGAGACCGAAAGGAGGGACACAGTCGTAGACTCGGATGTCCACGAGTTTACTGTATTCCTGCTTCAACCGGAGCAAGTTGGCGAGAGAAGTCCGTATGTGCCCGACATACTCGTCGAGATTCTGAATCTCATAGCATACGTGGCGAGCAAGTATCTTTGCTGCTTCGCTATCGGGGTCCACAAGTAGAAATCGCAGCCGACAACCGTCGGCTGCCTTCTGCTGGAAATATCCGATGTATCCCGACGTCAAGCGGAAGAGCGATCCTCCGTTGACGTCAATGTGTCGGGCGGAATCCAGCCTATCCTCTAGTGGGGAGAGCAACTTGCGATTGGAGAAGATCAGATCGGCCGACGGCTTTCCTTCTCGCGACAAGAAGTGCTCGTGAATCTGCGCGACACGGTCGTCCATTCTCCGTAGTTTGCCCAGTCGCTCTACCAGCAGAGAAACCGCGAGTAATCCCAGAAGCGTGATTATCCACTGAAGCAGACAATCAGTTCTGGAACCCTGAAACTGATTCGTCAAGAGGATGTACACGGTGAAGCCCATGGCACCCAGCAGAAAGGCATTCTCAAGGGTTGCGCTCAGGAACTTCAAGAGTATTCGTTTCTTCACGGTCACTCCACATAATCCCTTAGCAAGTAGTCACAGGCCACAATGGTCTTAGCGTCGATTATTTCGTTCCCCCGACATTTGGCCAGAAGGCTGTCACGTGCGACTTGGTGGACGGACAGGAACTCCTTCTCTCGCAGGCGTTGGCTCCCGGGACCCAGGTCTCGCGCTACAAAGACATGAACCTTCTCATCCGAGAAGTGCGGCGAGGTAAAAAACTCCAACACAAGTTGCAGTTCGCCCGACTTGTAGCCCGTCTCTTCCTCGAGTTCGCGTCTAGCCGCCTCAAGCGGACTTTCCCCATCCTCAATGGTGCCTGCCGGGAATTCCCATATCCGCGCATTCAGCGCCGGTCGATACTGGTGGACCATGAGGACTGTATGCCGGTCTGGCAAAGGGATCGCCATCGCGACTCTACGCCGCCTGACGAATTCATACTCGACGATCCTCTTTCCGCCAGGATGGGTACGACTGTGGATCACGTCGAGGGTCCTCCCTGCGTATACGACCTCGGATGGGGGCAACTCGCAGTTCATCGTCAGGTTGTTCCGCTTCTCTTTGTACATATCAGGGCCACCCACTTCTTGCCGCGATCTCGCTCATCCGTGTAGAGTCTCTCTACAACCATGAATTGCGATTCTTGCACCGCGTCGATGAAATCAGCTTCGACCCATTTCCTGCGGAATCGCAATACCGGCTCCCGATAATCCGTCTTGGTGCAGAAGCCTTCCTCCGTGGATTCATGGACGGTTGTGCTGACAAATAGGACACCCTCCGGCGCAAGCCATCTGTGACACGCCCTTAGCACCTTCAATGCATCGGCGAGGGGAAATAGGTGAATCACGGCACCGGCATAAATCACTTGGAAAGAACCCTCGACAAACTCGATGTCAAGGATGTTCGCGATGACAATGCTGCTGTGTGGTGATCGCTTGCTTGAGACACAGGCCAACTTCATGGAAAGCTCGACCCCTACGGTCCGACACCCAGCAGATTCAAAATACGCCAAGGCTTCCCCAGATCCAGGCCCGATTTCCAGGACCGGCGGATTTGGCGATCGTACCTTCAGATACCTTATGGCAGTCCCTGCCAGAACCTGGACCCGGGCCTCGTACGGCCCCTTCTGGGACGCCCGGAGATCATATTCTTCGCACAAGGCGTCGTAAGCTGCTCGATTGACGCTGATATAGTCCGCCATGAGCCCCAATCCGTCTGCGCGTGTCTTGCATCGCAGTAACGGCTTCCCAAGTCACCCAGCACCCAGACCGGCCGGCGGCCATTACCCGCATGAATTGGCCAGCGAGAGCACTCAAAGGCCAGTCCCGCAATTCTCGCGTTCCGGTGCTGCTGTATGTCGCTCCGCCGGTGCATGTCCGCAACTGCCCCCCGCACCCGCAGTCGCACCGGCGGTGCCATTCTGGCAACTATTGTGACCCAAAAAGGGAGGCCGTACAAGGAAAAAGTGGGAGGGGCCCAGGAGAGGCGAGCCCGGCGGCGAACGGGCAAGCCGTCGCGTTCGACATGTTGACCTCTGCTATCACACGTGCTATGCTTCTCGGCAATCCAGGTTCCTGGAGGTGGATGGCGTAACGCCATTGGGCCCGCAAGGGCCTTTCTTTTTGCGCGTGTGGGCGTCTCTGCAGCAGATCCATCAGCAGGCGATATGCGGAAAGGGATAAGAGCCCGGAACCAGGCACGTCCCGCTGCGCGGGGAAGGGTACCGTCGCAGGGTCAAACGCTTCACGCTTCACCCTTCCCGCTTCACGGCGGACGCCTCCCCCTTCACGGCCGACGCCGCTGTCAAACCGCCCCCCAGCGGTCCAGCAGGGCGAAGAGGCGTTGCGTCGCGGCCTCGACGTGGGGCAGGCCGGCGCGGATTTGGGCTGGGGTCTGGATGAAGGGGGCATCGATCAGCTCCTCGCCGCAGTGGGTCAGCATCTGGGCGATGCTGTCGGCGGAGTATTCGAGGTGGAACTGCAAGGCCAGCACGGACGGGCCGTAGGCGAAAGCCTGATGTGGGCAGGCGTCGCTTTCGGCCAGGCGCGTGGCGCCGGCAGGGATCTCGAACGTGTCGCCGTGCCAGTGGAAGGCGGTGAATGCGGCGGGCGGGCCGCCCAACAAGGCGGGGTCCACGGCGTCTGTCATGCGGACGGGGAACCAGCCGATCTCGATCTGGTTGTTTTCACTGACTTTCGCGCCAAGGACGTCGGCAACGAGCTGAGCACCCAGGCACACGCCGATGATGGGGATTTCGGCGCGCAGGGCCTGCTCGATGAAGCGCTTTTCCGCAAGCAGCCATGGATAACGGCGGTGTTGGTAGACGTTCATCGGGCCGCCCATGATCGCCAGGGCGTCGATCTCACGCACCCCGGGCAAGGGCTCGTCTGCGTACAGCCGCGTCGCGGTCACAGTATGGCCGTGTTGCTCGGCCCATGCGCCGATGTTGGCGGCGTCTTCAAAGGGTACGTGCCCCAGCCAGTGAAGTCTCACTTTGTGTGTTTCCTTTCATAGTGGATTCGGATCGATCCGCTGAGGTTGCGCTCGGATGGCCGTAGGGATACGCTACGGCGTGGGTCTTGAACAGGCACCAGACCTTCTTGCCCGGATGCAGATCCAGCTCATCGGCCGAGATGTGAGTGACATCGGCCAGGAGGTCCATGCCGACATCGACACAGCAGAGGGTCCGACTGGCCGTCTTGACGATGCGCGTGATGCGACCCGGCAACTGATTGCGCGCCGAGATATACTCCACGGGAGCGAGCGAGACGATGACATCTTCGGGCCGAACCGTGGCGATCAGCTCTGAATTCGGCGCGCCGGCGGCGAGCGGTCCTTTGATCGACGGCACACGTCCACCCGCAGACGCCTTGGGATCGGACCGGTAGAACTGAAACGTTGTCACACCCTCGTCGGGCCGGTGTTCGGCGACCCGCAGCCGCAACACGTTGAGCAGTTCGTTGCCGCCAATGAGGCGTACGACCTCGGGGTCGTCGATCAGGGCCGGGAATTGGCCGCTGGCCGGCAGCCTGCCTTCGTCCAGGATCAGCAGCGTGTCCGTGAGGTAGCGAATCTGACTGAGGCGATGACTGACCAGGATCATGGGCAGGTCAATCTCCTGATGGATGCGCTTGAGGAAAGGTAGAATCTGATTGGCGCGGTTGGCGTCCACCGCGGCAGCCGGCTCGTCCAGCAGCAGAATGCGCGGCGCCGACAACAGCGTCCGCGCCAACGCCACGCGCTGGCGTTCACCGCCCGAGAGAGAACGAGGCCAGCGATCCAACAAAGCCCCAAGTTCGAGCACGTCCACGATCGTGTCGAGACTCACCGATCGAGCGCGTTTGGGAACGAGCTTTTCAGCGAAACGCAGGTTGCCGCGCACGCTCAGATGCGGAAAGAGCCGTGCGTCCTGGAACACGAGTCCGACGTGTCGCTTGTGAGGCCGAATGAAAACGCCTTCACTGGTATCGCACAGGGTCCGACCGTCAAGGACGATTCGGCCTCGGTCGGGTCGGTCCAGCCCGGCCAGCAGATGCAGCAGGGTCGTCTTGCCGGCTCCGGATGGACCGAACAGTCCCGTCGTCGAGACATCGATCCGGCAATCCACCTGTAGACGGAACCCGGACCGGGTTCGTTCCACGTTTATTTCAAGATGCATCGTTGGGCTCCATGTATCTTGCTGCTCTCCTGGCCAGCACTTCCGAAGCAATCAGCGCGATGACCGACACAACAACCGATACCGTGACAAGTCGCCAGGCGAACGACTCGCCGTGCGCCGTTTGCAGCGAAGCGTAGATCGCCAGAGGCAACGTTCGCTGGCCCTCGATGTTGCCCATGAAGACCGCCGTGGCGCCGAATTCCCCCAGACTGCGGGCGAAAGCCAACACCAGGCCTGCCAGGACACCCGGTGCAGCCAGCGGCAGGCTGACGAGGAAGAACGTCTTCAGGGGCCCCGCCCCCAGCATGGACGAAGCCTGTTCGAGCCCCCTGTCGGCGGCGGTCACCGCCACGCGCACCGAGCGAACCATCAGAGGCAGCGCGACCACCGCCGAGGCGATGGCGGCGGCTTTGAACGTGAAGGCAAACTCGATGCCATACGTCTGGTGCAACCACCTGCCGAGCACGCCGTTATTGCCAAGCAGCAACAGCAGCAGATACCCGGTGACAACGGGCGGCAGTACGAGCGGGGCATGAACGAGTCCCTCCAGGACGCTCTTGCCGATGAAGCTCTTCCTGGCCAACACGAACCCAAGCAATATCCCCGGCGCCAGCAGCAACGCGACCGAGGCCAGCGCAACCTTAAGCGAAATCAGCAGCGCCGACCGCTCTTCGGCTCCAAGTCGCCAGAACGGCACCGACACTCTCTCGCCAACCACCTGGTCTATCGTCGGCTCGGCGAGGTCATCGAAACCGAATTGCGCCAGGACCGTGCGAGCCTGAGGCCCGGCGAGGAAAGCGGCCAGCACTGCGGCGGACGGGTGGCTGTCTCGCAGCAGGGCCATCTGGAACGTAATCGGCTCGTGCCACTGCGACGGCAACGTCTCGACGACCGCCACCCGCTGCGAAGCGGCGGCGTCCGACTTATAGACAATCCCCGCCTCGACATGTCCGTCTTCGACAAGCCGCAGGGCCGCCCGCACCGAGGGACATGCGACGAAGCGATCCATCAAGGCATCATAACACCCCGCCGATTCCAGCGCCTGTTTAGTGTAGATACCCGCCGGTACGTGGGTCGGATCGCCAATGGCGATCTTGCCGGCGACGGCAGCCGCCAAGTCTTCTCCGGCCCGCCAATGGATTTGCGCCGCGGCCGCCTGCGGGACGACGAGAACGAGGCGATTGGCCGCCAGATCAACCCGGGAGCCGGCGGCAAGCAACTGCCTGTCCTGCACATAGTCCATCCACTGCGTGTTGGCCGAGATGAAGATATCCGCTTTGGCTCCGGCCTCGATCTGACGGGCCAGCGTGGACGACGAGGCAAAGTTCAGCTTGACCTCAACGCCCCGCTCGGCTTCATACTGGTCGGCCAACCGGGTGACAACGTCGGTCGCCCCGGCCGCGGCGAATATGATGAGCGCCGGCTCCGGCGCGACCGCGGCTGCCGTTGGCTGTCCGGCGACCGAAGCCAGCAGAACACCGAGTGCGACCATCCAAGCTGGTACTGTGCGGCGAGTGGACATGGCACCTGATCCCTTTCATTGCCTCACCCTCTCAATCTCACTGAAACAGGAGATAATCAGTGGGTGGCTCACCATTATCCAAGCCATCGAGGATTTCGTCGATCTTTTCTTCGGTGACCTCGCCGAACCACCAGCCGGCCGGGTATACGACCATGGCCGGCCCGCGATCGCACACCTTCAGGCACCCCGTGCTGGAAATCTGGGCGTCGAGGCCCCGGTTGATGATCTCCTCTTCGAGGTATTGGAGCAGATCGGTCGCCCCCTTCTTGTTGCAGACGCCCTGCGGTTCACCCGACAGACGAAAACTGTTGCAGACAAGAATGTGGTACTGTGGTTTTGCCATGTTGTTCTCCTATTCTGTTTGCCTTGTCGAAAATGGCCCAGGTCGCTCTGCGGCCGGTTGGATCAATTGGTGCCGGTTTTTGAGAAAGAGCAGGGTCCCCAAGCACGCGACCACGCCGACGATGAAGATGTAGAGGTAACAACTCATGTAGTCCACCTGTTCCGGCCGGCCGGACAAGACATGCACGACGTGAACCCACAACCCCATCAGATTGGTGTTCACGAACTTCACACAACCGGCGACGATCAGAAACCCGGAGTTCATGAAGCCTTTCCGCGCCGGATCGACGATGTCGAACAGGAACGGCCACAACGCCAGCAAGGCCGTTCGGTCGAAGATCGAGTCGGCCACGTTGAAGGCGACAATGGCCGCAGCGGACGGAATCTGTCCCGGCGCGAAGAATTTCACGTACGTCCAGAAGACGATCGGGTGCAACGTCGAGAGCAGAATGCCGCCGGCGAAGAGCTTGAACTTGTCTATCCGGTCGATCACGACCACGAGAACAGGCAGGACCAGGGTCGTGTTTATCAGCATCGTGGTCCCGTGCATGTTGCCGAACATCTGCTTGGAATAGCCGAACTGCTCGGTAATCAGCAAAGGACGAAGGTTCATCAACTGCGTGGACATCAGCACGGAGCTGACGACCAGAATGCACAACAGTCGATTCTGACGGACGAGAAACATCTGACGCGAGTAGTCCAGCAAACCGATCCTCGGTTTCGCTTCGCCCACGGATTTCGTTTCTCTGACGAACGCGAGAATGATGCCCAGCGACAGCAGCACCAGCACGGCGGCGGAGACATAGATGACCTGCTCTCCCGTCCACGTCGCCCAGCGCGACGCGGACAAGGCTGATGAGGCTTTCTTGGCGCCGATCTCTTCATCGAACCGGCCGATCAGAAAGAACATGAAGACAAACCGAGCGGCGATCGAGGCATACCGATTGATGACCATGCCGCGTCCACGCTGCGCTTTGGGCACGATATCGAAATAGAGAGGCCTCCAGGGGCCCGTGTAGCCCAGATCAACCGCGAACTGATAGACGACGATCAGGCCGATCAACAACACGAGACTGGACGCGGCCGGGATCAGGACCAGTGACACCGCCAGCAATATGAAGCCTGCCACGATCAAGGTCTTCCGGCGGCCCAGGAACGTCTGGATGTGATCGCTCTTGTACGCAGACCAGGGCGCGATGAGAATCGCGAAGAGACTGTTGATGCTGCCCAGGAAGAGAATCCACGTGGGGTTGCTGATGTATTTCTTGAGCGTGAAGGTCAGAGCGGTCCCGCTGCACTTCTCGACGAATGCAAACGCGGCCACCGAAACGCTCAACAGCAGCAGCCAACCCCAATGGAGTCTCTTCTGTCCGGTCTGAATCACCATAGCCGTCTCACTCGGTCTCCGGCGTCGGCGCCTCGTACGGCGGCCAGTATTTCATGAATTCCGTCAGATCGAGCATGTCCATAACACCATCCCCACCCAACGGCGCGATATCGCCGATGAGGGCTTCTCCGGCCTCCTGCCAGTGATCGAGAATGCAGCACACGTCGCTATAGTCGATCTCGCCGCTGGCGTCGAAATCGATGTCGCCAAGGGGAAGCGTCGTTTCGATTTCGAGAATGGGACCGGTATCTCTGACCGTATAGGTCCCATCCTTGCTGTACTGAACGTAGGCCCGAATGTTGAAACATACATCGCTGCCCGGCGACGCCATGAGCATGAGCGTGACGGTCTGGCCGCTCTCGATAGCCTCGATCAATCCGGCGTAGGTTTCGCTGGCCAGGTCCAGCGTGAACGTGAACCACT
>JAFGCA010000303.1 GCA_016932895.1 Sedimentisphaerales bacterium | reverse complement strand
GGCCGAGAACCCGCAGGCCCTGGCGGACATCGCCAGGGAAATCCGTCGAATGCCCCGCGATCACCTCGCCGAGATGGGCAACCGGGCGCGCCAATACGTTCGGCGCACCCACACCTACGAGGTGCTGGCCCGCCAGTACGTAAGCCTGTTTTAGCCCATGGCGCGCGCCCACACGCAAGTGAACGGGCATTTCTACGCCGCGACGAGAGCCGGATATTAGGCCAAAAACGGACAGAAAACAATGCGAGATTTCCTGAAAAGAACGTTTGACGTGCTGATTGCGAGCTTTTCGCTTGTGGTCCTGTCGCCCTTCCTGGCGGTGATTGTCATTGTTATCCGGCTTAGCAGCCCGGGACCGGCTGTTTTTAAACAGGAGAGAGTGGGCAAAAGCGGTAAACCCTTTGTTTTCTACAAGTTCCGAACGATGAGGCTCGACGCCGACCCGTTCGGACCGAGCCCAAAATCAGGCGCTGATCCCCGACTCACCTGGTTTGGACGCCGGCTGCGCGAGTATTCTCTTGACGAACTGCCCCAACTTGTTAACATAGTAAAAGGCGACATGAGCCTCGTTGGTCCACGACCGTTGTATGTGTCGCAAGTCCGGGAATGGAATGAGCGCCAGAAACGGCGGCTGTTGGTTAAACCCGGCCTGACGGGGTTGGCGCAGGTTTCCGGGCGGGGGAGACTTACCCGTGAAGAAAAGCTGGAGCTCGACGTGAAATACGTGGAGAGCGCGAGTTTAGCGCTGGATGGACGGATTCTCCTGGCGACCTTGGCGCGGGTGTTCAGGCGTACCGGGATTTACGAGCGGAACTATTCCGCGTCCGAACGTACGCGGGGAGATTCGCAGTCCGGGTAGAATGGAAGAGAATTCAAAGGGGAGCAACGCGAATGTCAACAGGTTCAGCACGGCATTGCAGGTACCTGACAAGGATAGACCAGATCGAACCGTTGCGAGATGTGGAGCGCGGCCGGTTGCGGCCGGTGACGGAGCAATTTGCGTTTCGCAGCAACGATTACTACCTTTCTTTGATCGACTGGGACGATCCGGCCGACCCGATTCGCCGGATCATCGTACCGTCCCTGGAGGAGCTGGAGCCGTGGGGGCGGCTCGATCCGTCCGACGAGAAGACCTACACGGTGATGCCCGGTGTCGAGCACAAATACAACTCGACGGTTCTGCTTCTGGTCAGCAACGTATGCGACGGCATCTGCCGGTACTGTTTTCGCAAGCGGGTCTTCATCAAGCCGCAGATGGAGTACCTGCGCGACGTTCCCGGGGCGATGGAGTATATCGAAGAGCACGAGGAAGTCACGAACGTGCTGTTGACCGGAGGCGATCCCCTGGCCCTGGCCACGGGAAAGCTCGTCGCGATCGTCCGTCGGTTGCGGGAGATCGAGCACGTTCAGATCATTCGCATCGGCACCAAGATTCCCGCCTTCAATCCGCACCGGATCGTGAACGACCCCAGTCTGCTGGAGATGGTCGAGCGGTATAGTACGTCGTACAAGAGAATTTACTTCATGACCCATTTCGTGCATCCGCGCGAGCTGACGGATATTGCCGTGCGGGCGCTTCAGTTGCTGCAGAAGGCCGGCGCCGTCACGGCCAATCAGATGCCTTTGCTGCGCGGCGTCAACGACGACCCGGACGTGCTGGCGGAGCTGCTCGGCAAGCTGTCTTTCGTGGGAGCGGCTCCTTACTACATCTTCCAGTGTCGTCCGGCCGTGGGCAACCGGGCCTACACCGTCCCCATCGAAGAGGGTTGTGACATCGTGGAGCAGGCCAAGTCGCGCGTCTCCGGTCTGGCCAAGCGGCTGCGCTACACGATGTCCCACTCGACCGGGAAGATCGAAATCCTGGGCCGGTTCGACGGCCGTACCTACTTCAAGTATCACCGCGCCGCCGAGGACATCGACAGCGGGCGTTTCCTGGTCTTTGAAAGCGATCCGGAAGCCTGCTGGCTGGATGATTACGAGGAAGTGAGCTCCAATTATCCGATCAATCTGCCCTACCGGTCCTATGGGCCACAATAGCGGCGCCGACAGATACGGTGTCTCGTAGGAACTCGTCCCGCCTTGAGGGGACTCGGGAGATTCTCGATGATTTTGAGTGGAAGGACGGTCTGTCTGCTGCTGGTGCTGGCGTGTTCGGCGCCGGCCCTGGCGTTGGAGCCGAACGAGATTCTCGTGATCGCCAACGCGGACTATGCCGCGTCCAAGCGTCTGGCCCGGTACTATTGTCAGCAGCGGGGCATTCCCGCCAACCACGTCGTGCCGGTGTCGCTGGGCTCGGCGCTGCGGGACAACATCGGCCGGGGGGACTACGACAAGCGTCTGGCCCGGCCCATTCGGCGAATCTTTTCGACCCGCCCGGACATGGGAAACATCAAATGTCTCGTGACGACCTACGGCGTCCCCTTCCGCGTGGGCCAGCGGGGCCCGCTGGCGCAGTCGGAAGGCCGGCTCACAGAGCTGAGGGCTCTCCTGCGAAGCGAGCAGGACGCTCTCAAGGACGAAGAGGCCCAAGAGCAGCCGAACGCCGTCGCCCTGCAACGCCGGAAGCGCCGCATCTCCGAGCTCGAACTCGACATCGACCGGATCACCGGCAGGGAGACGGGGGCTTCCGTCGACAGCGAATTGTCACTGGTCCTCTGCCGGGCCTACGAGCTTCACCGCTGGCAGCCCAACGCCCTGTGCCGCAGCGCGATCCAGCCTTTCAAGACCCTGATGGTCTGCCGCCTCGACGGGCCGGATTACGGCATTGCCAAGGGGCTGGTCGACAAGGCGCTGGCGGCCGAGGCGAAGGGCCTCGCGGGCACGGCCTACGTCGACTCGCGCGGGCTGTACCACAAGAAGGACATGTACGCCTACTACGATCAGTCCATGCGCGACCTGGCTCTGCTGACGCAGTTGCGCACGTCCTTGCCGGTTCAGGAGGAGAAGACCGACGCCCTGTTTGCGCCGGGCAGTTGTCCCGGAGCGGCCCTCTACTGCGGCTGGTACGGCCTTCAGAAGTACGTCGACGCGTTTGACTTCGTTGAGGGGGCGGTGGGGTATCATATCGCCAGTCTCGAAGCGGTCAGTCTTCGCAACGCCCAGAGCTCGCAGTGGTGTCCCTCCCTTCTGAGAGACGGGATCACCGCGACACTGGGGGCCGTGGGCGAGCCCTACCTGCGGGCGTTTCCCGAGCCCAAAGCGTTCTTTCTCGAACTCTTCAACGGCCGGTGCCTGGTCGAGGCCTTCTATCGCACCAAAGCGTTCAATTCCTGGCAGATGGTCTTGATCGGCGATCCGCTTTACCGACCCTTCAAGCCGAAGTCACCGAACGGCCGATGAGCCCTCCGCGTTTCGCGCCCGCCTTCGGCCGGCCATCTCGACCGCTGTCACTGCACCGGCGCCGGCCAGCACTCCCACTGTGGCAGCGACCATGTCCCATCCGGCAAACGCCTTGCCCGAGAGCATGGCGCTGGCTTTCGCCACGACCATCAAGCCGACCGGCACCGCCAGCAGCGCGAGAATTCCCCCCGAGCCCACCTTTCGCAGCGCCTGCCAGTGCCGCAGGCATCCCGCCCAGAGAAGCGTGAAGAGCGCGTAGGCTCCCAGATGAAAGATGGTGGCCGTCACCGGGAGAATCTGTGACACGTTGGCGCGGACGAAGACCGCCAGCGTGTAAATGATCGTTCCGACGGCGACCAGGCAGGCGGGCCAGAAGGAGAGAAAGCTCAGCACGCCGAGCGCCGTCACGGCGCCGGCCGCATCGGCAACGAGATCTCGGGCATCCGTCGATCGTCCCACCACGAAATGTTGCAGCACCTCGTCGCAGACTCCGTAGGCTATCACAATGCCGAGCACCCACCAGGCCGCCGCTTTGCGCCAGCGCACCTTCTGATCGGGTTTGACGACCGACCAAAGCAGAAGGGTCAGCACCAGGTAGGCCAGAAAATGCAAGCTCTTGTCCGATGTATGCGTAGCGCGAACGACCTGCGGTATGGGTACATGCGACAACACAAAGGCCGTCGGCCAGTACAGGACCAGGAGGACAACCGTGACTTTCTTACGCTGTATCATAGGCATATGTGATCCGTCTCAGGGTGACAGCGCCCCGATGGCAGTGCCGGCGCGACCTCGGAGCCATCAGCGAAGTCGACCGGGGATTTGGAGGTAACCGTGCCGCCGTCGGGGGTTCCGCGCGACAGTCTTAGGGGCGCAAGGGCACTCACGTCTTGTCTCGCATCTTGGGATAATTCGGAGAGTAGAGAAGCCGCGTTTTGCGGATCGCCGGCTTGCCGTCGGATACGAAGGCCTCGCCTCGTTCGGAGAGGTGCTCGGCCAGGCGCCGGCGCCACTTCGCCAGCGCGCGGGCATATTCCGGATCGCCCGCGCGGTCATGCAGTTCCGCCCGATCCTTCTCCAGGTCGAAGAGCTGCTCTCTCCCGTCATAGGCGTAGTAGATGTACTTGCGTTTGCCGTCGGTCAGTGCGGTCCAATGATCCTTGCTGTAGCACATGGAGTGCTCCAGGTCGATGAATGCCCGCCACTTTTCGGTGCGGCCGCGAACCAGTTCCAGCAGGCTCCGGCCGTCCAGATGGTCGGGAACGGGCGCTTTGGCTGCGTCCAGGAACGTCGGCAGAATGTCCCGCAGTTCGACCGGCTGCCGCAGAGACGTTCCTCGGCGCCGATCCATTCCCATGTTCTTCGGCCAGTGCAGCAGCATCGGAATCTGGGCCGAGCCTTCGTAGGCATACGTCTTTCGCCAGAGGTGATGGTCGCCGAGCATGTCACCGTGGTCGGAGAAGAACACGATTAGCGTATTGTCGTACAGACCGCGCTTCTTCAGAGCCGACAGGATTCGCCCGATCTGCTCGTCGATGAAGCTGACAGATGCGTAGTAGGCCCGCCGCGATTCCTGCGCCTGGCGGGCGCCCAGGTCTCCCTGCCACAGCCCCGGTCGGGGAGGGTCCTGGTGCGGCGCGTGTCGTTGCGCCCATTCACCGACATGGGGGGCGGGCATGTCCTCGGCGCGGTACATATCGAGGAACCGCTGCGGCGGATCGTACGGGCTGTGGGGCCGGGCGAACGAGACCTTGAGCATAAAGGGTTCGTCCCGCTGGTAGCCCTCGAGGAACTCCACCGCCCGGTCGCCCGTCCAGGTCGTGGGGTGGAGCCGCTCCGGAAGCGCGTAGGCTTTGGCTCGGTAGTCGTTCCAGCCGATGCCGGTGGCGTCCGGGTTCAGGTCCGGCGCCTGCTGCTTGAACCAGAGGCGATAGTCGCTGACGAAGCCCGGCGTCTCGGCGCGCCCCGACTCATCGACCAGCAGCCCGTGATAGCCCCGCAGTTTTTTCTGCGGGTACCAGTGCATCTTTCCGATGCCGAAGAGATAGTACCCGGCCTCGCGCAGCGCCTGAGGCAGCTCGAAGCGGTACTTCCCGGCCACGCGGCCGTAGCCCAACATCCCGTGATGCCAGGGGGACAGCCCCGTCAGGATGCCGCTGCGCGCGGGCGTGCAGCTTGGCGTCGAGGTATAGGCGTTCGAGAAGAGCACCCCGTCTGCGGCCAGGGAATCGAGATGGGGCGTCCGGATCTTGTCGTTTCCGGCACAACCCAGGCAGTCCCCCCGATGCTGGTCGGTCATCAGGAACAGAATGTTCGGCCGTAGAGACGCGGAGGCCCCGCAGGCCCTTTCGGCGACGGCCCATGTCGATAGCGCACAGGCGACTCTCCGCAGAAACTCTCTGCGTTGGATTCTGCTGGTCTTTCGTTCGTCCATCACATGATCCTCACGACGGTTCGGTTGGGCGACGTCACAGTGCCGGCCCACTGTTTGGCATCGTCCCTATCGTAGCGACGCGCAATCCGTTTGCAAGCGGAAGATGCCGGATCCTTCGCACACGCCGGGATATGTGCACCGACGCGTCGCGCCCGGCGTACGGGCAAAAGGGGCCGTCGCCGGGAGATGATTCCTCTGGCGGCCGGACCGGCAATGCGTTATGCTATGAGCAGACTGCATGGTTTCTGACGCACATAAGCTGTTGGAGGAAACAACGATGAACCAGCGAACAAATTTCTGCGACGGCCTTACCCGATACACGCGAACGACCGGTCTCCTCCTGCTCCTGCTGGCGACGACCGTCGGCGTCGCTCTGGCGCGGCAGCAGACGACGGGCAAGCGGCTCCGCACGCCCCGGGCTTCCGGTCTCAAGACCATTCAGCTTCCCAAGCCGGCGACCAGTAGCAGCATCAGCCTGGAGGCGGCCCTGACCGCTCAACAGGCGGTCGAGCCCCCTTCGAATCAGCGGCTGGGATTTCCGGACATCGGCCAGGTCGCCTGGGCGGCCCAAAGCGCCGTGCCGGCGCAGAACGGCGCGGTTCCCACGGCCGATCTGCAGCCGCCGATCAAGATGTACTTCGTTCTGCCCGATGGCATGTACCTCTACGATCCGGGCACCCACGGCCTGCAACAGAAGACCAACGAGGATGCGCGGACCGTCATGGCCACCTCGCTGCTGAATCAGCCGGTGGCGCCGACGGGCGGTTGCCAGATCGTTCTGGTCGGCTCGTCGCGCGATTTCGTACCGCGCTACGGCCCGCGCGCCAAGAGCGTCATGCTGCTCCAGGCCGGGCAGATGGCCCAGAGCATCAAGCTCCAGTCCCTGGCCCTGGGGCTGACGTTTGTCAGCATCGACGCGGTCGACACGGCCATGGTCAAGCGAATCTGCCGCTTTCCCCGAACCGTCGAGCCGCTCTACGTTGCGTTCGTGGGATATCCCGCCAGCCAGGCGGTCGTGACATCCGACGTGCCCGCCGAGGCGCTGGCCACTCGCAAGGCCGTTATCATCGCCGCGGCCCAGGGGTTCAGCGACGAGGAGCTGTTTCAGACCAAGCGCGGCCTGGAACTCGCTTCCGTGCAGACGCTCGTGGCCAGCACCCGCGTCGGGAACATCATCGGCGCGCTCGGCGGCACCATCGACGCCGACCTGATGCTCAACCAGGTCAACGTCAGCGAGTTCGGCGCCGTCATCTTCGTCGGCGGGCCCGGCGCCGTCGATTTCGTCGGCAACCGTGCGGCCCTGAACCTGGTTCGCCAGGCCTTCTCGCAGCGCAAGGTCCTCGCCGGCATCGGCACCGCGCCGACCATCCTGGCCAACGCCGGGGTGCTCCAGGGCGTTCGCACCACCGCCTTTCTTTCCGAACAGGCCAACCTGATGCAGGCCGGCGCCACCTACACGGGCAACCCGGTCGAGAAGGACGGCTCCATTGTCACCGCGACCGGGCCCGTGGTAGTCAACGTCTTCGTCCGCGCCATCCTGGACGCCCTGGTCGAGGCGCGGTAGGACGGCGTTCCCTACGTTTGCCCCTCGCCGTCGGCTGTTCGATTTTCGCGCCGGCCGCGGACGGTCGTGCGGTAGCGATTGGTAATGGGCAGCCGGCGATCTTTGCCGAAGGCCTTGGGCGTGATGCGCACGCCGGGCGGCGACTGCCGGCGCTTGTACTCATTGCGGTCGATCATCCATATCACCCTCTCCACCGTCTCGGCCGGCAGGCCCGATTCCGCCAGCTCGCGGGCCGATTTGTCCCCCTCGACGTAGCCGGTCACGATGCGGTCGAGCACCTCGTAATCGGGCAGCGAATCCGAGTCCTTCTGGTCCGCGCGAAGCTCCGCACTCGGCGCTCTCGTAATCACCGCGGTGGGGATGACCTCTCTTCCGGCGCGTTCGTTCACCAGCGCGGCCAGTTGGTACACCATCGTCTTGGGAACGTCCTTGATCACGGCAAAGCCGCCGGCGGTGTCACCGTACAACGTGCTGTAGCCCACCGAGACCTCGCTCTTGTTGCCCGTGGTCAGGACCAGCTCGCCGATCTGGTTGCTCAGGGACATCAGGATCATGCCCCGGATGCGGGCCTGCAGGTTCTCGTAGGCCACGCCCCGGTCGTCCCAGCGCGAATCGGCGCCGAGCGACTGGTCGAACCGGCTCAGGATCGGCTCGATCTCGATCGTGAGCATCTCGATGCCGAGGTTGTCGGCGACGCGCTTGGCGTCGGCGATGGTCTCGGGGCTGTTGAACTTGGAGGGCATGGTGACGCAGCGAACGTTTTCGGGCCCGAGGGCGGCCGTGGCGATCGCGGCCGTTAGCGCCGAATCGATCCCGCCGCTCATGCCCAGCAGCACCTTCTCGAATCCGTTCTTGCGCGTGTAGTCCCGCGTGCCTAAGACCAGGGCCTGATAGACCTCGTCGAGCGCGCTTTGCGGCTGGGCGGGTGGAGGTGACAGGGTCGTGACAGTCACGCCCGAATCGGCGGCGTCGACGTCGGCGATCAGCAGATCCTCTTCGAAGGCTCTGGCCTTGGCGACGATGGCGCCCGCCGGGTCGGCCAGGATGCTGCGGCCGTCGAACACCAGCTCGTCCTGCCCGCCGACCAGGTTGCAGTACGCCACCGCGCTGTTGAACGTCCGGGCGCACGCGCTGATGACCTCTTCTCTGCGGTCGAGCTTCCCCGTGTGGAAGGGCGAGGCCGAGAGATTCAGCACGAGGTGGATCTGGCCCACGTTCGTCAGCGAGTCCTGGAGCCAGCCGGCGTTCCAGATGTCGAAGCAGATGGTCAGGGCGATGTTCAGGCCGCCGCTGGTGATGACCAGCGGGCGCGTTCCCGGCTTGAAATAACGCTGCTCGTCGAACACGCTGTAGTTGGGCAGGGCGCATTTGTGGTAGGTGTGGACGATCCGGCCATCCTGCAGCACCGCGGCGGTGTTGAAGGCGTTCGTTCCGTCGAACTCCACGAAGCCGGCCACGACCGTTTTGGCCGGACAGGCCGCCGCCAGATCCTCCACCGCCGTGCGGTTGTCCTCGAGGAAGTGCCTCTTGTATACCAGATCCTCAGGCGGATACCCGCAGATCGCCAGCTCCGGAAACAGCACCAGATCCGCGCCCGAATCGACCGCCCGGGACCACATTTCCTTCATTTTCGCCACATTGCCCGACAAATCGCCGACAGTCGGGTTGAATTGTCCTAACGCTAATCGCACTTCAACAGAACTCCATTCTGGGGTGTGTTTCGCACACCGTTGTGCCGGGGATGACTGTTTCGTTGCGGCCCATTCTATCGTCTCCCGCCGCCCCATCAATCCTTTTCACCCACCCCGATCATCCACCCCTGAGACACAGAGCCCACAGAGAAGAGAATCTAACCTGCTCTCATAGCTACAGTTACATCCACCTCCGCGCCTCTGCGCCTCCGCGCGAAACCGAATCTCCTTTTTACCGCAGCCTGCATCACACCATCCCGAGAGTATCTGAAAAGAACTTCCCGTTGTTGCGAGCCGTGTAGGATGGGCTTTAGCCCATGCGGATTCTATATGGCTTGCCACAGAGGTCTCAGAGAACACCGAGATACTGCAAGGAACCACAGATGAACGCGGATGAACCCAGCGCGGCCTTTGGCCGGAACCAAAAGAGACTCACACGAAGCCACGAAGCCACAGAGAATGATGGGCCCCGAGTTGTTCCGACCTCTGTGTCTTTGTGTCTCTGTGTGAGATATAGTTCATTGTGTTCCATGGACTTGTATCATGGCCGCGTCCTTGCGAACGCAGCGAAGCAATCTCCCGGGCCCCGGCCGACGGATTTCAAACCGTCAAATACGCGAAAAACCGACCTTCTGCCACAGAGCACACCGAGGACACGGAGGAGATCATCCGCCCCGCTTCACGCCTGTCCAACCGCAGATAAACGCCGATGAACGCAGATACCGAACTCAAAACCAAACACTCAAAACTCAAAACTGCCCCCTCCCTCCTTCAACTCAAAACTAAACACTCAAAACTAAAAATTCTCCTTTTCCCTTGTGTTTTTCCAGCCACCACCATAATATAGACAGAACAAGCCCCTGATGAAGTTGCGAAAAATATTTGGGCCCGTGTGTGGGCCGGACGGAGGCGGTGCGGTCGTAGTGTGGTATCGATACGTCGAGGGCAATGGGATGGCTCCAAATCGGCAGAGTGGAGATTTAAACTGGGTGGTTATCCCTAGCAGTGCGGTGTAGGTGTATCCCTTGGCAAAGGGGCGAGGAAGATAGGCTGAAGTTCGCGTGTGCCAAACCACGCGTACGGGATAATCTGACGCGTGCGGAGAGGCCATGAGTTATCATCGCTCCTCCGTGAGTTCACTTAGCTGCTGTGGTTCTGTGAAGGAGGCAATTGGACATGTTCTTTTTGTTGCTCATAGCAACGCTGTTTGTGTTGGGTTGTCAACCTGAAGGAGGGGGGGCGGATTTAGTGCCTCAGGAGGTGAAAGCAAGCCCGGTTCAAAACACGGCGGATCGAATGACGCTGGATAGGCGCGCCGCAGCGGAGTCTGTGTCTTTGGTCGACATGCGCGACGAGCAATCCGAATGGCACATAACTCTGAGAAGATGTGGGCCGAATACGGTAAGCCTAGAGGGTGGCAAGTTTTTTCCTGACCGCACACTCAAATCAACTTATCCTCCTCTTGTAAGCATTGAGAATGTGACCGTAAGGAAGGCTCGGGGAGTCTTTAATGAGACAGTGTTTGTCGTGGAAGGGGACGTGGTTGGCGCAAGTGCCCTCGAGTCTCTGAGAGACGCCAGAGTCTTCGTGAAGATGGAGGGCTTGATATTCCAGGAGAACCCTGGCAGCCTAAGAGGAAGTCACTGCGTATGGGAGCAGACAGGTTTTAAGCAGTGGATCACAGATCATGAGGAGAAACGACTGTATCTCGTAGACGCGCCTTTTTTCCAGGACTGGGCCCTGAAGCCATCTGGGACATTGGTTTTGATTGCCTATTGCGACCAGATTCCGACACAAGCCGCTCAGGAGGATGATGCAGAGTATTATATTTTGGGCGGGACAGCGCTTTCGTTTGACTTGTCGAATTGGGCAAGGCAGTTCAAAGGATGCGCGGCATCCTTTGGAGAGTAGATTTGCAGGGAACGTCTTCTAGAACAACGCAGAGGAAATCCTAATGCGGAATCTTCACATATACCTCCCACTTGCCGATGGTGGCGAATTGCCCCTTGCGTATCCGACCGGGCGAGAGCTAATAAAGGGTATGGTGTCAGACGACATCGCGTCGCCACCTCGGGCACTCTGTATTGAGGCAACGACTGACGACGGAAAAAGAGTAACGATAACAATCCCGTACACGGATATCGATGCGGCGATCGTAGCCGTATCATAGGCTATCTGCTGGTAAGAGAAGCCGGGGGGGGGAGCCACCTATTGTCTGGCAATCCGGTCGCTCAGGCTGTGTGAATCCATCGTATTCTTCTGGGGCTGACTATGGCCAGGGTGTTGCGAAAGTTGCGGTTTGCATAGCGGTCGAGAAAGGGGATGAGAGTTTTCTGGATGCTTCGAGTGCTGGCGGGATTGACCTTGAGGCGGATGACGCCGGGGTGCTCGGTCAGCTTTGCTACCGTCCAATCTCCGAAATGTTCATCGAGCGTAATGAGTACGCGATCGTGCTTTGTACAATACTGCATTATTTCCAGGTCGTCTGCCCGGGCCATACCTACTTCTGCGGTACACTCGACGTCATAGCCTCTCTGCCGCAGAACCTCCGCCACAGAGCGGTCGATCATCTGGTCCAGGAAGAGACGCATGGGGCTTCTACGCAGCCTCCGGTTCGAGTTCGGTGTGATCGATCATGGCGTGGCAGTATTGCAGGGCGGCCGTGACCTGGTCGGGTGAGAGTTCGGGATATCGCTGCACTACTTCCTGTACCGAACCGGTTTCCGCGAGTTGATCCAGCACGACGGTAACGGGAATACGCGTGCCGGCGATGACCGGCTTCCCGTTGCAGATCCGGGGATCGACGGTTATATGGTCATTCATCGTGTAACTCCTGAATGAACATCGCATGCCACATTTCACGTCTGACAGATACCCAGCATATCACGATGGAGCAATGACAACCGATACTACTGCATTATGAGGGTTTTGCCAAGATGCTATGAGGCCCAGGAGAGGGTTGGTTTTTTGCCGGTTTGGGCGCACTCTCGGAGGTAGAGGTTGATGAGGTTTTGATAGGGGATGCCCGTTTCGGCCGCGAGGTTCTTGAAGTAGTCGATGACGTCGATGCCCAGGCGCAACGTCACCTGTTTTTTGAGACCTTTGGCATACGGGTTCTTGCGTCCCTTCATCTCGGCGAAGTTGTATTCTTTCTTCATGATCTGCCCCCTGTATACGCTTTCGATTCGTTTTTCGTCGCCTTGCGCGCGGAGATCAGGCGAATCTGTCGTGTCTTGTCGTGCACGGTATAGGAGAGCACGAGCAGTCGGAGGCGAAAGCTCAGCCCCAGCATGAGAAACCGGTCTTCGTCCCCTGAGTGGTCCGCATCGAAGAACTCCGTCGCGTTTTCATCGAAGAATACGCTTACGGCCTCCTCGAAGGAGACCTTGTGCTTTCTGACATTCTGTTGCGCCTTCTTCTGATCCCAGGAGAAGCTGAACACGTCCATAACGCTAATATAATGCTCTCAGCATTACGCGTCAAGGGCGAGAGCGGGATATTGTGGGGCTTGGGGGGATGGGGTAGAATTGGGTTTGGATTGCGGGGGTTAGTCTGCGATCCGCAATTGGCGATTCGCAATGGCATGTTTGGGTAGGAGAGGCTTATGGGTGGTTGGGATGGGTTTAGTCGTCGGGAGGTTCTTCGGGGGGTTGGGGCTGGGGCTTTGGCGGCGGTGCTGGGGGTGCGGCCGGGGCGGGTTTTCGGGCAGGTTCGATCCGCGGGGGCGCGGGAGGGGGGGCTTTTTG
>JAFGCA010000302.1 GCA_016932895.1 Sedimentisphaerales bacterium | reverse complement strand
GGCGTGCCCATCGGGACCTTGTCGCGTGTGACTTCGGTTCGAAGCAGCACCCCGCCCCCGCTGCGGATGACCACGGACGCTGCGGTAGGCTTCTCAACCACGGACATGTCAACTTCAAGGATGCTGCGCCCGGGTTCCACGGTCCTGGTCGTCCTGCCCGCACCCTTGATTCGAAACGTCAGTTCGGCGGCGCGATCAAGCTGCGTCAGATCGACCAGCAACGGCTGATAGGCGCGGCCGTTGCGGCGCACTTGAAAAGGGGCCGCCCGGACGCCGTGGATCAGCGTCTCGTGCGCCGGACCGAGACGAACATTGTCGCTCGCCTCAAATCTGAGAGCGTCGAACACGACCCAGCTACCGGTCAGATGGACCAGTTCAACCGTATTGAGCCCGACACGGAGCTCGCCGGCGGGGATATCAATACTGAGAATGTACTCTTTGCCCTCGTCGAGCCTGCCCTGGATAGGGCCTTCGGCGCCGGGCGGCAGTTGGAAATCGTGATGATGGCCGTTGACCGACACACGCAGCAGCGGCGGGCGCTGCGGGTGTATCCCGGCGAAATCGATCACCAGTCGGCACTGACTCTTGCGTCCCACGCGGTTCAGGTGGAAATGACTCGGCAGGGTGTTGATCTTGTTGTTTCCGCCTCCCCAGCCGTCGGCGGGTCCGGCCAGACAGTACGGCCAGTCCTTCCCGTCCGCCGACCGGCCCACGACGTAGAACTGATCGTGGTAGCCGAAGCGGTCGCCGAAACCCGCATAGTTGCCCGGCGCCAGGGCAAACTCCCGCGTGTCATTGTCCGCCCGGCCGATCTGCCAGAGCGTCGCCGCCGATGCCGGCACACTCTGCAGCGCCAGCAACGACCACAGCAAACCTCTTCGAATCAGAATGGTGCTCATACTCGTTTCTCCAGGTCACCAGCCACAGTCTCAAAGACTCTCCCGTGGATGCTACCGCACGCCGGGAGACTGTGCAACCGCACACCGCCGCTGCACCGCGAATCACCGCGGCCCACCGCTTGCTTTGCGAGCGCCACCGACGTACAATCGTGCGGCGTCGGTGGGCGTTTCGCGGCGGCAACGCCCGCTGACTCAGGCGGGCCAAAAGCGGTGGCGCCAACGACACAGCAATGAAAGGTCCGGACATGTCCACGCACGGCAGAAAACACCCTACCTCGATGCCAGGGGTACGGCCCCAACGACGCACGCGGGGCGGGACCATCATCAACACCATTACCGCCATCGTTTTTTTCGGACTGATCGCGGCGGGGATCTGGTGGATCATGAAGATCGGCGGCCAGGCCGGCCAGCAATACACCGACGCGATGATACAGACCAGCAACCGGACCGCGACGATATCGTGCCAGGCCAATTTCCGCGCCATCGGGCAGAATCTCCAGATGTACGCCATCAGCAACGGTAGCTTCCCGGCCACCCAGCAGGAGCTGATGGAGTGGAGCGGAAATCCCCGCCTCTTCCGCTGCCCCGATCCCAACGGCGGCGATTACGTCTACATCCCGGGCCTGCGGCAGGACATGCCGGCGACCAATGTGCTGCTCTATGAGCCCAACCCCGTCCACAGCGGGCGATGCAACGCACTCTTTCTCGGCGGGCAGATCGAGCTGCTGAGCCCCGAGCAACTCCAGCAAGCCATCGCCGCTACCCGAGCGCAAATCCGTTGAGACGATGCCGCGATTCCGCCTCCCGGAGAGGGGGGCGACCCTGCGAAGGTAAGAATTTTCTTGTTTTTCTCAATTTATTTCATGGACAACCGGCAAAAGGACCGATACTATTCGGTTCAAAACATGTGAAGGTGTATGCTTTCCTCCCTCGAAGTCTACCCCTTGGTTGAAAGCAGAGGGAAAAGAAGTATTTAGGCCGAATGGCCTAAGGAGAAGAACACGTGGCAAAGGGTACGGTAAAATGGTTCAGTGAGCAGAAGGGCTTTGGATTTATCGTCCCCGATGATGGCGGTGAGGACCTGTTCGTCCATCACTCGAACATCACCGGCGAAGGATTCAAGACGCTTCAGGAAGGTCAGACCGTGGACTATGTCCCCGGCCAGGGCAGAAAAGGACCTGAGGCAACCAACGTCACGCCCTGCTAAGCACCGGCGCAACGGCAAGCCGATCGCAGGCCCTGCGTAAGCGCGGGGCCCTTTTCTTGCGACAACCGGCTTCGGGCAAGACGAAAAAAGTCCCCGGTAGGCACCGAACACCCCAGACAGAAAGAGGCACGGCCTGGACTGTCGAATGCGTCCTGCTGCAAGCCTGAGACGTTCAAAGGCATACAACAGGGTAATGCGGTGGTTTCGTGCGCGCATTCGCGCCATCCGCTGCGCCGACGCGAGACGACTCAGGCGGTTCGCTTTTGCCTGGCGGATTCGCGGTACGATTGCGGAGTCTCGATAGATTCAGCGCGTTCGGCCTCCAAGGGATGGTCTTTGCGCTGCGTGGTCCTCTTGTCGAAATCCACAAGAGAGCCGCAGGACCGTGCGAACGGCCTATCCGTTGGGGCCGACGGCGCCCAACCGCTTTCGTGCGCGCTGGAGCTTCTGCAGGAAATCGCTCTTCCTGAACTCGGACGTCCACTTGCGTATCGTGATCCAGCCCCCGAAGCGAATGAGGCGACTCTGCCAGCGCCGGTACCACTTCTGCCAGCCCAGCCGCAGGCGATGCAGCGACAGCGCCAGGGCCGGGAAAGAGAGAATGCTGACGACCACGAAGAACATGTACTGAAACCGATAGAACCACCTCATAATCCGCTTGACCGCACGCTGCATCTCCGGCGCGGTCATGGGCGCATCGGGCTCGAACAGGGGAAAGTTGCCGTCATAGTATTCCCAGCCCACGTCCCGCGTGGGGTACACGCGGTTTTGCCGTTCGAGTCGGGCCCGCAGTTGCGTGCCCGGCAACGGCACGGGCAGCAGGACCTGGATGGTGTCGATCCTGGCCTTGCGAATGAAACGCCGGAATCGTCTGGCCCGCTCGCTCGCAGGCATTGCCACTCCGGTCTCGGACGCCGCGGGATAACCGAAGATGAACATCCCGTGCACCCAGAACCCGAAACGGTGGAAGACCCGGACGAGCGAGAGCATCTCTTCGGACCGGACGTGCTTGTTCATGGCCTCCAGCTCTTCGTCGATGGGCGACTCGATGCCGATGGCCACGTGCTGGATTCCCGCTTCCTGCATGGCCGCAAGCAATTCGGTGTCGCGCGCCTTGTCCAGGCGGATCTGAACGGTCGTCACCAGGCGCCTGCCGATCTGCTCCTGGTACTGCCGCAGCATGCGACAAAACCGCACGGTCTCGTCCCGCTGCTGGCCGAACAGGTCGTCGACGACGAAGAAATGGCTGGCGTTGCGCGTCTCGACGAGATAGCTGATGTTCCCAAGCAACCGCTCGGCCGGGGCGCAACGAGGCGTACCCCTGACCGTGCAAAACTCGCAGTGCATCCCGCAGCCGCGAATCCTCTCGACCGGGTACAGCGTGATCTTGGCATAGCGAACGAGGGAGAAATCCGGGAACGGGTATTTCTCGAACTCCGTCAGCGGTTCCCGGTCGGCCGTACAGACCACCCGCCCCTTGTCCAGATAGGCAATCCCCGCCACCTCACGCGCGTCCCGCCGGCCCTGCACCACCTCCAACAGATCCCGGATGGTCTGCTCGCCCTCGCCGAAAACGACGTAGTCGACGCCGCTTGACAGGGCTTCAGCGACGTTGGGGCCGGCAAAATGCTGCCCTCCGGCGACCGTGACGACACCCATCTTCTGGTAGAGACGGGCCACTTCATACAGTCTCGGGATCGTGCTGGTCAGGCCCCCGTAGAAACCGACGACGTCCGCCGGTCGCTGCTCCTGCAAGAGTCGATGATCGGCGCCGCCGGTAGCGCCCCTCGGGCCGTACCGCCCCAGGTTGTTCTCGTCGATCACCTCGGCATCCCACCTGTCGATCTCGTGGACGGCGCTGGCCACGCATACGGGCCCGAGGGCCGTGGTTCTCTTGGCGATGCGAGAGTATATGTTGAAGGCCGGATATGCCGGTACCACGATTCGCAATCTGCGTCTTCGATTCAGTGCCTCTGCCATTACGTGTCCCCTTTCTGATGCTCTCAGCAGCATTTCGTGCGTGCAAAGGAACCTCGTTGCAAGGTTCGCGACTGCAGAAATGACGGTGGCGAGGGGTTGGGAGGTCAAATCACGTGCGGCGAATTCGGCGTTCTCAACAAATCACTGCGCCATCATTTCGACTCTATATCGCTTCAGTCTACCGCGCGGCCCACCCTATCACAAGACCCTTTTGAGCGAATGCGCGGGCCGGTCCTGTGGCGCCTCGAACGCGGATGGCGCTGGCTTGTCGAGAACAAATCCGTTATGCTTGACACATGAAGAAACACGCGGTTCGCGTCCCCGTGTGGCAAAGCGCCCCCCGCAATGGAGGTATCCGTGCCGAAGAAATTGAATCGGGCCCCGATGAGCAGCCGCCTGCTTCGACGCGCGGCGCTGGCCGCAGCGCTCGCCTGCGTCACCGTGGCAGTCGCGCTGATGGTCTGGCCGTCAGCGTTGGGCAAAGGCCCCGCGGCCGAGCCGGTCAGCAACGACTGGCCTATGTGGCGGTACGACGCCGCTCGCAGCGCGGACTATCCGGGCCGTCTGCCGGAAAAGCTCGGCCTCCAGTGGGTGCGTCAACTGCCCCCACCGGCGCCCGCCTGGCGCCCGGAACAATACAAGCTCCAGTTCGACCGGTCCTATGAGCCGGTGGTGATGGGTCGACAGATCTTCGTCGGCTCGATGGCGAGCGACAAGGTCACAGCCTACGACACGCGCACCGGCCGGGAGAACTGGCACTTCTACTGCGACGGGCCCGTCCGGTTCGCACCCATCGCCTCGCAGGATAAGGTCTACTTCGTCAGCGACGACGGGAACCTCTATTGCCTGGGGGCCGGAAGGGGAAAGCTCCTGTGGAAACGCCGGCTTGCCCCGGACGACCGCAGACTGTTGGGCAACGGCCGCCTGATCTCCGCCTGGTGCGCGCGAGGCGGGCCGGTCTTGCGCGACGGCACGATCTACTGCACCGCCGGCATCTGGCCCTTCATGGGCGTGTTCGTGTACGCCATCGACGCCGAAACCGGCCGCGTGATCTGGGAAAACAGCGACACCGGCGCCATCTACATCAAGCAGCAGCATTCCAGCCCCGCCTTTGGAGGCATGTCCCCCCAGGGATATCTGGCCGCTACCGAAGAGAAGCTCCTGGTGACCAGCCGCACCATACCGGCCTGCTTCGATACCCACACGGGTAAGCTGCTGTACTATCACCTGTCCGACCGCAGCTACGGCAAGTACGTCGGCGGATACGCCGCATTCGCCTGGAAGCAATGGTTCGTCAACAACAAGGTCGCCTACCGCCTCGCAGACGGGCTGGCGCTGGGAACGATCGCCGCCCAGGTCATGGCCGCCGACGCCGTTGTCGGTGCCGAGAAAGAGGGCACCGTAGCCGCCTATACGTTGGCCGAGGCGCAGATCCGCGATCCCAAAAGTAAGAAAGTCACCACCCGGCTGAAAGCAAGTCCTCTCTGGAAGATCGAGACGGAGCCGGCACTCGACCGAGTTCATTTCAAAGCCGGCCAGCGCCTTTACACCAGCGGCCGCGACGGGACGGTCGCCGCCCTCGAAATCCCCCGGGACAACCACGAAGGACGGCTCGTGTGGCGGGCCGAGGTGCAGGGAACCGTCTGGAACATGCTGGCCGGCGACGAGAGAGTCTTTGTCGTGACCGAAGAAGGCCGCTTGTACTGCTTCGGCGCGCCGAAGGCGTCCCCCGTTCATCACGAAGACAAAGAGCGGCCTCTCAGACCGGCGCGGCCCGCAGATCGCGTCCGCGCCGCGCAGATCCTGGAGCAAAGCCGCGACGCAAAAGGATATTGCCTCTGGCTGGGGGCGCGGAACGGCCGCCTGCTGCGCGAAGTGCTGCGCCAGTCGGCCCTGCGGATCATCGTCGTCGAGCCGGACCCGCGGAACGTCGCGGCCCTGCGCGAGGCGCTGGATCGGGCCGGACTCTATGGCCCGCGCGTCTGCGTCCTGCCCGGAGATTTGGGCTCGGTGCCCGTACCGCCCTATCTGGCGTCCCTGCTGGTCGTCGAGGACCTCCTCGGTGCCGGACTGGACGGAACCCAGGATTCCATCGAACGTCTGTACCATCTGCTTCGGCCCTACAGCGGTCTGGCCTGGGTGGCGGCCGACGCGCCCCAGCGGGTGACCCTCTGCAAACATCTGGCCAATGCGAATCTGTCCGGGGCTCGTGTGAGCGAAATGGCGGGCGCTCTGGCCATCGAACGGACCGGCCCCGTCCCCGGAGCGGGCGACTGGACGCACCAGTACGGCGACGTCGCCAACACCGCCTGTTCCCAGGACCAGCTCAAGCTGCCCCTGGGCATCCTCTGGTTCGGCGAGGAATCGAGCTTCGGCGACGTCTTGCCCCGGCACGCGCACGGCCCGCCCGAACAAGTCGTGCACGGCCGCTTGTTCATCGAAGGCATCGACTCGCTCAGTGCCCGCGACGTCTATACCGGAAGGACCCTGTGGAAAAGAACGTTGAAGGGACTGGGCAACTTCGACGTCTACTACAACGCCTCGTACAAACACGACTTCCGCGATCTCAGCTACAACCAGGAACACATTCCCGGCGCCAATGCGCGGGGCACCAATTTCGTCGCCACGGCCGAGCGAGTCTACGTCATCCAGGAGACCGAATGTCACGTCCTAAGCGCCGCAACCGGAGAGACGGAGAAAGTCCTTACCCTGCCCCGCGAGAAAGGCGATCCGCAGGAGAATTGGGGATACATCGGGATTTACCGGGACTACCTGATTGCCGGCGCGGGCTTTGTCCCGCATTCAAGCCGGCTCGACCGGGACGGCAAGAACGCGGTCAAGTGGGCGTCCCTCTTCGACAAGATCGCGAGCCGACGCCTGGTCGTGATGAATCGCCACACCGGCCAGAGCCTCTGGACGAGAGAGGCCCGCCATGGATTCCTCCACAACGGCATCGTCGCCGGTGACGGCACGATCTTCTGCCTCGACGCCCCCCCGCCACAGGTGCGCAAGAGCGACGAGGAAGCGGGTCGCTACGGCAGCGCCACCGCAGAGCTCCTGGCCCTGGACGTTCACACCGGGCGAACCGTCTGGAGTGACAGCGACCGCGCCTTTGGAAGCTGGCTGGCGTACTCCGAGCCGTTCGGCATTCTCCTTCAGGCCCATCGCAAATCGCGCGACATGCTCTGGGAGCCCGGCAACCGGATGGCCACGTTCCGCGCCCGGACTGGAGAGCTGCTCTGGGACAAACAGATCGACCACACCGGGCCCTGTATGCTCCGCGAGGGCATGATCATCACGCAGGAAAGCGCCTACAGCCTGCTTACGGGCCGACAGCGAACGTACGAGCATCCGCTCACCGCCGAGCAGGTTCCCTGGCGATACTCCCGCAACTACGGGTGCGGCACCGGTGTTGCGAGCCGGAACCTGCTGACCTTTCGCTCGGCCGCCGCCGGCTACTTCGACCTGACCACCGACGCCGGCACCGGCAACTTCGGCGGCTTCCGGTCTGGATGCACCTCCAACCTCGTCGTCGCCGACGGCGTCCTCAACGCCCCCGACTATACCCAAACCTGCACGTGCAGCTACCAGAACCAGACCTCGCTGGCGATGATCCACATGCCGGACGTGGAGATGTGGACGTTCAGCGATCCGGGAGACGGGAACGGGCCCGTGGAGAGAGTGGGCATCAACTTCGGCGCGCCGGGCGACCGCAAGGCCGACAACGGAACGCTGTGGCTGGAACATCCCGGCGTGGGCGGAAGCTCTCCGGAGCTCGATGTCACGCTGACGCCGGAGAATCCTCCCTGGTTCCGACGACATTCGCTGCGCTTGAAGCAAGGCAACCTGAAATGGGTCGAGGCCTCCGGGCTGCGCGGCGTCCGGTCGATTGGCATCCGCGTCTGCGGCCTGCCCGGCGAGAAGAGGCGTAAAGCCAGCGACGCAAGACCGACCGCCGGTCCGGGCGACGAACGGTCGTTCGCCGTGAACCTGCACTTCGTCGAGCCCGACGACAAGAAGCCGGGGCAGCGCGTCTTCGACGTCGCCATCGAAGGAATCACGGTCTTGAAGGACTTCGACATCGCCGCCGAAGCCCGGTCGTCCCACGTCGGCATCGTGAAAAAGTTCGCGGGCCTGCGGGCCGCAGAGTTCATCACGATCACGCTGACCCCCGTTGCTCCCGAGACCGAAACCATCATCTGCGGCATCGAAATCAGAGCCGAGAACACAAAATAGAATCGAACCTTTGCAGCAACTGTAAGGTGGGCCCCTGACCCACGCGTTTCTGCAAGCGGATCGTCAAGCGTGGGTCGAGAACCGACCCTACGACCTGCATTTGGAACGGCGCGGCAGTTGAGAGAACCAAGTGTCGCCAATTGGGAAGATCGAATCGATGAGAAACATAACGCACAAACGGAGTTGGCGGCAGAACGAGACCGCTCGCAAGCGAATTCCACTTCTTGTTGCGGCCTTGCTCACGGTCCTGTGTTGTCGGATCCATCCGGCGTCCGGCGCGGCGGATGTCACGCAGGACGACTACGGCCAGCCCCGTGTCCAGGTCCGCCAGGAAGGGGACAGATGGATCGTGCGCGGCCAGAAGAACCGCGTCGAGATCAACGCGTCCGACCTCCAGATGAACGTCCACGCCGGCGACTGCGCGTGGCCGACGGTCGCTTCTTTTGCCGGCGATCTCGTGGTCGAGACCTCCGGCAAGCCCTGCTCGCTGCGGCTGGCCGACGCCGCCGAGCGAACGATCGCGCCCTATGAGACCGGCTTCAAAACGGGAGTCAAGATCGCCCTGGCCGGTTTTCCTCACGAGGCAAAACAGATCGATGCCCGCGTCGATCTGTTCGTGTGCCTGGAAGGACGGGACGAGGAGCTTGTCTGCGAGCTGATCGCCCATGAGGACAACGCCCGCGTTCTGGAGTGTTCGTGGCCCGCGGCGCCGACGCCCGAAGCGTTCGACGCCACGGTCGTCCCCTTCATGCAGGGCATGCTCCTGCCGAAAGCCTGGCCCAAAAAGGTGTGGCTGTACGATACGATTTGCTACGGTCGCGGCCTGTACATGCCGTGGTGGGGACATCAAAAAGACGGCTCCGCCCTGCTCGTGATGATCGAGACGCCGGAAGACGCGGGCTGCCGCTTCGAACATCCCGCCGGCGGACCCACCCGCATGCAACTGCGCTGGGCGCATTCGCTCGGCCGGATGCGCTACCCGCGACGTGTCCGCTACTGCTTCTTCGACAAGGGCGACTACGTCAGCATGGCCAAGCGCTATCGCCGACACGTGCGCCAGACGGGTCATTTCGTCTCGCTGCAAGAGAAGATCGCGCGCAATCCGCTGGTCGGCAAATTGCTCGGCAGCCCCGTCGTCCACACGAACATCCTCGCGCACATCCAGCCGGAGTCGCACTACTACAACAAGGACAACCCCGCCAAGAATCACCAGCTCACGACGTTCGACGAGCGGGCCCGGCACCTCCGCCGGCTCGCGGAAAAAGGAGTCGACCGGGCCTACGTCCACCTCGACGGATGGGGCTTTCGCGGATACGACAATCTGCATCCCGACGTGCTGCCGCCGGGGCCGGAGGCCGGGGGCTTCGAAGGAATGAAACGCCTCGCCGACACCTGCGACGAGCTCGGTTACGTCTTCGCCATCCACGACCAGTACCGCGACTACTACCTCGACGCTCGGTCCTACGACCCGCGACACACAATCCTCGACCCCAGCGGCAACCGGCCCATGCACAGCATCTGGTACGGCGGGAAACAGTCCGTCCTTTGTTCCCGGCTGGCCCTGGGACACGTCAAGAAGAACTACTCGTCGCTGCTGAGTCACGGTATCAAAGTGCGCGGCGCGTACCTGGACGTCTTCGCCGTCGTCCCGCCCGACGAGTGCTACAACCCCGAGCACCCCGCGACGCGCGCCGACTGTCTCAAGTATCGCGGCATGTGCCTGGACTTCATCCGCTCGACCGGCGGGGTCGTCAGCTCCGAAGAGCCGGCCGACTGGGCGGTGCCCCACCTCGACCTCGTCCATCACGGCCCCTTTGCCCTGGAGCCGAATCCCGGCCACGGTCCGGCGATGGGGATCCCCGTCCCGCTGTTCAACCTCGTCTATCACGACGCCCTGCTGCTGCCCTGGTC
>JAFGCA010000036.1 GCA_016932895.1 Sedimentisphaerales bacterium | reverse complement strand
GTATTCTCCCGGCGGAAAAGGGCGTTGGCTTGCCCGACACCGGGGCCGTCGGTGGAGCGGTTTTCGTGAATGTGCGGTTGCTGGGGATCATCCATCCTCGAGGATTTCCTCGTCTTGCGGCTGCCAGGCGGGATCGACGATGCAGAGGAAGACCAGTTCGTGGTCGCCGGTGTTCTCGATGTACTGCGTGGCGCCGGGGGGGATGTAGACGGTGCTGCCCGGCTCGACCGGCTCGGATTCGTCATCGATGAACATGACGCCGAACCCTTCGAGAACGTAGTACACCTCGGCGTTGGCAAGGCGGTGAGGTTTGGTCGCCTGCTCCGGCGGGACGGTCGCGTGCGCCAGGCTGTAGCGCACCTCCGGCTCCGTCTTGTCCGGGTGCAGCAGCTCGCGGAGGAGAGAGCCATCCCCGGCCACGAATTCCTCACAATCTTCCAGAGAACGCACGAACATCACGAACCTCCCAACAGAATCGATCCTTCGGTAAAGAACGTGCCGGCTACGCACGCGGTCATGAGGCAGGCCAGCGTCGCGGCCACCAGCGCCCGCACCGCGACCGGGCCGATATTCTTGGTCCGCTCCGGGGCCAGCGCGCAGAGGCTGCCGACGAAAATGGCCATGGACGCGACGTGGGCAAAGCCGCACAGGGCGTACGTCGCGATCACCGCCGAGCGGGAGTGTTGCAGCAGGTCGTTCTTGAGCGCCTCGGCCAGATCCCCATAAGCGGCCACCTCGGTGACGATCACCCGCTCGCCGATGATGCGGGCGACCTCGCGCGCATCGGCCGGCGGCACGCCTAACACGAGCGTCACGGGGTAGAAGAGGTATCCGAACAGGCCCCGCAGGGACCATTGCGCTTCGAGGCCGATTCTCGGATTAACAACGCCACCGATGCTGGAGAGCGCCAGATCGACCAGGGCCACCAGCCCCAGCACGGCAATCAGCAGGGCGACGATGCCGGCGATCATGCGCACGCCGGCGTTGGCGCCGTTGATCACGGCCTCGAACAGGCTGCCGTCGCGCTCGTAATGAGGCTCGACTTGCACGCCGAGCGTCTCAGGCTTTTCTCCTTCGGGCAGGAGGATCTTCGACATGGCCAGAGCCGCCGGGGCCGACAGCAGCGAGGCCGAGATCAGATGTCCCGCGATGGTGGGAAACTGCTCCTGCAAGCTCAGCACGTACAGCGCCAGGACGTTGGAGGAGACGGTGGCCATGCCGGCGGTGAGAATCGTGCACAGTTCCGAGCGGGTCATCCGCGCCAGGTACGGCTTGACCGTCAGCATGGACTCCACGCCCACGAAGATGTTGCTGGCCGCGACCAGCGATTCGGCGCCGCTGATGCGCATCAGTCGCGTGAAGACCCACGCGAAGGCCTTGATCAGCAGGGGCATGATCCGCGCGTAGTACAGAATCGCAATCAGCGACGAGAAAAAGATGATCGTCGGGAACGCCTGGAAGGCCAGGATGAAGCCGAGCGATTGCTCGCCGCTGTCGCTGACTTGTCCCGGTCCCAGCGCCAGCGGTCCGAATACGAAGCGCGCCCCTTCGCCCGCCGATTCGAGGATCTTGATCACCACGTCGTTGACGACGAGAAACACGCGGGCGCCCGCCGGGACCACGAAGATCAGCAGCGCCACCAGAAGCTGGAGAACCACCGCCCAGCCGATGACGCGCCAGTTCATGTTCCGCCGCTCGGCCGACAGCACCCAGGCCATCGCCAGCAGGACGAAGATGCCCGCAAAGCTGACAAGGTTGTAGATATCCATATCTGTTGTCTGTGTCTACATTCCTATCGCCCTGTCACCCTCGGCGTCGTGGTTGTCATCCTGAGCGCCAGCGAAGGATCTGGGCATAGCACAAGTGTTCCCCTCCGCATCGCTGCCGACCTGACCTTCCCGTCCCGGATGCTTGACTTCGGTGAGTATGACAACTCTTCTACGGGCGTCGTCGGACGGCGTCGGAAGGATGGTTCGCCTACGCCTGGGCGGTCATGCGTTTCTTTCCGTTGTCGGCGTCACCGAGCCGGACGACGGCATAGACCAGCGCTGCCAGCAGGCCGCCCAGCAATCCGAGGACGATCCACAGCCCCGAGCCCGCGTTCCGGAGGCGAATGTCCTGGTAAATCCACACGGCCACCAGCACGCGCACCACCAAACAGCCGATCAGCAGCAAGGCCAGCGGCCCGCCTTCACGCTCGCCATGCGCCGCGTTGATCTCCGCCCGGCGCGCTTCCAATTCGAGCTGGGCCATTTGACTCTCGTAGTCCGCCCGCCTCTCGCGCGCTTCGAGTTCCAGTTGCATCTCGCGGACATCCATCTGACGCTCGAAGTCCTCTCCCGGCGCTTCCTTCTGCGCCCGGGCCAGAGCCGGCGGCAGAACGGCCAGCAGCGCCACACCCAACAGCAATCGCGTCATGATCTGTCTCCTTCAACGACATCAATGCAGAATCGCCTGATTCTACCGTGAAACGCGCGTCCCAGCCAGTGTCCATTTCAGAGACGCCGAGAGCCGGTCGGCGGTCAAGGCTTGACGCCGCTGGGAACGGCCGCTAAGATGACGCCACTGGGATGATATGGTGGTAGATTTGAGGTACGGAAAATGGCTTCACTCATTGTGACAAGCGGGCCGGCCGAAGGGAACTACTATCCTTTGGGCCGTCGCACGAGCGTGATCGGACGGGACGAGGCGCTGCTTATCCAGATCCTGGACAACATGGTCTCCCGCAAGCACATGCAGGTCCGATTCGACCAGGCGTCGAACCGATACTACGTCTTCGACATGAAGAGCCGCAACGGCGTGTACGTGAACAATGAGAAGGTCGAAGGCGAGCGGGCCCTGGCCGACGGCGACGTGATCTTGATCGGCCTGACGAGCCTGCTTTTCACCGACAAGGACTTCAAGGACAAGGACAGCGCCCTGCTGCACTACAAGAAGGTGGGCGAGCGGATGCGCGTGACGACCTACAGCCCCAAGCAGATCAGTCAGGCCCCGGTAAGCCCCGGAGAGACCGGCCAGCCCATCCGCCCGTAGGCGGGGCCCGCTCGTCGGCGCGGGTGTGACATGGCGCCCCCCAGTCAATCCGAATCCGTATGATATGTGGAGGATTCCCATGCGAAGGATTCTTTGTCGAACGTTTCTTCTTGCTCTGGCCGGTCTTCTACTGGCGGGTTCCCCGTTGGCGGGCAAGACGTTCAAGCTCTACTACCTCGGCGGCCAGTCCAATATGGACGGTTACGGGTACGTCAAGGAGTTGCCCGCAGCGCTTCGGGGGCCCGTCGAAGGCGTGATGATTTTCCACGGCAACCCTGCGCCGGACGGGGCGGACCTCGATGGCCGGGGCCTCTGGAGCGAGCTGCGGCCCGGACACGGCGCGGGATTCGCCTCCGACGGTCGGGCGAATACGTATTCCGGCCGCTTCGGCGTCGAAGTGACATTCGCCCGGCGCTTGCGCGAAATCGATCCGGATGCGCACATCGCCATCATCAAGTATTCACGCGGCGGGACGTCCATCGACGTGGACGCCGCCGGCAACTTCGGCTGCTGGGACCCGGACTACCGCGCCGGTAACGGCGTGAACCAGTACGACCATTTCCTGGCCACGGTCCGCCGGGCTCTGTCGGTGACCGATATCGACAGAGACGGCGAGGCGGACGTGCTGGTTCCGGCCGGCATTCTCTGGATGCAGGGAGAGAGCGATGCGTACAATAACGAGGCGATCGCCCGACGTTACGAGGCGGGCCTCAAGCGCCTGATGGACCTGATCCGCGCCGCCTTTCGCGTCGACGATTTGCCCGTGGCCATCGGTCGCATCTCGGACTCGGGCCGCGACGATGACGGCAAGGTCTGGGACTATGGCGAGATCGTCCGCGCGGCCCAGGCGCATTTCGTTCGCACCGACGCGGCCGCTGCACTCGTCACGACCACCGACTCGTACGGCTATTCCGACACATGGCACTACGACACCGCCGGCTATATCGATTTCGGCAGGCAGTTCGCCGAGGCCCTTGCGAGCATCCACTGAGAGCATCGGCCCGGCGCAGATACGGCGGGTGGCAGCGTCAGGCGCCGCCTGGCGATGGCCGATGCGCTGTGTGCCCGTGCCGTTGCGTAATCCCGGGCGTTGCGCCATCCCGAAATCCTGCGGACTTGAGGCTGCCACCCCTGTCGGGAAAGACTTGATGGCGCCACGTGATTCGTGTAAGACTATACGATCTGTGATGGGACATTCGATGATCGTCTGTGGTTGAGCGTCCGGAGCCGAAGAGACATGCGAAAACTCATGCAGTCCGCCGCCCGATACTTTGTCTGGGTCTTCCTTTTCCTGTCGATTGCCACCGTGGTGATGCTGGCCCTGGGCTACCGTAGCGAGACCGGGCCGGTGGTGGTGGGGGCCTTTGCCGTTCTGGCCCTGTTTTGCATGGGACATCCATTGCTGAAGAGCTTCGCCTTCACCGTGTGGGTTTTCGCGTTCGTGGCGGGCTCCATGTTCTATCCGGCGGCCTTCATGACGTGGGCCGGCTTCGATCTAAAGTACCTCATCGTCCCGCTGATCCAGATCATCATGTTCGGCATGGGGACGACGTTGAGCACCGCCGACTTCGGGCGGGTGTTCAAGATGCCCTGGCCCGTGCTGGTCGGATTTGTGCTGCAGTTCTCCGTCATGCCCATCACGGGCCTGGTCCTGGCCAAGGCCTTCGGTTTTCGTGCCGAAGTGGCGGCCGGCGTGGTCCTGATCGGCTCTTGTCCCGGGGGCGTCGCCTCCAACCTGATGACCTACCTGGCCGGCGGCAACGTGGCATTGTCTGTGACGATGACGTCCTGCTCGACGCTGGTCTCGCCGGTGATGACACCGCTGCTGATGGAGAAGCTGGCGGGCCAGTACATCGAGATCGAGTTTCTCAAGATGATGTTCGGGATCATCAACATGATCATCGTCCCGATCGT
>JAFGCA010000301.1 GCA_016932895.1 Sedimentisphaerales bacterium | reverse complement strand
GGCGGATATATGTTCCTGCGGTCGTTGGTCGGGCCCGAGGACATCTGCTACCTCTTCGTGGACAATCCCGCCCTCGTCCATCGAATGATGCAGCGGTGGCTCGACCTGGCGAACGCGGTGACGAGCCGGGTGCAGGGGCACGTGGAATTCGACGAGCTCTTCCTGGCCGAAGATATCTGCTACAATCACGGGCTCCTGATCAGCCCCGACATGCTCCGTGAGTTTCTCTTCCCCTATTATCAACAGCTCATTGAGAATATGCGAGCCAGACAGAAGAACAAGCGGCTGTTCGTCCAGGTGGACACCGACGGATATGTGCCCGAAGCGCTGGATCTGTATTATCACGAGATCGGAATGAACGTCATGAGCCCCTTTGAGGTGGCTGCCGGCAATGATGTCATCGAGCTCGCGGCAAAGTACCCGGACCTCGTCATGACCGGGGGCATCGACAAACGGGTCCTGGCGGAGGGCCCCGAAGCCATCGACGCCTACCTCGACCGGGTGATCCCGTTCATGATCAAGCGAGGCGGCTATGTGCCGACGTGCGACCACGGCGTGCCGGACAATGTGTCCTATGGCAGCTACATGCACTACCGCAGGAGAATGATGGAGCTGGACCACTGAGGCACGGTTCAGAATTGATCGCAGGAAGTCTGGACATGACGGCCCGCCGGCCGTATCGTATGGCAAGCCGCCTGCGGGGGTGTGATGACGCCGAGATACGGAGGACGAGCCATGTTTCGCAGACTTGCACTGATGTTGGTAATCCCGGCCATTGCCGCGCCATGGCTTGGCTGTTCGCGCAGTGCGTCGCTCGATGCAACGCGGGCCGGCGGCGACGCCCCGGGCCTGACGGTGGGCACGATGACGTTCAATATCCGCCACGGCCTGGCACAGGACGGACCCAACCATTGGAACCTGCGCAAGGAACTGGTGCGTGACACCATCGCGCAATCTGGCTGCGACGTCATCGGCCTGCAGGAGGCCCGCATCTTCCAGGTCGAATACCTCGTCGGTGAACTGGGCAACTACGAGCCCTTCGGAACGTATGCACAGGACGGAAAGTCCGGGGGCGAGTCCGTCGCGATTCTCTACAACAAGGACCGCTTCGATCGCCTCGACGGCGACACGTTCTGGTTCTCCGACACCCCCACGCAAATCTGTTCCGCCACGTGGGGCAATGAGCTCTGCCGCATCTGCACCTGGGTGCGGCTGCGGGACAGGTCCACGGGCCAGGCCTTCTACGTCTACAACGTGCACCTCGACCACCGCTCCCAGCCCAGCCGCGAGAAGAGCGCCCAGTTGCTGGCCAAACGAATCGCCGAGCGCGAGCATGCCGAGCCGTTTGTGGCGATGGGGGACTTCAATGCCGGCGAGGACAATCCAGCCATGGTCTACCTCCGGGGCGAAGGACAATTGCCCGGCACGGACATCCTGCCGCAGCAGACGCCCGTGGTGATGCACGACACCTTCCGACTGGTCCTTCCGAACGTGGAAGACGTCGGCACCTTCAGCGGCTTTACCGGCCGGCGAGACGGCAACAAGATCGATCATATCTTCGTGCCCGACGGCGTCGAGACGCAGGCCGCGGATATCTGGAGAATTCACTGGGACGAACGATATCCGTCGGATCACTATCCGGTGCGGGCGACGATTCGGCTGGGACAGACCGGGGGCTGAATTCGAGGCCCGCAGGGCGTACAAGACGCGATCCCGCACTTTTGCGGGAATTTCCTGCGCCGGAAGGCAAAAATTTCTGGAAACCCGCCCGTGTTATGCAGTATATGTGTTGACTTGGGTTTTACTGCAGCGGCCTTGGGAACGGCCCGGGGATGCTGCGCCATGACAAGGCCTGGCCGCAAGGGGAAAGGCACGGTGACACGATGCTCAGCGTAGGGATCGTCGGATTCGGATTCATGGGGCGGATGCACTGCGGGCACTGGTCGAACCTGGCGGCCGCGGAAGTGGTCGCGGTCTGCGACAGCAATCCCGCCCTCCGGGAACAGGCCCAAGGCAGCGTCGGCAACATCGCCGGCGCCGAGGGGGTCGACCTGGGCGACATGCAGCTCTACCAGGACCTCGACGAAATGCTCGCCGCACAGAAGCTCGACGCCGTCTCCGTAACCGTCCCCACGCATCTCCACGAGGACGTGACCTGCAAATGCCTCGCCGCCGGGATCCACGTGCTCTGCGAAAAACCCATGGCGCTGACGCTCGAACAGGGCCGGCGGATGATCGCGGCAGCGGAGAAGGCGGGCAAGGTGCTCCAAATCGGCCAATGCATCCGCTTCTGGCCCGAGTATGCGTATGCCAGGGAGCTCATTACATCGGGCCGATACGGCCGACTCCTGGCGGCGAGTTTTCACCGACTCACGGCCGTGCCCAACTGGAGCGCCGACGGATGGCTCGCGGACCCCAGGCGAAGCGGCGGCCTGGCGCTGGATCTGCACATTCATGACGCCGATTTCGTCCAGTACGCTCTCGGCATGCCCCGGTCCGTAACGACATTCGCAGCCCGCAATTCCGCGGGCGAGCCCGTCCATCTGACGACGCGATACGAAACGGCCCAGGGCGGCGTCGTCCTTGCCGAGGCCGGATGGGACGTAACCGAGGCATTCGGGTTCTTCATGGGCTACGAACTGATCTTCCAGCAGGCGACGGTGATCTACGACTGCCGCAAGTCCCCGACGCTGACGGTGTACCCGGCCCGGGGCGACGCGTTTGCACCCGAGCTCGACGCCGGCGACGGATACGCGCACGAGATCGAATACTTTGCCCAGTCCATCTGCGGCAAGGCTCTCAACAAGGTGATCACGGCGCTCGATGCACTGGAATCGCTGCGGCTGGTCGAGGCCGAAGTGGAATCCCTCCGGCTCGGCAAAGCGGTCGCATTGGATACATGCGCGGGACACGACGGGGCGGCATAGGAGGACACGAAGGCGATGGAGATTCGAGCGTGGCCGTTGGGCCTGTGCAGTTGGTCGTTGCGGCAGGAGCTTCCGGAGGTAGTGCAGAGCCTCGGGACCCTGGGCCTGGAGCACCTACACCTCGCAGTCGGACCCGCCTTGGAAGCGGACGGGGAAAGCTATCTGGCCCTGGCGTCCGAGCAGCTATGGACCATCACGGCCACGATGATCGACTTCCCCCAGGAGGATTATTCGACCTTGCAGAGCATACGGCTCACGGGAGGCATCGCCCCCGACGACTGCTGGCGGGACAACCGGGCTCGCTTCGCCGGCGCCGCAGCCGTGACCCGGCAGTTGAAGGTGAAGCATCTCACGATGCACGCGGGGTTCATCGATCCCACGGAAAAAGCCTACGCCCGCAAGATCGAGGATCGCATCCGCCATCTGGCCGACCTGGCCGGCGAGAACGGCCTGACCCTGTTGCTCGAAACGGGCCAGGAAACCGCCCAGGAGATGGCAGAACTCCTCGAACGGCTGGATCATGGCGCGCTGGGGGTCAATTTCGACCCAGCCAACATGATCCTCTACGGCCAGGGAGACCCGATCTCCGGGGTCAGAGTCCTTTCACCGTGGCTTCAACACGTTCACATCAAAGACGCTCTGCCGGCCGGGCAACCGGGACAGTGGGGCAGCGAGGTCCCCTGGGGCGATGGGCAGGTCGGCCCCGAAGCGTTTCTGTCAGTCCTTGAGGAGATCCGCTACACCGGAGCCCTCGCCATCGAACGCGAGGCCGGCCACGACCGCCTCGGCGACATCCGCAAGGCCGTGGAGAGACTTGTGCAATACTAAACACACCCTGGGATGGTTGGGGGTAGTCCGGTAGGATACAGGAGACGAGCATGACGAGTAAAACGCGAATCCAGTTGTCCATCATGATGTTTTTCCAGTTCTTCGTCTGGGGAGCATGGTTCGTGCCCATGTGGCGGTATCTGAGCGAGTTGAAGTTCAGTGGCCTGGAGATCGGCAACGCGTACAGCACGACGGGATGGGCGGCGATACTCTCGCCGTTTTTTGTGGGAATGATTGCGGATAAATTCTTTCCGGGCGAGCGGGTGTTGGGCGTTCTGCATCTGCTCGGCGGAGCCGCCCTGTGGTGGGCCTCGACGGTGACTGCGCCGGGTGCGTTTTTCTGGGTGCTGCTGTTGTATGCGTTGTGTTACATGCCCACGCTGGCGCTGGTGAATGCCGTGTCGTTTCACCAGATGGACGATCCAGGTCAAGAGTTTCCCGGCATCCGCGTGCTCGGCACGATCGGGTGGATCGTCGCCGGGCTGGCGGTAGGCTGGTTCGTGCCCAAGGTCATCACCGGCGGAGAATCAATCGAGGCGACGCACTGGCCGATGCGAATCGCGGCAGTAGTATCCCTGGCGCTGGGCGTGTTCTGCTTCTTTCTGCCGCACACCCCGCCCAAGGCCAAGGGCGAAAAGGTACGGGTCAAAGACATACTGGGTCTCGATGCGCTGGGGCTGATGCGGAATCCTTCGTTTGCGGTGTTTATCGTAGCTTCGTTCCTGGTGTGCATCCCGCTGGCGTTCTACTACCAGTCGGCCAATGGGTTCCTGGGCGAGATCGGCCTGCCCAACCCAATGGCGAAGATGACGTTCGGCCAGATGTCGGAGATATTCTTCATGCTGGTCATGCCGTTCTTCTTCGCCAGGCTCGGCGTCAAGTACATGCTGCTCATAGGCATGCTGGCGTGGGTGGCGCGCTACGCCTTCTTTGCATTCGGCGACACGGGCAGCCTGACGGCCCTGCTCTACCTGGGCATTCTGCTCCACGGCGTGTGCTATGACTTCTTCTTCGTCACCGGCCAGATCTACGTCGACAAGAAGGCCCCGACGCAAATTCGGGCCAATGCCCAGGGATTCATCGCGTTCGTGACACTCGGCGTAGGCATGGTGATCGGAAACCTCATCAACGGCTGGGTCACCGGGCATTACGAACAGACGGCGATCGACGGTGCAGTAACCCATAATTGGAAGGCGATCTGGCTGATTCCTGCCGCCATGGCGGCCGTAGTGGCGCTGTTGTTCGCGATCTTCTTCCGTGAAAAGAACGTCGCCCAGCCCGCCCAAGAGGATCCAGCCGTCAAGTAGAGGAAAAAATCATGAAAAAACAGGGACTGACACGACGAGGGTTTCTCAAGGGTTCACTCGCCGCCGGTGCGGCCTTTACGATCGTGCCGCGCCATGTGCTCGGTGGCGCCGGCTACACGCCGCCCAGCGAAGAGATCACCCGCGCCATCATCGGCGTGGGCAACATGGGCAAGGGGCACATCCAGTACCCCGGCGCCCGCACGCTCGCCTTGTGCGACGTCGACGCCGACCACCTGGCCCAGGGCCTGAGCCTCGTCGAGGACAGCGGCGTTCGCGGCTACCACGACTTCCGCGAGGTCCTCGCCCGCCCGGATATCGACGTCGTCCATATCGTCACACCCCCCCACTGGCACGCACTCATGTCCGTCGCCGCCGCCCAGGCCGGCAAGGACATC
>JAFGCA010000300.1 GCA_016932895.1 Sedimentisphaerales bacterium | reverse complement strand
GGTAAGAAAGCATGAGAAGGTACGAAAAGAGGCGAGCCCGGCCGCCCAAAGGTATGAAGCGAAGAGGCCGGGCTGCGCCGATAAGGGCATTCCAGCAGGTGACGATTAGTCGGTGTTCTTCATGAACACGAACCGCTGGATCCCCTCACGTTTCACCTGCATCCGGACGCCGCGTTTGACGTCTTCTTCCTTCATCGCTTCGCGGAAGTCGGTCAGATCATTGATCCGCGTCGTTCCGACCGCGACAATCAGGTCTCCGGACCGAATGCCGACGCGAGCTGCCAGGCTCCCCGGCTCGACCTGAGTCACAATCACTCCCTTCTCGTCTTCGTCGAAACCCGCTTGCCGCGCCATCTCCGGCGTCAAGGTCTGGACGGTCATCCCAAGGTCCAGGGCCGACTGCGTGCCCTTGCCTGCGACGAACTGACTTTCCAGGAGGCCGATGGTCACCGTCAGGCTCTTGATTTCGCCGTCTCGGAAGACTTCCAGCTTTGCTTTCGTTTCAGGGGCGGTGCTCGCGACCGCATTCCGCAACTGGGCAGCCTTCTGAACCGGCTTGCCGTTGAACTTCGTGATGATGTCGCCCGCCCGAAGTCCCGCCTTGTCCGCGGGCCCGTCGGGCACCACGTCGCCGACCAACGCACCATCGGTCGAATCGAATTCGAACGATTCTGCCAGGTCTTCGGATAGATCCTGGATCATCGCGCCCAACCAACCGCGTTCGACCCGGCCGTCATCAATGATGTTCTCCATGATCGTACGGGCCATGTTGCTGGGAATCGCGAACCCGATACCCACGTAGCCACCGCTGCGCGACGCAATCGCCGTGTTGATCCCGATGACTTGGCCCTCCATGTTCACCAAGGGGCCCCCGCTGTTTCCGGGATTGATCGCCGCGTCGGTCTGGATAAAATCCTCGTAGTCGGCAATTCCCACGTTGGCCCTGCCTTTCGCGCTGACGATGCCCGCAGTCACGGTCTGGTCCAATCCGAATGGACTTCCGATGGCAAGGACCCACTCGCCGACTTTGATGGAGTCGGAGTCTCCCAGTTGCGCCGGCACAAGGTGTTCGGCGTCGACTTTCAGCACCGCTACGTCGGACTTGTCGTCTGTACCCACAACTTCTGCTGTGAACCTTCGATCATCGGAAAGGATCACGGTTACCTCATCCGCGCCGGCAACAACGTGGTCGTTCGTGAGAATGTAACCATCCTCGTTCACGATGACCCCAGTGCCCAAGCCACGCTGCTCAAATCCCCCTTCGGGGATTCGATATTGGAAGAAGCGATCAAAGAAATCGTCGCCAAAGAAGCGGCCGAACTCTTCAGGCCACTCACGGAACTGTTGATCGGGTCGCCGCACCATAGGGCGGATCTTCTTCACGGAGCTAATGCTTACCACGGAGGGCCGCAATGCATCGGCGACGTTCTGAAAAGCTTCCGTCAAATCTGCCGCCCGACTAAGTTGTTCTCGGGCCGCCTCCGCCTTTCCTCGCTCGGCGGCATAGGAAAACCGCGAAACGATGTCAGGCACAAGCGACACCAAGGCCGCTAGCAGAACGGCAACGCACAGGACTTCCACTCGCGCGATGAACTTACGTTTAGTTGGCGACATGGTCTATCTCCTTCTCACGGGCCACCAGATGACTGGATGAACTGCTTCGCGTTTGACAACCTAGCCGACTGCGGCAGATCCTTTTGCACGCGTCGTGCCAAAAGGGCTGTCTCTGGAGTGCGGTATCCGTACGCAGTGCCTGAATCTAACAGCCTATCCAACAACACGTTACAGTTACGTTCGTTCCGGCCAGAGAGGCCACCATCAGGCGTCTCCTCTCGATCCGGCCAAATTGACCGGAGCCGACCATCGCAGGGGTGACTTTTTGTCCGCCGACGGGTCTTCTCAGCCCCGCCGCCCGGCAGCGTGCGAAGTCTTACGGCTGAGGGCCTCTGCTTGGTCGCTGGGTTCGCCAGCCTGCGGGCGTTCCGCTCCAGACGGCACGTCATTTGCGTCCTGTTGTTACGTTGAGAGAATCGTGCACAACGGAAGGAAGACCGAAAACGTCGAGCCGGCGCGAAACTGATCGCCCCGGCGTCGCTGGAGTTTGTGGAGGCTTGCCATGCCTTGTTTCGCGATTATCGAGGTGGAAGAGGGCTTGACGGTGGCTCAAGTACCGCCGGACAGCACGGCTGAAGAGACGGCCGCTCTGCGGGGGGCGCGTCTGGTGGATCGGGGTCCCTATGACTCCTATGACGACGCCCTGGATGCCATGATGCTGATCCCCGACGAGGATGAAGACGTTTAATAGAACGCAGGCGGAGAGCAATGTCATGCAAGTGCATTGGGCTTTTCGTGCGTGCTCGGATTATTTGAAGCCGCACATGCGGGATTACTGGGAAGAGAAGCTGCCTCGCCTGGAACGGCTCTTAAAGCGTTTTCCCGATCCGTTGCGGGAAATGTGGCTGACGGTCAACACGCTTCCCCACCCCGAACGTTTTGAGACCAAGGCGGTTGTTCATCTCCCGACGAGCACTCTGGTGGCCGAGGAAGTCGCGGAGTCCTGGGAGGAGTCGTTCGACAAAGTGGCTGATGAATTGAGCCGACAGATCAAGCGCCATAAGGAAAAGCTCCGCGGCGACTGGGTCTATCGGCGGAAGCGTCGACGGCGAGAAGACCTCAGTGCGGTTGGCGCCCACCTTGCTAGCGACGGGAGCACTTCTTCACGAGAGAAGTTCTTTGAATTGCTCCGGCCGCTCATGCATC
>JAFGCA010000299.1 GCA_016932895.1 Sedimentisphaerales bacterium | reverse complement strand
CGTCGAAGTTGATTTTGCGGACGGGTATTGACAGCAACGGGGCCTTCTTGATCTTCGGGAATGTGCGTTTCTGATCGAAATGATGTTGTTCCCAGTAGAAGCCGAGGAGCTTCGAGCATAAAAGGCCCAGTATGTACTTGAGGCAGTATTCGACGTTTCGCGTGAAATAGACGTTGTAGATCGTGTTCAGCGAATACCAGCCGGCCGGAAGCAGTGTGGCGATGGGCCGACGGCCGATTTGTCGCACGCCAATACGCTCTTGCTCGTACACGTCGGAGTTTCCGCCGCTCTTGACTGCCTCCGGATTCAAGCATACGTACTCCCGCGGGCCGGAGAGCGCGTATCGACTGATATTCTCTCCGTCCAAGGCCGGCTTCCAGTTCGCCCCGCGGAGCCTCTTCTGCACGTACTGCTCGCGGCCGTGCGTTTGAATTCCAAAATAGGCGGTCGCGAACTCCCCGAGCCGGACCGAGCACGCTTCCATGTGTTTCGTGATTCGCGCCGCCATGCCGTCTTGCGGCAAGCCGAAACTCATGTCAGCCTGCAGCTTCCACTTCCGCTGACGCACTGTCCCGATACAACTCATTTCTTCGACGGACGAGGCTCGGTGAAGAGCGATCTGGTGATCATCATCCGGCTCCTGTGCGCGCTGCAATATGGTCACTACCGTGTCGACGCTCACGCGCGGAAAGACTCCGAAGTCAAACAACAGAAGATCCATGACCTCCGCACGCTGCAGCAAGAATCGTCGCAAGGCAATCGCATACTTATTGCGAAGATACGTGTTCGGAGTAATCATGCCGACCATACCTGCATCCTTCGCAAGCAGACACGCCTGTTCCAAGAACACGTGGTAGGTGTCTATCTTGTACGCCGCGGACTCGTACCTATTCGACAAGTATTCTTCCATGACCGGCGAACCGAGCGACTGCAACAACACGTACGGCGGATTGCCGATCACCGCGTCAAAGCCAGGGTTCTTGCCTTTGAGGATTTCGGGAAACTCCGCCCGCCAGTCGAAGGCGTTGACGCGGTACAGTTCGTCCTCGTCGAACATTTCCCGCTGGCGGCCGGTGTAGTAGTCGGGCTCGACGAGCGAGTTGCCGCACTTGATGTTGCCGCCCAGGTCCGGCAGCGCCCGCTCGTGGAACAGGCGAAACTGACTGTCGAGCGTCTCGCGCGACTCGCCTTCGAGGACTTTGAGCAGCAGGGACAGCTTCGTGACCTCGACCGCCTGTGAGTCGATGTCGACGCCGAAGACGTTGTTCACCAGGATCCGCTTTCTCTCGGCCGTCGTCAGCCGCCACTCGCCCGCGCGACCGCGATAGACCTTGGGGTTTCGTCCCCGGGCGTGTTTCTGCGGTTCGTGGGCCTCGTACCAGTCACGGTGCCAATCGAGTAGAAACTGATACGCGCCGATGAGGAACGAGCCGGACCCGCACGCCGGGTCCAGCACCCGGAGCTTCCCGACCCCGCGAGGCGATTTGCCCTTGACCAACCGGCCGACGGTCTGACGGACGATGTAGTCGACGATGTACGAGGGCGTGTAGTAGACGCCACCGGCTTTGCGAACTTCGGGCTTTTCCTCGACCCGCGCCTGGTGGCCCTTGGTCAGGCGAATGACCTTGCCCAGAAACTGCTCGTAAATCTGCCCGAGAATCTCGGCCGGGAGGACCGAAAACTCGTAGGGGCTGTCGGGGAAGTAGAGGTTCTTGAGGATGTCCTTCAGGGCCTTGTCGTCGATCTCCAGCGCGAGGGTCATCTCGTCCGGCGGGTCGAGGCGCCCCGGTTCCCGCGTGAAATAGAACAAGCCCGAGTTGTAACGCTCGTCGGCCCGCTGGAACACTTCGCCGAGCCGGGCGTAGACCGCCGAGCCGTTCAAGAGTTTCTGGAGCACGCCGTAGGGCTCGACGCCGCGATCCTCGCAGATCCGCAGAAACACGATCCGGTCGATCGTCCGCTGGACGGCGAAATTGAGGTCCCGCTGTGAGACGCCGGGATTGCGCGTCGCGACGTTCCGAGCCAGGTCATTCCGCCACGACTCGATTTCCGCGAGAAACGCGACGTCCACCTCGGCCGTGCCCTTCTTGACCTTCCGGCTCCCGAGGAACTTCTCGATCGAACCGCGGCGGATCGCCTCCGGCGAAAGCAAGTCGTACAGTTCGCTCCAGCGGTCCACGTAGTCGGTGTATTTGAGGTACTTCACCCGGGCGGTCGACGCCTTGTCGGTCTTGACGGGACGGATGCGGCAGTCGTAGATCGCGAGTTCCTCGAAGTCCGTGAGGATGCCCAGCGGCAGCTTCGCCGACCAAGCGTAGCGTCGAAGTTGGTAGGCCGGCTCGATGGCTTCGTGAACGTCGACCGCCGGCTTCTTGGCCTCGACGAAGAACGTGCGAACACCGCCGCCGACACGGAAGCAGTAGTCGGGCGCTTTGGTCCGCCCACCTACTCGAATCGCATCTTCGTGGATGACTTCCTTGTACGTCTCGCTGTGGCCCTTACGATTGTAGACGTCCCAGCCGAGGGCCTCGAACAGGGGGTTCAAGAACTCCTGCCGCGTCTGCGCCTCATTGTATTGCGGCGAGCGGTAGGCCCCCTTCTGGGCGTCGAACTTCTCGACCAATTCCGTAACCAGGCTTGGTGCCGTCACGACAAAGGCTCCTTCGCTGCTGCGGATCGCGCGACAGGCAATGTCCGCCTCGCGCGGCCGCGCGATCGCTGGCGAGTCTCGGTTATTCTAACAGGGCTTCCCGAATACGTCAGGAGAATACCACTGCTGGCAACGTGATCAGAACAGCGTTGGATCATCCTTCCGGGAAGCGGTCTTTGCACCGCGGCCATTCGTTCGCTCGCCGAGCGTGTTGCGTTCCCAGAAGACTCCGTCCTCGTACCCTTGGATGCTCCGGTCCAACTCGGCCAGTTCCAGACGCCGTTGGGCCAAGCAGCAGTACTCCCGATCGCGTTCGACGCCGACGAAGTGCCGGCCGAGCTTCTTGGCAACCACCGAGGTCGTGCCGCAGCCGGCGAACGGGTCGAAAACCACGTCGCCGACGTTGGTACTGGCCAGCAAGAGTTTCGCCAGGAGCTTCTCAGGCTTCTGCGTCGGATGATCGGTGTTCTCGGGCATGGACCAGAAGGGGACGCTCAGATCGGTCCAGAGGTTCGACGGGTGCGTCGCGCGAAAGCCGCCCCGCCCGGTCCGCTGCCAGTCTTTCGGCTTCCCGTTCTCGTCCGTGTAGGGGGCCATCACCCGCCGCTTCAGCTTCACGGCGTCGACGTTGAACACGTAGTCGTCCGACGCTGTCGCGAACGAGATATCCTCGCTGTTGTTCTTCCAGTTCCCTTTCGCCCCGCGGCCCTTCTCGCGCTCCCACGTGATTCGGTTCCTGACCGCGAAATGGCGCAGCAGCACGCGGTGTATGGCGGCCGAGGATCGCCAGTCGCCGCACACGTAGACCGAACCGGAGGGTTTCAGCAGCCGGCGGATCTCGGGAACCCACGAATCCAGCCACGCCTCGTAGTCATCGAGCGTCGTTTGCCTGAAAGTGCCGCCGTTGAACCCCTTGGTCAGGTTGTACGGCGGATCGGCAACGACAAGATCGAAAACACCCGGCGGCAGCAGCGGCAGGACGGTGAACACGTCCTGGCAGATCGTCGCGTCCAGGATCTCCGCGAGCGAAACGGGCTCGTCGACGTGGCGCAGCGCCTCCGAACACCGGCGGCGATCGGCATCCGAAAGGACGAGCGTTCGGTTGCGCGGCGCTCGTTGTCGCCGGTCCATGGCGCCCGTCATATCACGCCGAGAAGTGGACATGGCCGTATGCTACCACTGGCTGGCCTGGTGCCGCAAGAGGTCCCTCTGCCCTGTACCTGACGTTCGAGAACGTGACTACCTTGGGGACGTAAGGACAAGAAACGTGGCGAACCTCAAGGGATTTCACAACGACGCACCGCACGGCTCCCACCTTTCACTCCGCGACGTCGCCTCAACATGTCTTCGACGCCGCGACTAGCGAAGCAGCTCCACCTGGGTACGGTAGGCTCGGGCCGGGTCGCGAGCTCGGCTGGAACCGGGCATGAATCCCCGCTTGACGTTTTCGATCTCCTCGGGTGCGTCCTGGATGCACTTCGCGACGAACCACTTTCCGCGGGGAATGGCTCGATCCGGCCGGAAGTACCAACCCCTGCCTGTGGTTGTGAGCTTTGGAAACGTCCCCATCGTGCGGAAGACGCCGTCTGCATGGAGCAGCAGCAGTTCGTTCGCGCGAATATCGTGCGTCGCCTTTCCCGTGACCTTGATGGCATAGTTGTCTTCCTCGAAACACGGCTCCGTGGCGTCGGTGGCCACTCGCTCATAGCCGTCGAGTTCGTTCTTCTCAATTTCCGCAGCGAGTCTGCGATTCTCTTCAATCTGCTTCCGCTTGCGCTCTTGCTCAGCAGGTGTGCCGGCATTGCGGTAAATCAAGAGACGAGTGTGCTCGGCGGCGAGGTCATGATGTCTCTGCAACGACGCATTGATGCGGGAATCGTGAGTCTCGCCGACCGCAACCTGCCTCAGCACAAACGGCGCGAAAAGCCCGTAGCCGAGCGTGTCGTACTTGTTGCCGGACGGGGGGCCG
>JAFGCA010000298.1 GCA_016932895.1 Sedimentisphaerales bacterium | reverse complement strand
ATCAAAGGCCAGCCCGTCATCGAAATATACGAAAGCTTCGACGGCAGCTACTGGTTCGTGACTGAAAAGGCCTGGAGGCAGGACAGCGTCATCGGCGGCAAGGTCTACAAGAATGACCAGATTCTCTTCGGATACGTGCGGCTGTCAGTCTGCCCGGAGTGTGCCGAGTTCGGCTACTTCTCCGAGGGTGAGTTGAAGCGGTTGGGCCCACGGATCTGGAAGGTGCACAGACAGGACTGGGCCGTCTGCCCGCTGGTTGAAGTGGCGGAACCGGCGGATGAACAACAGGGCGGCGAGCCGGGCAGCGACTGCCCGCCGTCACCTTCATACTCAAATACTTGTAAGGAGGTGGACGAGAAGATGGAAACTGATACACAACAAAGGGTGGATTCCTATATCGCGCTTTTCGATGGGATCTCAGAGAAGGTCAACAGTGACGCTGTAGCGATTGCGATCCTGCAGGAGATCTCCAAGGACAGGCGGTCAGGAGAGATACGCACAGAACGAGCGACACAGGGCACCGGGCCGGCGACGGAAAAGCAGAAGCAGTTTATGAAGAAGCTGAACATCCGGTTCCCGGCGACTGTGACGAAGCACGAAGCCTCGGCGCTGATTGACGAGGAACTGGCCAAGAACGGCGAATGAGTGCGAGACGGGGCGGGCGGGGTAGCTCGCCCCTGGTGACTTGGGCGGCGCTGTGCGGGAGCGACGGGGCGGATGTCTCACCGCCGCCTTCGTATTCAAACAACTGTAAGGGGGTGGATGAAAAGATGGCTATATGTGACAAATGCAAAAAGACGCCTTTGGAGTACCGGGAAATCAACCCGGCGTATCAAAAGGGCAGGGAGGTCGTTTTGTGTGACGAGTGTTATGAGAAGGTCTTGCGCGAGTACCTCCAGCGCAAATAGGAGGGTGCCGCAGGGGTTCGTGGGCCGGTCCGAAACATATGGCGGGCAGATGTGTGCTGCGCGGCTGTGATGCCCGCGATGCGGGCCGGTCGGCTCATCGCTGCGGTTGAAAGGACGGCGTGGCCGCGCTGTCGCGTTGCGGTGAGTCTTGACGGCTTAGGGCTACAGGTCGGTGCGGCTCCTGCGTGGACGGTTCGAAAGGCTGTTGTGTCGTGAAAAGAAAAGTCTGAAAAGCGGTAGGCGCAACGGCAGGGAGGGTGCTGGTATAATGGCGGTATACGGCCCGGCGGCGTAGCCGGGCGAGGTCAAATGGGAAATCTCAGTTCAAGTGACGAACTTCACAAACCGGAACCTCACAACAACGGGAGGACAACAGCATGCAACGACGTGACTTCCTCAAGACTTCAGTGACGGGGGCTGGACTGCTTATTCTGCCCAGCGGCGTGCTCTCCGGCGCCAGTGCGCCCAGCAACAAGCTCAACGTGGCCCTGATCGGGACATGGGGCCGAGGCGAGGCCCACTTTGGCGCCCTTCAGGACGAGAACGTGGTTGCCCTGTGCGACGTGGACGAGGAACACCTCGAGTTCGGCGCCAAGCGGTTCCCCAAGGCCAAGAAGTACGTCGACTGGCGCAAGTGTCTCGACCAGAAGGATATCGACGCCGTTGTCTGCTGCACGGCCGACCACACGCACGCCTTCATCGCCAACTGGTCGCTGAACCGCAACCTGCATTGCTACATGGAGAAACCGCTGGCGATCAGCGTGGAGGAGGCCCGCCTCGTCCGCGCCCACTGGCTCAGGAAGAAGGACAAGATTGCGACGCAGGTCGGCATGCAGCGTCATGCCTATCCGAACTTCAACCGCGTGCAGGAGTTGATCCGCGACGGCGCGATCGGCAAACTGGCCGATGTCTACGCCTGGGGCAACCGGAAGATCCCCCGGCCCGGGTACCTGCCCGCCGAGGGTGAGCCGCCGGCCCATTTTCATTATGATCTGTGGATCGGACCGTCGCCGTTCCATCCCTATAACCCCGGCTACTTCTCCGGCGGCCCCGGCATGAACTGCCTCCAGTGGAACATGTACTGGGACTTCGGCACCGGGCAGATCGGCGACATGGGCAGTCACACGATGGATATCGTCTGGGACGCCGCCGTCACTTCCGGGCTGCCGACGACGATGGAGGCCAAGGGCGAACCGTTCAACCCGGACGTGACGCCGGTCGAGATGGAGTTCCACTGCAGGCTGCCGGCCAACGACTGGCGTGGCGAGATCGGCGTCCACTGGTATCAGGGCGGCGCGATGCCCCGTTCCCCGCGGGATTGGGTCGATCTGAACAAGATCGGGCACGGCGCCATGTTCAAGGGCACCAAGGGCTACCTGATCAGCGACTTCACCGGCCGTCTGGTAATCCCGTTCGGCGACGACGCGGACATGAGCTACTACGATCGCCGGCCGAAAGACCAGATGCTTCCGGACGTTGGGCATTTCCAGAAGGAGTGGATCAACGCCTGCAAGAACCCCAGCCTCAAGACCTCGTGTGACTTCGACTACAGCGGCACAATGATCGAGACCATGCTCCTGGGCCTGGTGGCCTACCGCGTGGGGAAGAAGCTCGAGTACGACGCCGCCACGGGCGAAGTCACGAACTGTCCCGAGGCCAACGAACTGTTGGGCCGCAAGTACCGCCAAGGCTGGACCCTCGACGGCTGAAGTCCTGATTGGACCTGATTCTCTCGGTATTCGCGAGGGTCTCAGCGAAGATGTCTGCCGGCTTGTCCTGCGAGGGGACAAGCCGGCTTCTTTTGTGGGACCGGTTCATGCCACGGGGCGTGTGTCGGCTTTGTGATATGAAGAACACCGCAAGTGCGCTCTGTGGAATGGGGTGGAGAATCAGCCATGTTGTCTGTTTTGCTTTGGGGAATGATTGCCGCGTCTGTCAATGGCGCTGCTCCCGGCAGTCCCGATGTCTATCGTATTGAGATCAAGCCTCTGGTAGCGGCGCCGTCGAATCGATTGCAGTGGGACTTCTGGCGCGCTGAGCTTGCAGCTGCGCGGCAGCAGATGCGACAGCGTCTGAACTACGATGGCGGTCTCTATCGGCGAGAGGAATTTGCGTGGGTTCCGTCATGCTACTCGTGCTGTTTCGTGATGATGTGCGATCAGCGGTTTTACGATCCCGTCAGCCGTCGGTACACGATCGAGGCGTATCTGGACGAAGGACGAGCGGAGTTCGGCGGCTATGATGCCGTGGTCCTGTGGCATGCGTACCCGAGGATTGGCTTCGACGACCGCAACCAGTTCGATTTCTACCGCGACATGCCCGGGGGTCTGGCCGGACTGCGGGAACTCAGCCGCACCCTGCACGAGCGAGGCGTCAAGGTCTTCATCAACTACAATCCCTGGGATACTGGGACCCGCCGGGAGGCCAGGTCTGACGTCGAGATGCTGGCCGAACTCGTCTCGACCATTGAGGCCGATGGCATATTTCTCGATACGCTTCACGAAGGAATGCGGGAATTGCGCGACCGGCTGGACGCCGTGCGTCCGGGCGT
>JAFGCA010000297.1 GCA_016932895.1 Sedimentisphaerales bacterium | reverse complement strand
CTGCCGGGCCGCTTCGAGCTTGGCGTCGCGGGCGGCCAGGATCTGTTCGGCTCGTCCTTCGAGCTTGTCCTTGGGCGTTACGTAACCGATCGCACTGTGTAGGCGAACCGTATTGTAGTGCTCGACATACTTCGTCACGATGCGCAGGGCCTCTTCCAGGGATTGCGGTGTCTGCGGTCGGATGCACTCGGTCTTCGCGGATTGGTGCCAACGCTCCATCTTGCCGTTGCTCTGCGGATAATACGGGCTGGTTCGCACGTGAGTCATTCCGTTCAGTCGGACGAACTGCTTGAAGTCCTTGGCGATGAACTGGGGTCCGTTATCCGAGATGATCCGGGGCCGAGCCTCAGGGAACCGCTCGTGGGCCCGCTGGAGCACGATCTCCACATGGCGTTCGGTCATGGATTCCCGGAGATCCCAGGCCACGAGGTACCGGCTATAGCCGTCCAGGACGCTGCACAGGTAATAGAATGTCCCCTGGATGTTGATATACGAGATGTCGATATGCCAGTGCTCATGGGGCCTGACCGGCTGCTTGAAGCCCTGGCCCTTGCTGGAGGTGTGATCCCGATTCCACCGGTGCAGGACTCCGGCGTCCTGCAAGACTCGGTAGACCGTGCTGGGGCTGACGGCCACGGTATCGGCGTCGAGCATCATGTAGGTCATGCGGCGGTACCCCTCACGGCTATGCGTGCTCCTGAAGTCCAGTATGGCCTGCTTCTCCCAGTCACGAAGCCAGAAGTCCCTCGGGATCCAGGCATTGTGCTCGTTGACCTTCCCATAGCGTTCTCGCCACTAGACCTTAAACAAGCGAATGCCTTCGGGTGATTGGCGGGCAATTCTTGGAGCGGCGACCGGCGCGGACTGACCCTGGAGACGCCGCTGACGTCGTCGCCTGGTTCCGGTTGTTCGGTGCTGCATGGTGGCTTTCGGTGGCACCTTTGTGCCGTAGAGGGTGGTGGCGGACCGGAGCATCCGGACTCCGGCTTCGGGATCGGCTCTGGTCAACAGCGTAGAGCGGTGCACAGCCGGAAGAACACGGGCAAATGGATGTTGTAGTGGAGTACACGATAGACCAGTCGTCGTCCTGTGCGAAGGATCTGGCACGGGATCTTGATGAACGCGTTGAGGAACGTGCGGAACTCCATCCGCAGGACCTGCCGCTTCTGAGCCTGATGTTGCTGACGCCAACGGGGCTGCTCGGGAAGGGACAGGGCCCACCAGGCTTTGAGGTTCCACGCCAGGGCCGTCATGACCATGTACGCCCAGTTACTCAGCAGATTGTCCACCGGCGCCGACAATGCACGCACCCCGCCGGACAATTGGGCCAGGAGGTTCTCCTGGTTGCAGCGGTCGTTGGCCTCGAAGATCACCTCCTCGGCCGACAGGGCCCAGTCGTTGGTGATGTAGAAGAAGTAACGGACCTCGTCGAACAGACGCGCCTGGCCCTTCTCATGCGCGATCTTCTTCCGCAGAACCACCATTCGATAGGACCGTTCACACCCGACCGGCCGGTATTCGAACTCGGCGTACTCCTCCCGCTGCGGCCGGAGTACCTCGAACTCGCGGCGGCGTACGATCTGCTCTTTGATGTTCGTGGGGCGTTCTCGGGGCTCGGTTTTCACCTCGTACCGCGGCGCCCGCAGGACCATGTCCCAGGCGCTTTTCGGCAGTTGATCGGCGAGGGCTTGGAGATTCGCCATGGCCTTGTAGCCAAAGTAGAACGTCACGCCGTCGGCGTCCCACGCATCGAGCTTCTCCGATTGGCTGAAGGCCGTATCCCCACGGAGCACGATCGTGCCAAAGCCTGCCCGCCGGCACAGGGCAATCGCCGCATCGGCTTCGGCCGCGGCCCCCTCCTGGCTGGGGCGATTGCCCGGACGATTGACCAGCCGCAACACCTCGCCGGTCTCGGCCAGCGAGACGATCAACACGTGATAGCCCCAGGTGCCCTTGTAGGAGATGTCCATCCCCTGCTTGCACGCGCCGGTGGTCACGACCAGAATGCCATCGAGGTCGATGGTCGCCCGGTCGAAGAATGCCGGCGGCTGCGGGGCCCAGACATTCAACCGGGCCTCGTCGAAGGCTTCCATCAGAGAACGGATGTCGGTCTCGTCAAAGCGGCGGCAGAAGTCCCCGGCCGTTGTCGGATCCGGAATCCGCTCCGTGCCCAGGGCATCGAGGAAGACTTCATCGTTGCGTCGCAATTCGATGTCCTCCAGGCGGACGCCGTCACACAAGGCGTTGTAGGCCAGATTCAACACGTGATCCGACTCGTGATAGGGGCGATGGTTCTTCAAGACGTGCACGCGGCGGTCGATCGCCTCGACCAGCCCCGCGTGGCGGGCCAGCTGGTGTACGAGGCCAATGCCGCCGACGCCGATGGCCCGCACCTTGTCGGCCAGTTCCACGCGGAGGCCTTCGGTGCCGAACATGGGCCGACCAAGATCCTCCCGTGTCCCTTCCAGCCGTCGCTCGATCCGCCGCTTGATCTTCTGCAAGCGTTTCCTTGTCTTTCGGTTCACTCGAAATCCTCCTTGCTTCGGGTTCCAGGAATCGGTCCTATACCATTAAGACCCCGGAAAACACGGATGAGTTCAAGCTTTTCCTGCAACTATCGCGAAAGCGTCGCTTGATTAAGGACTAGTAGAACTTGCTGCGCGGAATGCCGATCCACTGGACGATCCGGCGGTAGCTGATGCCGGTCCGTTCACTCCAGTACCGAACGTAATCGACCACCCGATAATCAGAGGGACAAAGTACAAACCGTTCGGCCCTCGGATCGGGGGAGCGCCAAAGCCTCGACATCGTGTGTCTTTCGAGAACGTCCATGATGGCCTTGGCCACACGCAGACGGGCAGTATCGTCAATCTTCAAGGTATACTCGGCCCAGCAGAAGCCGTCTCTGAGGATGTCGTCGAATGGTAGATCCATGTAGGTTGTCCCCAATTGCAGCACACCGGTGTCAACCGCGGGGGGCTTGCCCCGGTCACCGGGTGTGATTAGTTGGTCGAGCCACCAAGGATATCCGACGTTCCAATAGGTGACCAAGCGCACCGTGATCGCAGCCGTGGGAATCGCGCCGGCCTCACAAGTCAATGACGAGCACCGCACCTTGAGATTCTGCAGGTCGCGCACCGGGTAGAGGCTGAAGGTCAGCGGCTCGAACTCCCCTGGGGTGGCGAAGGCCACGAGCTGTTCCAGACGCTCCTGGGCGAGCGGCTTGGTATTCGGATATACCGGCTCCGTGATAGGACGGTGGAACAACGCGTATCCGCGCTGCTTCTCTTCGGGCGTCAGCGCCGGCTCGGCGGCGGTTTCGACAAAGGGCATTTCCTTGTAGACCGACGGCACGGTGGGCTGATGTCGCGCGCGGCGCTCCGGCGCGTCGTCAACGGGTTTTGACGCCAGGCCCAGGGCGGTGGGCGACTTCGCCAAGAGCTTGTTGGCCACGAGCCATTCTTCCAGGCGATCCATGAAGTGGTCGGCGCCGCCCCCCTTGTTGACGAAGCCATGCGCTCCCATTTGGAACACGTGGAGCTCGGCCGAGCCCTTACCCTGGCGATAGGCCGTAAACCGCTCGACCGTCCGGTCGACGGCCAGCGGGTCGTCGGCCGCGACCGCCAGGAACAGG
>JAFGCA010000296.1 GCA_016932895.1 Sedimentisphaerales bacterium | reverse complement strand
TGCGAGCTGCCCTACAGCAAGGCGACGAGCAATCCCACGCGCTGGGTGCTGGCCGTGCCCAACGAGTCGAGCGTCACCCGCCCCGAGGACCTGCAGGGCGGCGTGATCGCCACCGAGCTGGTCAACGTGACGAAGCGGTACTTCGAGGAACGCAAGATCGACGTGAAGCTCGAATTCAGTTGGGGCGCCACGGAAGTCAAGGCCCGCCTGATCGACGCCATCGTCGAGCTGACCGAAACGGGAACGTCCCTGCACGCGAACAACCTGCGCATCATCGACACGGTGATCGTCTCGACGACGCGGATGATCGCCAACAAGACGGCCTGGCAGGATGATTTCAAGCGGGAGAAGATCGAGAATATTTCGATTCTGCTGAAAGCCGCCATCGAGGCCCGCAGTAAGGTCGGCCTGAAGATGAACGTCCGAAAGGACAACCTGGATGCCATTCTCAAGGTCCTGCCGGCGGAAAAGAGCCCCACAATATCGAGCCTGGCCGACTCGGAATACATCGCCATCGAGGTGATCGTGGATGACCAGGTCGAAAGGTCTCTGGTGCCGGCGCTGAAGAGGGCAGGGGCCAGCGGGATCATCACGTATCCATTGAACAAAGTGATTCACTGATGAAATGAGGAATATGTCCATGAGCAAGCCTGTTCATTTTGCGTGGTTGCCTGTTGTTTCGCTCAGCCTTGTTCTGATCTTCGGGACCGTGGCCTGTCGGACGGCTTCAGGGCCGCAATCGGCCGAGGCGTCCTCCGGGGTGTCCGAGGGCGTCGTCTCGCCGGCCGTAGAAGCTGCGGCGCCGCCGACATCCGAAAGTGCGGCAATGCCCGCGCAACAGGTTGCCGCGACATCGGAACAACCGTCAGTTGCGCCCGTGAGCGAGGCTCCGGCGGCGCAACCATCGCAGCAGCCGGCAGACGCACCGGAAAGCGCACCGACGCCTGTGGCCCAGCCGGCGCAGCAACCGGCTGACGTGTCGGAAAACGCGCCGGCGCAATCGGTGGCATCGTCACAGCCGTCGGCTGCGACGGAGAAAGCTGCCGCCCAGGTGTCAAGCGACCCGAACGGCGGCCCTTCGGCCCCTGAGGCGAAGGCCGACCCGTCGGTGGTCGCCACGATCGGCGATTTTGTCATCACGAAGGACGAGTTGGTGACGCGGTGTCTGCAGGCATTCCGGTCGCCGAGCGAGGGATATACCCGACCGCCGGACCCGGTTACTGCCGAAGGTGTCCTGCTCACGATAATCGGGGAGAAGGCCATGATGATGGAGGCGCGCAAGCTCGGGTATCTGAACGACCCGACGCTGAGCTCCTACGTCGAGCAACAGAGACGCCGCAAGCTCGACACCATGGTGGTGAACAACTACGTCAACGAGCACGTGACGGTCACCGATGCCGAGATCGACGAGGCGATGAAGGCCAACCCCAAGCTCAGTCGGGAGCAGGCCCGTATCGCTGCCATACGACCCAAGGCCAACGCGGCGCTGCAGGTATATTACAGGCAGCTCGTTGCGAAGTTCCATCTTAAGACGGTGCAGGAGAATTTCGCCAAGGCATCGGAGGTTCACGAGCGTCTGCTGAACTCGCCCGTCAAGCCGCGAAATGTGCGGTGGATTCAGCCCTACCAGATACGGGACGAAGTCAGTGCCGAGGAGCAGGCCCTGGCCCTGGCGACGTACGACGGCGGGCAGGTTACGATTGTGGACTGGCTGGAGGCGTTGTGCGAAATGATCCCGCCGAACCGGCCGAAAAACCTGAACACGCCGGAGGGGGTCGGCCAGTTTCTCGAAAGCGCCGTCGGGCCGAGAATTCTCGTGGCCGAGGCGAAGGCCCTCGGTTACGACAAGGATCCGACGTACATGCGGGAGATGAGGAAACTCGAAGACCAGTATCTGCTCTGGAAATTCCAGTCGGAGCAGACGACGAGCATCCCCGAGCCGAACGACGAGGAAATCAAGGCGTTCTTCGATAGCCATAAGGAGTGGTTTGCCGAGGGGCCTTCGATCAAGGTGGACCAGGTGTGGTGCAAGGACCTGGCGACCGCGGAAGAGGTGAAGCGGAAGCTCGACGCCGGCGAGGACATCCAGGCGGTTCGCAAGGCGTATTCGCTGGACAAAACTGAGACGCCGTTCTACGCCCTGTCTCCCGGGGGCGAAGGGCTGTTCTGGGACGACATCTGGAAGGGCGAGCCCAACCAGGTGATCGGTCCCGTGAAGGGGCTTTACATGGACGGCGTCCGATGGCGCGTTGTGAAGGTACTGGAAAAGACGCCGATCAAGCTCAGACCGTATTCCGAACAGACCCAGACTCCCGCCAAGTGGGCCTTTTCCGCCGAGCGCAGGAAGGCCGTCCTCGACGCTTGCGAGAAGGAGCTCCGGGAGAAGTACGGCTACAAGGTGTATGCCGAGCGCGTCCGGGACGTCGATCCTTTCGCGGTCGTCGAGGGAGAGGTTCGCAGGTGAGTCTCGTACCGGCGGGCGTCATTGGACCTCAGCCGTAGACGGATTGTTGCAGGACGGTTCCGGGCATGGTCTATACGCTGCAGAGATATATTTTCCGGGAGCTGCTCAAAATCTTCCTCCTGGCGACGATCGGACTGACGCTGATCGTGAGTCTGGGCAGCGTGCTGCGGCCGATGCAGGAATACGGCGTGGGGCCCCGACAGGTCCTGCACATCCTGCTGTACTTCATGCCGATCACGTTGACGTTCGTGCTGCCGATGGCGGCGTTGTTCGCCTCGGCGCTGGCGTACGGGCGTTTCGCCAGCGACAACGAACTCGATGCCTGCCGGGCCAGCGGCATCAGCATCGTCACCCTCGTCTATCCGGGTCTGTTCCTGGCGATTCTCGTGGCGATCGCCAATCTGCTGCTGAGCTTTCACGTCATGCCCTACTTCGTGCACCTTGCCGAGGTGTCACTCAAGGCCGATGCCCGGCAGATTCTGTTCCGCAACATTCAGCGGCGGGGTTACTACCCGCTGCCACCCGATGAGCGGTATCTGATCTACGCCGACCACGTCGATCCGGCGACGAACACGCTCTACGGCATTATCGTGGTTGAAAGCGGGGCGGAGGGCCTCGACCGTATCCGCACGTGCGAGTGGGCCCAGGTGGAGTTCAATCCGCGCGAGCGGTTCAACGAGGTCCAGTTGCTGGTTCACAACGCCAGGCAGATCGGCGGCGACGTGTGGGCCGAGATCGGCAATGCGCCGATCAGACAGGAGTTCGGCTCGCTGCTGAGCGACGACATCAAGTTCAAGCGGATCGACGAGATGAAGCAGATCGCTTCCAATCTGATGCTGTTCGATCCCATCGCCAAGGCGGCCAACGGCATATACGCACGGCTGGTGGCGGAGCTGCTGGCCCAGGATATCAGGAAGACCCTGGATGCCGGGCCGGGCCGCATGTACGAGCTCAGGGGGGAATCCCGAAGGGTGAGACTCTCCGCGGCCGATTGTGTCGTCGACAAGATAAGACTGACCGTTTCGCTGCAAGCGCCCATCGTGATGGAGGAATACGACAGCGCGACCGGGAAGCTGCTTCGCCGGCTTCAGTGTGAGAAAGCCGTTCTGGATCTGGATGAGAGCTCGCCGGATCGGTTCGTGCAGTTGTTCGTGTCCAACGCCCGGGTCATGGAGACGGGGCAGCCGGTCGTGTACTACACCGTTGCCGGCCTGGCCGTACCGAAATCTATCAGACAATTGTTCACCGGCAAGCGCGTTCTGCAGGTCGTGTCGCCGGAGAACGTGGCGCTCGTTCTGGATGGAACGCCCAGCCCACGGCTCCTGGGGCTGCAACGATCGTTGGACAGAGAAATCCGCGGGACGCTGGTCGACATCAAGGCGGAAGTCAACTCCCGTCTCGTATTCGGCATCGGCTGCATTCCCATGATTCTGATCGGCATCGGTCTGGGGATCGTCCAGCGGGGCGGGCACCTGCTCGGCGCGTTCGGCGTGAGCTGCCTGCCCGCCGCTCTGCTCGGCGCCGCCATCATCAGCGGCAAACGCCTCCTGGAAGGGACCGGCACCGAGAGCTCGGGCGGTGTCCTCGTCATGTGGGGCGGATTGGCGTTCCTCTTCCTTCTGACCGCCTGGCTCTACCGGCGACTCCTGCGGCAATGATCGTCAAGCCGCGGCACAGTTGGCAAGCAGTCCTTTGGGTCCCTTGGGTCCTTTGGGTCCTTGGGATGCTTAGAGGCTGAAAGGACACAGAGGACCCAAAGGACCCAAAAGACCTATAAGGCGAATCTTCACATGAAAATTCTGGATCGCTACATCGCCAAGAGCTTTCTGATCGGGTACGCGATCTCGTTCTGCGTCCTGATCGGGCTGCGGGTGATCATCGATCTGTTCGTGAACCTGGACGAGTTTGCCGAGCAGGCGGACCAGGGCGTGTGGGCCGTGGTCCAGAACATCGTCACCTATTACGGCCTGAACACGACGCTGTACTTCCGCGATATTGCCGGCGTGATCATCGTCGTGGCCGCCGCCTTTTCCCTGGGTAAGATGGTCC
>JAFGCA010000295.1 GCA_016932895.1 Sedimentisphaerales bacterium | reverse complement strand
CGCAAGGATGACGCCGAATAGATGTTTGGAATTCCCGCGAAAAAATCCCGCGACCGTCTTGACAACGGCTTGCTCATAGATGTCCCTGGAATTGCACAACGCTCTCGTTGCCATGTGAGTCATCCTTTCCCTTGACGTTGGATCAGCTTCGTAGGGTGTGCATCGCACACCAAGTTCTGATTCACACTCCCGTTCGCACCGCGGCGCCTCACGTGCATATCTGCATCGGCACCGTCCTGTCCTTGCACGCATTCGTATTGGTGTGCGGTGCACACCCTACTACTCCGACTACTCTAAGACTGTGGGTGAAGGTGGCCCCGCCTGCTCTTCCAGTCGGGTAAACCGTTGCGGTTGCGACCCACATCTTAAGAGTAGTCGGAGTACTACGTCACTGGCACGAGGCTTGCTATGAGGGGGATGCGGCTGATCCTCCTAATCCATGTAGTTATATTGATGATGCATACTCATCTTGCGTGTATCTGTCTGGGCAATGCCGCAGAATCTGGTCTGGTGCTCCACCCCAAAGATGTCACGGTAGACAATCTTTCCAACGACATGAAGATGCATTGCCCCGGAGTTTACAGATGCAGCCGTTTCTTCGTCCAGCGGCTCCTTGCCGGTCGAGAAATTCCATGCGATCGAAGCATTCGGCGCTATACACCTTACAATTGGCGTCTCTGTGGCCCACGCCGCCTTTTCCCTATCATTCGCAAGAGCAGCCACGTCAAGATCGGGCGGCGCAATACACGTTGTATGCCCCATGAATATAATAGAGGCGGGAGTCTTGCCCGTATTCTTGAACACAAATATTCCCTCGCCCGGCTTATTCGGTTCTATGGGGTTATGTGTGGCGTCCAAGACTCCTACCCAAGCACGATTTTCAAGACTCGCATTCTGACGCATCTGAGAGAACTGCCCGTCCATAACATCCAGTTGCCTGTTCCACGCAAGGGAATCAGATTCCGAAGCCTTCTTCATTTGATCCAACTGTGTTTTCAATACGCCCAACTGCTGTATGGCGGAATAGGTATAGAGGATGGTTGCCACCGCAATTGCCACTGTCGCGCGGCAAGTCCATCGATCCAACGAGGACGGACACAATCCAGATGGTTTGGGTGGCTCTTGCTTGTTCTGGGATTCGCCGGGACTTGTTTCAGCTATATCAGCCTTCTCTTCCTTATCGGTCGTCGTGCGCGGTTGTGGCCTGCGATGTTGCTTGCCGGTCTTCTTCTGCTGTTTGGGTCGCTTGGTCATATCGGTTTCACAATCCTATGGGGTCCCTGCCCTACGATGCATCGGCGATAGAACCAAAGAACTCGATCTTCTTGTTGCCCTTCAACCACTTCATACGTGACGCACAATCTCGCAGGGTGTGCATTGCACACCGCTCCTTTCTTTCTCCGCTTCCGAGGTCCCGTGCGCCTCCAGGCCTCACAACCATTACCCTATTTTAGGCCGGGCATGACGGCAATGGAAGGAGAAAAGCGCAGGTTTGGGCAAGGGCGGTTGGTAGTGACGCCGTACGGCGTTACTGTTTATGCCCTTACGGGCACACTACGAACCGGCAGAGGGCAGACACGGGGGTCTGCCACTACGAGGATGCGATGGGGACGGGCGCAGGCGGTGATTCGCGACTGCGAAGGATCGGGGGGGACTGGGCGGATGATTATTCGCCCCTACGGGCGCGGCGGAGGTGGTTCTGGGCGGGTCGAATCTGCCCGAAAAGTGAACCATTTCGGCAACACTTTATTTTGCAAAATGGCTGTCACGCCAGATTTTTTTATTCCCTATGGGGCAAGGAGTTAGGAGGGCGGAGGTGATTTTTCGGCCTCGAAAACCGAATCAAACACGCAACACCCTCCTTTTATGGGGGGCGCTTGGAATTGATGAAGGATGATTGATGATTGACGATTCGAGGTCAGGCATGACGCGATACACCAAGTTCGAAGGAACCGTCTACTGCAGCCGGGGCAGTGGCGCCAAACAAAGCCAATTCTCCGGCGGGCGGCGGCGGTCGTGAAGTGGTGTTGAAAATGAGTCAGGGGAGAGAAGGAGATGGCGAAGCGATGCTGTTTCAACTGTATCTACTGCGTGAACCCCAAGCCGGTCGAGGGGTTCGAGAACATGACGGAGCCCCAGGTCATCTTTCCGGTTTGCGCCAACTGCGCCGACTGTCCGGGTCGGCTGGCGCAGGTGCTGCCCGGCCAGGTGTGCCGCAACTTCCATGTTCGCCGTCGGCCCAGCACGCCGACCGCGCGTGTCGTGCCGCCGGAGCCGTCGAGTCCGGAGATTCGCCACATCGGTTTGACGCAGGGCAAGTACGCCATTGTGGACGCGGCCGATTACGAGCGGCTCAGCCGGCACAAGTGGTACGCGATGCGCTCCAGGAGCGGCCAGTACTACGCCGTCAGGCACGAGAAGCGGCGCCTCGTCCTGATGCATCGCGAGATCATGAATCCTCCGCCGGGGAAGGTGGTCGACCACACCAATCACAATACGCTGAACAATCGCCAGTGCAACCTGCGTGTGTGCACCGCGCGAGAGAACACCTACAACAGAAGAGCGACCAACAGCATCTCGGGATTCGCCGGTGTCTCGCCACAGGGCGACAAATGGGCCGCCCGGGTGGACAAGGGCGGGAAGGTGCATCATGTGGGCGTCTTCGACGACAAGATCGCGGCCGCCAAGGCGCGCGACCGCAAGGCTGTCGAACTGTTCGGCGAGTTCGCGTATCTGAACTTCCCGCACGATTTTGAGCGCGAGAATGCCGCCGCCAAGTGCGGCTGCCGCATCGTCTCTCTGCACGGCACGCTGCGCGTCCGCAGCAGGGCGGTGGGTGTCCTGTCTTTCCGCGCGGCGGCCGGATGAGCTGGTGCCTTCGCGCGTCAGTAGGTCAGCGTTACGAGCGTGCACAGGCCGAGACGACCCTTTTTTCACGTTGACGCGATATGTCACTTGAGCAGGTTCAGCAGCACCACGCCGGCGGCGGCACTCTGGCATTGAATGACCTCTTCGTCTGAGACGGGTCGGGACCAGTCAAAGCCCATGATATTGTCGGAAACGCGCCGGTTCCGCCAGGCCGTATCTGCGTTCTTCTCCAACCAGTCGAACAGGTCCTTGCGCTGCGTGGTTTGGGCCAGCTCCACCAGGTAGCGAACACCAATGAGCTTGAACGTGCCGGCATCGCCTTGGCCTTCGCTCTTGAGGATGCCATCCTGGTTGCACAAGCGCTGACGCATGCAGTCCGCCGCCAGTACTGCGTCGGCCAGATAGTGCGTGTCTTCCGTCCGGCGGTAGAGGCGCAGCGCCGCTCCTATGAATGTGCCCTGGTTGTAGGTGAAGAGCCGCCTGCTGACGCGCCCCCTGGTATTGGCATTGTCGTATACGGCCCCGGTATTGGGATCGAACAGGGTGGCGCGTTCCCACGCGTACAGACTGCGAGCCTTGTCCGCATAGGTCTCGTCCTTCAAAGCAAGTGCCAGGTCCAGAGCGGTGATGGCAGCCGGACCGTTCACACACGCATTCTTCGATCGGTGCGAGTCGTTTCTCCACCACATGCCGCCGCCCAGGGCAGCATCGACCTGGCTGCCATAGAGCCGATCGAATTCAGACCGAGCCTTGGTCAGGTAGCGCTCCTCCCGGGTGATGCCATAGGCCCTGACGCAGGCGATGGTCCACCACATCACGTCGTCATTGTAAGGATTCGTCTGCCAATCGGGATGCGCCTCGATGAAGCCGTCATACACCTGCCCGATCTGTTCCTTATATTGCGCGTCCCCATGCCGTTCATAGGCATCCATCACGCATTCCCACACGTGGGCAGTCATCCAAAAATCAAGAGGTTTGCTGTCGGCCGCCGGAGTCTTACGGAAGCAATGCTGAGTCGCGTCCCAGTACGCCCGATTCAGCGCGGTCATGGCGTCCTTGGCGTCCGCCGAAGGAACGCTCCCTACCGAGCAGCTCAACACCCATACGCACATCATTGCCAAGTGCATACTCAACACGGCCCCCAACTCAGGGTGATATTCTCAGACAACTCACTTTGACGTTCGTTACAGCTTGCGCATGTCGACGCGCTGCCCATCCACTGTGGGCCTGTGATCTGTGGCTCATGCTTTCAGGCCCGTGAGGTCGGGCTCCAGGCGGCGATTCTCGCGGAGGACTTCGTCCAGAGTCAGCTTGGTCCGGCGGCGAGCGGCCTCCCGGCCCAGGATCGCGGTCAAGGTCGCGTTGATGCTGGGCTCGACGGTCGGGTTGTCACAGACGCCGTCGGTGACAGACTTGTGGAACGTGTCGATGTTCCGCACGGGGCCGGCCGTGTAGAGGTTCACGACGTCGCCGCCGCGCCAGCCGCCGTGGGTGCCGAGGATGCGGACGCGCGTGGTGTAGCTGGTTTCGAGCCAGCCGTCCCGGCCCTGGGCGGCGCAGTCACAGCAGTAGTCCGAGTGGTTCCTCAGATACTCGCCGCGATAGTTCAGGAGCACGCCATTGGGAAACTCGTAGATCAACGCGAAGGTATCGTGCGAGTCACCGTGCGGGTCGGCGCGGACGATCCGCGAGGCGCCCGTCGCATTGGCAGGCATCTGCCCGGCGATCCAGAGGGCTACATCGAGGGCGTGGATGCCCGCGTTGACCAGGTAGCTGCCGCCGAGGTTCTCGTCGGCGGTCCAGATCAATCTCTGCAGACGGCCCTCGACGGTCGCGGTCTTCGGTGGGTCCTCCAGGATCTCCTCGTTGTACTCGGAGTTGAGCATGCCGACGGGGCCAATCGCACCGTCGTGGACACGCTTGATGCCCTCGATGAAGAACGGGTCCGTGCGGGTCTGGAAGTCGCACAGGAAGACCCGCTTGTTCGCGGTGGCCTTCCTTGCGGCGTCGCGGATGCGCAGGCAGCCGGGGACATCGCAGCCCAGCGGCTTGGCGATGTAGATGTGCTGGCCCGCCTCGACCGCTGCCTCGACGTGCTCCGGGAAGCAGTAGGGTGGCGTCTCCAAAACCACGGCCTCGACGCCGGCGGCGATGACGGCCTGGTAGCCCGAAAGACCTGAGAAGCGATTCTGTTTCGATACGCCGAACTGGTCGCCGGCAGCGTTGGCGACCTCTTCGAAGTAGTCCGCCACGGCCACGATCTCGTAGCCGCCGTGCCTTTGCAGCATGCCGGCGATCATCCGTCCGCGGTCGCCCAGGCCGACGACCCCGACCTTGATCCGGCTATTCGCCTGCGTCCCTGCGACCGCCCCGGCCCCGACCACCGCAAAGGACAATGCCGCTGCCCCGGTGCTCGCCATGAAACCCCGGCGCGTGATCTGTCGCGCACGCATGCTGTTTGTGTCGCTCATCGTGAAACCTCCATCGTCGGTCCCATCTCCATCGACCCGCGCCCAGGTCGAGTGTATTCGCGCGTCAGTACGTCAGCGCCACGAGTGTGCGCGGGCCGAGGGAAGCAAATTCGATCTTGCCCGACGTGGACGAGAATTCCGCTTCGCCATCGACCGGCAGGACGAGTGTGGCTTTCGCCTGCGCCGGCCGGGGCAATTCCAGCGTGGCTGTGACATTATTGTCGTTGAAGTTCTCGATGACGACGCAATCGTCGCCGATCAGGTAGAGCGCCACCTTGTTGGGCGCGTCGAAGCGCATGCCGAACGGTGCCAGCATCTTGTCCCGGATTGGCTTGAGGTCTTCGCGCGTCAGTTCGAGCAGACCCTTGGGATTGCCGGTGACCTTCAGAACGAGAAGGTTGTCGTTGTCGGTGGCGAATGTCTTCAGGCGTTTAGCCAGGTCGTCGGTGACGAGCACAGGGGCGCCGGCATCGAGCAGGGCGCCGAGCTTGCCGTAGAGGAGCGGGTCCTTCAGCGCGTGTGCGGGCAGGAAAGCCGCTTTCGCATTCGTGTCAATCGTCGCGGTCGGGACCAGGGGCAGTCCCATCATGCCGACGAAATCGTACACGTACGATTCGCCGAGCGCGTCACTGTCTGGGGGCTTCGGTGCGGCGATCCCTCGCAGCGGCTTGTTGCGCACGAGCTTGGCCAGTTCGAACAGGCCGGGGATTTCGGTGCGGAGCCTCGCGACGTTGGCCGGGCCGGTGTCGCGCAGGAGCGAGCCATAGCAGAACAGCAGCATCTCCTTCGCATCGGCCAGCACCGTCTGCCGTGCCTGCTCGACGTACGTGTCCTCGTGCGTGCCGTACGGATCGAACCAGCCGCCGCCGCACTTGGGCCCACCGATCTCGCCCAGCCAGCGCATGATGAAGTAGGCTTCGTACTGCACTTTCCCTCCCCAGCGCGGGTCGGCGTAGTCGCGGGTCTCGGTGCCGACCCAGGTGCGATCGTAGTCGGCGGTTTGCTCAACCACCTCGTAGCCTCGATTGTGGAAATCGTCGTACCACTGCGGATACTTGAGGATGATCTTGACGTTCGGATTGACGGCTCTGGCCGGCGCGAGGATGCGGTCGCGGCTGAGATCGATCATCAGCTTGGCCCGGTACGCCGACCACGACATGTCCCCGCGCGCCTGGCGGCAGGCGTCGCATTGGCAATCGGTGAACAGGAAGTCGTCGATCATGATCTCGTCGAAGATCGACGCGGCGTACTCGAAGATTTCCTGCAGGTGCTTCTGCGTGGGTTCGTCGGTGAAACACGTCGCCGACTCCCAGCCGGTCGATTTCTTGCCGACGCCGGTGGTGGTGACACAGCCCGAGACGTCGAGGCTGGCGCTGCGGAAACGGGTCCGGGCGTGTTCGAGCGCTTGCCTCTGGGCCGTGTAGCCGTCGCGGAAGCTCTCGATGAATGCGTGCGTGACACCCGTCTGGCGGCACCAGTCGATGGCGCTGTCGATCCCTTCGTCGCTGCTGAGCCGGTCGCGCACGTCCTGCGCGGTAAACAGCGTCGCGATGCGCAGCACGTCCTTGTTCCGGTTGGCCAGGTCCCACAGCGGTTGACTCCGAACGCTCGACGAGATGAGGACGGCGAGAAGGGTCATTGTCACGAGGTGTTTCGCCGGACTGTGTCTGTCCATTTTCTTTTCCTCCTGCTGCCGGCGCGGTTACGCGCCGAGCAGCTCGGTGATCCTGGCCTTGAGACGCCGGCAGGCGTCGGCCGGGTCGGGAGCGTGCGTGACGGCTGAGCAAACGGCGATGCGCTCGGCGCCGGCGCGTATCACTTGGTCGATATTGTCACGGGTGATCCCGCCGATGGCCACGTGGCCGATGCCTGTCTCGGCGAGCCGTTCGAGGCCCTGGCGGACGTAGTCGAGCCCGGCGACGTCCATCTTGGGCTTGGTCGGCGTCGCGAAAACAGGCCCGAGGCTGACGTAACTCGGCAGGGCGATCGAACCGCCGCTATCCTCGACGCTGGGTACGGTTCTGGCCAACTCCTTGAGCGAGTGCGTGCTCTTGCCGACGATCAGCGGGGTCAACTGCAGCCGGCGCACCTGCTCGATCGGCAGGTCGCTTTGGCCCAGATGCACGCCGTCGGCCTCGGCGGCGGCGGCGATATCGACCCGGTCGTTGATGATGCTCAACGCTCCCATCTCGCGGCAGATGTCGACAAACTCGACCGCCAGCGCGAAGAGGCGATCGTCGGGGATGTCCTTGGCCCGGAGTTGGATGCAGTCGGCCCCGCCGGCGGCGCAACGGCTGGCCAGCGCGAGCACCTCGGCGGGCAGGTTGCTGGTGATGACGATGTAGAGCCGGACCCGCTTGAACTTCTCAGCGGGCTCGGCGAAGAGCACGATGTCCTTTTCGAGCGTGTACGCCTCGTAGCGCAGCCGCTCGATGGTCGCGGCGGTCTTGGCGTTGTCGCTCTGGATCGTCTCGGCCAGCGCCCGCAGCGCCTCGGTCAGCCGCTTGGCCGCGGCGGTGAAGCCGTCCTTCAGCGTCGTGCGTTCGAGCTGCCCGGCCACTTTCCGCCCGACCCCGACGTCGCCCAGCGTGTCGCGCGAGGCCAGCAGGCTGCCCGCGTCGAGCGTGGCAATGGCGGCACAGAGCTCGTGGCGAAGCTGCTTGGCCCGCCCGCTCAGCGGTCCGCAATTCAGCGCGAACCGGCCGTACTCCTCCATCACCCGCAGCGCCTCGCGGGCCCGATTGAAATTCGCATCAACGATCCTGTAAGCCGCCTTTTCCATAGCGTCCGCATTATAGCCCCAGGCCCCGCCGGCGAGTAGCAAAAGCGGATATGGCATTGCGATTTGCTCTGAGCCTGACTTACGCCTATAATACGACCTGTGGCTGTTGACCACAGAATGATTGAATCGCATAGAGGCCCACCCGCCTCTTCGCCGCTGGAAGGAGCGTGTCTCATGATATCGACCCAGATCAGAACGTGTTTGACCCTGGCCGTATTCAGCGTTGCCGGTATGGCATTAGCGCAATCCGGGGCCAAAGAGCCCAATTCCGTGCCGATTGGAAGAGTCATACCTCGACCGGCCCAGGCCCAGCCCCAGGTGCAACCCCAGGTGGTCCCCGAGACGCCGATGCCGGCGCTGAGGGTCGGCATGCCGGCGCCGGCGCTCAAGGTCGCCAAGTGGTTCAAGGGCGAGCCCGTCGAGAAGCTGGAGCCGGGCAAGATCTACGTCGTGGAATTCTGGGCGACCTGGTGCGGCCCATGCAAGGTCACGATTCCCCACCTGACCGAGCTGGCCCACAAGCACGCCGAGAAGGTCACCTTCATCGGCGTCAGCGTGTGGGAAAGGCCCGAAGAGAAGACCGATGAAGCCATCTTCGCCCTCGTGGAACCCTTCGTGAAGGATATGGGCGAGAAAATGGACTACCACGTAGCCGCCGAAGGAGTCGATCAGACGATGGCCAATACCTGGATGAGAGCCGCCGACAGAAGCGGGATTCCCTGCGCGTTCATCGTCGGCGCCGACGGCAAGATCGCGTGG
>JAFGCA010000294.1 GCA_016932895.1 Sedimentisphaerales bacterium | reverse complement strand
TGGCAGACGAAAAGGGGCCCCGCCGGGAGCCGTCGCACGGTGGACTGGCTGGAGTTGAACGTGGATTTCGTCTGGGTGAACGATTCGGCCGAGGGGATCGTCGGGCCGGACCGGTTCCTCTGGAACAAGCCCCTGATCCCGCTGGCGAACCCTCTGGTCAGAGATCTTCCACCGCTCGACAGACGGACGACGGAAGCCTTTGGGCCCCGACACAACTACACCAGCACCGAGATGATTATGAGACTCAGCGATACGACCTCGGTTCTGGGCGACGTCTATTTCGATATGCAGCGGGGCGTTGTTGAGCAGCTTGACGTCGGTTTCTCGCGTCTGTGCTGGCCGAACCTGACGTATTACCTGGGCAGTCGCTACCTGCGGGATGTGGACAACGGACTGGGGGAGGTCGGCTCGACGGCGTTCACGTTTGCCGCGACCTACGTGCTGGACCCGCGCTACACGGCCGTGTTTTCCCAGCAGTATGATCTTGACTACGGCGCGAACATTCGAACGGATATAACATTGATTCGCAAGTACCACCGTTTGAACTATGCCTTGACGTTTAGTGTAGATGAATCCGTAGACGAGCAATCGCTCGTTTTCAGCCTCTGGCCCCAGGGTGTTCCAGAACTTGGCTTCGGATTGCGACGATATATGGGATTGGGAGAATCAGTGGCGTATTAGGAAAAATGGGGGTAGGGAGATGGTTTCTGTGTGAATTGGGGATGCTTGGGTGGCTTTGGCCTCGTTTGCGCCGTTTGCCACGGAATTTTCAAGCGTCAGATTATTTTTAATGGTCGGTGCCGATAAGGGTTTTGTAAGGAGCAGACTATGCCGTTAGTCAACACAAAGAAGATGTTTGAAATGGCCTACAAGAACGGCTATGCCGTTGGCGCGTTCAACGTCAACAATATGGAAATCACGCAGGGCATCATCGAGGCCGTGGCCGAAAAGAAAGCCCCGCTTATTCTGCAAGTGTCCCGAGGGGCGCGAGCCTACGCCAAGAACAGCTATTTGAAGGCCATCATCAACGTGGTGGTGGAAGAGAATCCGGGCATTCCGATTGCCATAAACCTCGATCACGGCGACACTTTCGAGACGTGCAAGCAGTTTGTGGATGACGGATTCACCTCAGTGATGATCGACGGTTCGCATCTGCCCTTTGAAGAGAATATTGCGGTGACCAAGCAGGTCGTCGAATACGCTCATCCGCGCGACGTGGTGGTGGAGGCCGAGCTGGGCCAGTTGGGCGGCATTGAGGAAGACGTCGTGGGCGTCGAGGACGTCAGCAAGCACATCGCCGACCCGAACCAGGCGGTCGAATTCGTCGAGAAGAGCGGCTGCGATTCTCTGGCCATTGCGTGCGGGACCAGCCACGGGGCCTACAAATTCAAGACCGAACCCACCATCGCTTTTGACGTTATACAAGAGATAGGGGAGAGACTGCCGGGCTTCCCGCTGGTGATGCACGGTTCGAGCAGTGTTTTGAAGGAGTTCAAGGATCTGATCAACAAATACGGGGGCCAGATGCCGGACGCGATGGGCGTGCCGGAGCATATGGTCACCAAGGCCTCGAAGATGGCCATGTGCAAGGTCAACATCGACACGGACCTGCGTATGGCTCTGACGGCCAAGATTCGGCAGGTCTTTTGCGAGAAGCCGGCGGAGTTCGATCCTCGCAAGTATCTCGGCCCCGGCCGGGATGCCATCCGCGAGATGGTGCTCCACAAGCTCGATGTGCTGGGATGTGCCGGAAAGGCCGAAGAGTGTCTCTGAGAGCACATAACGCCGGGCACGACGGCATTGCGTAATACGTGCATGGCCGACGGCACAAGGGCTCGCAATGCCCTGGTGCCGGAGGCCTGTCTCGGCGACGTCGAGACACCGTAGAGGAAAGGAGCGGTTCATTGGTGCGCGATACAGCGAAAGAAACCTCGTCCGGGCGTGAGCGGTCGAAGGCCGGTGTTCGAAATGCCAGGGTCACCTTTGTGGCCTTGTCCTCCTGTGCGTTGCTGCTGGCGGTCGCCTGTTGGCTCGGTGGCTACCGGTGCTGGGCGAATCCGCAGGATTCAAGCGCAGTGGCCCAGGCCGTCTCTCCGGTTCTGGCGCAGGTGCCGGCGGGTTCGGAGCCGGTCTCCGTCAAACCGGACCCGGTTGCCGAGGCGTCCGAGCTGATCTGCCGCGGGGCATTCAGCGAAGCGGCCGAACGTCTGCGGGTCGCCGACATACCCGGCGATGGGCGCGTCGTCGATCTCAAGGGGATCGTCAATCGATACGAGCAGATCGGTACTGAGCGCAAGGTGGCGAAAGAGGCGGCCTATCAGAAGCAGCTCTCTGAGCTGGGGAAATTGGAGGCGACCGTCGATCTGGAACGCCGCGATATCCCACCGGTCGATCCAAACGCCACGGCCGGCGCCGACGATCCGAACGAGCCGAACGATGTCACCGACGTTCTGGCCACGGTGGTAAAAGCGGCCGAGTTCGCCGATGGCGAGCAGAAGGCCGGGCTCCTGGCGAACTCCTATGTCCAGCGGGTCATGCAGGAAGCCGTGGACCGCAGCATTCTGCTGGAGGCCGAGGGCAAGTGGCTCAACGCCTACACGCGCTACTTCTACTGGCTCCAGGCGATTGACCCGAACAACAAGGGCTATTCCGCACAGGCCGAGGAGTTGCTGGAACGCGCCGGCATTGCCGCTTCCTTCCAGGACAGCCCCTGTGAGACGCGGAAAGAGCGCTATGACGGGGTCGTGCAGCTCATGTTCGAGCGCGCCATCGAGGCCCTGGACCTGCATTACGTCAACAGCATCGACTATGTCGAGATGGCCACCAAGGCGATCAATCGCTGCGACCTGCTCGCGGAGGTTCTTACCATTACGTTTGCCAATGACGCCGAGGCGACGAAGGACATGACGTTCGAGCCCCCGGCGCCGGAGAAGGTCACGGCTTGGTCGGTGGCTCTGGCGGGACTGCGCGACGAGATCGAGGCCTCGATCGAGGGATTTCGCAAGAAGGAGTTCCTCGACGTTCTGGACAAGGTATTGGCCATCAACGAGACGACGGTGGAGCTTCCGCGCCGGCCGCTGATCGCCCATTTCTCCGAGGCGGCCCTGGAAACCCTGGATCCGTACACGGTCATGGTCTGGCCGCGACAGGTGCAGGATTTCGAGAAGGTCATGATGAACGAATTCACCGGCATCGGCATCGAAATCTCCAAGCCGATGGGCATGCTGACGGTCGCCAGCCTGTTGCCCGACACCCCGGCCTACCGGGCGGGGCTGGATGCCGGGGATGTGATCGAGAAGGTCGATGGTGTCCCCACGATCGACATGAGTCTTCTCTGCGCGGTCAAGAAGATCACCGGCCCCAAGGGCACGAAGGTCAACCTGACGATCCGGCGGCGAGGCCGGGAGGACACGTACGATATCACCATCACCCGGGATCGAATTACCGTGCCGACCATCCGCGGCTGGCAGAGAACCGAGACCGGCGACTGGCTGTACGTGCTGGATGAGGACAATCGCATCGGTTACGTTCGCATCACGAGTTTCTCGGGCGATACCTCCAACGACCTGGAACGCGTTCTGGATCGGCTGGAGGCCGACGGTTTGAACGGCCTGATTCTCGACCTTCGCTTCAACACGGGAGGACTTCTGGACAGCGCCGTCAAGGTCGTCGACAAGTTCCTGGCCGAGGGCCTGATCGTCCGGACGCAGCCGAAGGCCAATATGATTCCCGCCTACGAGCACGCGCACCGCCGCGGGACCCATCCGGACTACCCGCTGGTGATTCTCATCAACTCGCACTCCGCCAGCGCCTCGGAGATCGTGGCGGGCGCCCTGGCCGATGAAAGATACGAGCGAGCGGTCCTGGTAGGGACGCGCACGCACGGCAAAGGGAGCGTCCAGGGCATTACCCACTATCCCGGCGGGCGCGCCGAGCTCAAGTACACCATGGCCTACTATCACCTGCCTTCCGGGCAGCGGGTCAAGAGCCGCGAGGCCGTGGAGAAGGAAGGACGCAAAGACTGGGGCGTCGGCCCCGACGTCGAGGTGAAACTGACCAGCGAAGAACTCAAGAAGATGCTCGACGTCCAGCGGGACAATGACGTGCTGGTCCAGGCCAACCGCAGCGACAACGGAACGTCCTTGAACAAGCACAGCATCGAGGAAACCCTGAAGGCGGACCCGCAGTTGGCTGTCGGGCTTCTCGTGCTCAAGGCGCAGACGCTCAAGATCGGTGTGGTGGCCGCCAACTGACAAGAGGAGCTTTGCCGCATGGAGATGGAGCTTATGTTCTTCGAGGAAATCGCGGGTTTGATTTCCTTGAAGAAGAAGCTTATGTAACCATGTGCAAAGCACTTCCGTTGGCGCGAGGAAGAATCACGAAGAAGGTTTTTCCTCCGTAAAGTAAGCCTGATCTCCATTTGGCGATAGTTCAGTACAAAGACAGCCCTTTCAGTGACACGAGGTTGTGGTTTTGATGCAGCAGACCGATACGGACCGATTCGAAGAGCAAAGACGAGAAAAGCGATCCCAGATCGAAGCCCTGAACATTGACCCGTACGGGTCGCGGTACGAGGACGCCGAGCCGGCGTCGGCCGTCAAGGCCCGCTTCAAAGACGACGACGAGAGCCAGCAGGCCCGATGTGCCGGCCGGATCGTGCTCCTGCGCGACATCGGTAAGCTCATCTTCCTGACCCTGCGGGACCGCAGCGGCACCATCCAGGTGGGCCTGAGCAAGAAGATGCTGGCCGAGCAGTGGGGTCTGGCCAAGCTCCTCGATCTCGGCGACATCATCGGCGCCTCCGGCATGCTGGGAAAGACCAAGACGGGTGAAATCACCATCTGGGTCGACGAAGGCGGATTGACCTTTCTGAGCAAGTGCCTCTGCCAGCCCCCGGAGAAGTTTCACGGGCTGGCCGATGTTGACCAACGCTACCGGCAGCGCTACGTCGATCTGTGGGCCAACCCGGAGGTTCTGGAGCGATTCCACAAGCGCAGCGCCATCGTGGCCACGATTCGCCGGTTTCTGGAAAAGCGCGGGTTCCTCGAGGTCGAGACGCCCATGATGCAGACGATCGCCGGGGGGGCCGCGGCCAAGCCCTTCATCACCCACCACAACAGCCTCGATCTGGATCTGTACCTGCGAATCTCGCCCGAGCTGTTTCTCAAGCGCCTCCTGGTCGGCGGGATGGAGCGCGTCTTCGAGATCAACCGGAACTTCCGCAACGAGGGATTGAGCCGCCAGCACAATCCCGAGTTCACCATGATGGAAGTCTACCAGGCCTACGGCGACTACAACGTCATGATGGATCTGACCGAGGACCTCATTTGTGCTTGCGCCGAAGCACACTGCGCGGGAACGAAGGTGCCGTTCGGCGATCTCGAGATCGACCTGGCCCGGCCCTGGCGCCGGGCGCGCTATGCGGACCTGCTGAAGGAGTACGGCGGTTGTGACATCGACGACCTGGACGCCGTGCGGGCCAAGGCCCGCGCGCTGGAGATCGACGAAGCGGACATGGACGACGTGGTGGTGGTGAACGAGGTTTTCGAGGCGACCGTCGAGGATCGCTTGATCGATCCAACGTTCGTGATGGATTATCCCGCCGCCCTGTGTCCCCTGACCAAGCGCAGCAAGGCCGATCCCGCGTACGCCGAGCGATTCGAGCTGTTCATCGCCGGCATGGAGCTGGCCAACGCGTACACCGAGCTGAACGACCCCGCCCAGCAGTACGAGAATTTCCGGATCCAGCTCAAGGGCCAGGAGGACACGATGGCGACGATGGACACCGACTTCATCACCGCCCTGAAATACGGTATGCCGCCGGCGGGGGGGCTGGGGATCGGCATCGACCGGCTCGTGATGGTTCTCACGGGCGCCACCACGATTCGGGACGTCGTCTTGTTTCCGCAACTGAAACCGGCGGCGGTCGAGAGCAAATAGCCGGGCCCAAAGAGGGCTCGGACCGCGGGTAGGATTGGCACGACGGATGTCGTGACAGACAGATGCTGAAGTTTTTCTTTTGGCTCAAATATCTTTGTAAGTGGCGCGTTGTCTTTCTGAGCGTGGCGGCGGTGGCGCTGTCGGTGGCGCTTCTGATCGTGGTGGCCAGTCTTTTCACCGGTTTCATCGAGGCCGTCCAGAGGGGGGCGGTCGAGATGGTCGGCGACGTGCTGCTGGCGGCGCCGGCGCCCATCGAACGCTATCCCACTTTTCTCGAACGCCTGGAAGAGATGGAGGCGGTGGAGGCCGCGACCGGGACGTTGTCGACGCAGGGCCTCCTGCACGCCGGCAAAGGCAACGTTCACGGCGTGAGCATCTGGGGAATCGAGCCGGACCGCCGTGCACGAGTCACGAATCTCAAGACCGCCTTGATTCGCCAGGCGCAATCGCCGGAGGCGCCTTCCTTCGACGTGCCCGGCAAAGAGGGAGAGACCGGCGGCTTCGTCGGCATCGGCGTGGTGGCCGATCCGAACGAGACGACCGATGAGTACGATACGCAGGGCGTGCTCGCCGAGATGCTCGCCCAGCGCGTCTTCGTGACCACCGGGACGATCGTCGAGTCACAGGATGCCGGCAGCACGCCCAGGCGGAAGCTGATCTCGTTTTACGTCGCCGACGTGGCCTACTCGGGCGTGTACGAATTTGACGAGGCCTTCGTCTACGTTCCGATCAAGACGTTACAGGCCGCGTTGTACCCGGGTCGAGAGGGCGATCTGGCCACGAGCATCAGCATCAAGCTGCGCCCGGGCGTCGATCCGGAGCAGGCGGTGACGCAAATCCGTGGGCTGTGGCGGGTATTCGCCGGCGAGGAGCTCGGCTGGGACCCGTACCGGATCGCCATTACCGAAGTGATCACCGCCCGGCAGATGCAGGCGAAATACGTCGTCGAGCTGCGCAAGCAGATGGGCGTGCTTCTGCTGATCTTCGGCGTGATCAGTTTCAGCGTGGTCGTGTTGGTGTTCTGCATTTTCTACATGATCGTGCGGCTCAAGCAGAAGGACGTGGCGATTCTCAAGAGCTGCGGAGCGTCCGGCTTCTCGGTGGCCTGGATCTTCCTGGGATTCGGCGCCGTGGTCGGCTTGCTGGGCGCGGGCGCGGGCTCGGTCTTCGGATACGTGATAACGAAGAACATCAACGGGATCGAGGAATGGATCCGCGTGGCCCTGGGGCTGAAGCTCTGGCAGAGCAGCGTCTACATGTTCAGTCGCATTCCGAACGAGGTGGATTGGGGATCGGCTCTGCCCATCGTGGCACTGGCGGTTGCGGCCGCTTCGCTCGGCGCCTTGCTGCCGGCGGCGCTGGCGGCCCGCACGAAACCCGTGGAGATCCTGCGCTATGAATAAGGCAATGATACGGGTGGCAGCGTCAAGGCCACAGGCCTTGGCGATGGGTTCACTCGAATCGGGAAAGGCCATCGCCAAGCTGCGCTTGACGCTGCCACGCGGCCACAACGGTGACGAATGTACAAGCTCAAACTCATAATCCGGTACCTGCTGAAGAGGCACATCACGCATTTCGCCGTGCTGGCGGTGGCGCTGTGCGTTTTCATCGTCGTGGTCGTCATGACGGTTATGACGGGCCTGGTGGGGGGCTTCACGGAGAAGAACCACGAGTTCGTGGGCGATTGCGTCGTGGGCACGGAATCGCTCGTCGGCTTTCCCTACTATGAGCGGTTCATCGAGGAACTGACGGAGCAGGACTTCGTGGAGGCCGTCTCGCCCGTGGTCAAGAGCTACGGTCTGTTGGACGTCGCCGGCTACGAGCAGGGGGTGGAGGTGATGGGCGTCGATCCGGTGCTGCACAGCCGGACGACGAATTTCGCCGCAACCCTGCACTACCGCGCCGACGAGCCGGCCAAAGCGTTCCTCTCGCCCTACGATCCGAACGCCGTGGGATGCATTCGAGGCGTCGATCTGGCGCTCGGACGCAACTCGCGCAGCGAATACCTGTACGACGTCCAGCCGGAAGAAACGGACATTACGCTGACGTGTTTCCCTCTCAATGCCAAAGGCGCCCTGGCCCTGGCGGGGACCTGGCCGGTGCGCACCCGGACGTTCCATCACAGCGACTACTCGCACAGCGGAATCGCCAAGGCAGACGGGTCGCTCGTCTACATTCCCCTGGAGCAGGCCCAGTTGCTTTGCATGGCGGGGGTCGAAAAGAGAGTCACGGCCATCCATATCAAATTCGCCGACGGGATTGATGTCGCTCACGGCCGCGCCCGCGTCGCGGAGCTGTGGGACGCGTTCAAGCTGGGCCTCGCGGAGGTCCCGAACCGCTACCTGCTCGATGCGGTGACGGTCCAGGGCTGGAAACGATACCGGCGCGCTTTTATCGCCCCGATGGAAAGGGAGCAGGTCCTGCTGAGTCTCATGTTCGTGCTGGTGGGGATTACGACGGTCTTCATCGTGTTCGTCGTCTTCTACATGATCATCAGTCACAAGCGCAAGGACATCGGCATCCTCAAGAGCGTCGGGGCCTCGAACGGCAGCATCATGACGCTTTTTTCCGGGTTTGCCCTTACGGTGGGGTTCCTGGGCTCGGCGGTGGGTGTTTTGGTCGGATGCGTGTTTCTCGCGAAGATCAACGCCATCGAGGGTTGGCTTTTCGAGCGTTTCGGCTTTCAGCTCTGGGACCGGACGGTCTATGCGATTGGCGAGATTCCGCATCAGGTGGACGTGAAGGTGGTGGCGGTGATCGTAGGCAGCGCCGTGGTAGCGTGCCTGATTGGAGCGGCGGTCCCCAGTTACCTGGCGGCGCGGCTGCGGCCCGTCGAAACGCTGCGTGTGGGGCAGGCGTAAGTGGTCTGCGGCCGACGACGCTCCCGGCCGGTTCCATACCGGCAGTTGACTTCCGCGCCGCATCCGGGTATCAACGAGGCCACGCTGATGGTGTCTTTGACAAGGAGTGTTTGCCAATGAGTTGGGATGTGATGGCAACGGCATGAAAGAATCGTCCGTGATACTGCAGGCCAAGGGCCTCTACAAGTCCTATCGCATGGGAACCAGTCGCGTCAAGGTCCTCAAAGGCGTGGATCTGGCCGTGCGCCAGGGCGAGTTCGTGGCCGTGGTCGGGGCTTCCGGCAGCGGCAAAAGCACGCTCCTGCACATCCTCGGGGCGCTCGACAGGCCCGATAAAGGCCTCGTCCAGTTCAACGGCCGCGATCTGAATCGGATGAGAGGCCGGGAGCTGAACCGCTTTCGCAACGGAATGGTCGGTTTCGTCTTTCAGTTCTACCACTTGTTGGACGAACTAAATGTGCTGGAGAATGTCTTTCTGCCGATGATGGTTTCGCAAACGGCAATCGGCTGGCTGTTGAAGAGGCGTGCAGCGCAGCGGAGGGCGACCGAATTGCTGGGGCAGTTGGGTTTGGCCGACCGGGCCGGCCACAAGCCCTATCAACTCTCCGGCGGCGAACGCCAGCGAGCGGCCATTGGCAGGGCCCTGATCCATCAGCCCCGCCTGCTCCTGGCCGACGAGCCCACGGGAAACCTTGACTCGGAAACAGGAAATGGTATTTTAGCCGTTTTTGAGCGGCTCCACGAAGCCGGGCAGACGATTGTAATGGTCACGCACGATGACCGCGTGGCCCGCAAGGCCCAGCGGGTTATCACGTTAGAGGATGGCAGAATAAAGACGTAGACGCAGTGGCGCACGCGGCACGACTGCCGCCGCTATGCTTTCGCAGGACCGCGTCATGCGGATTGGATGAACGAGGTCGTTTCATGGCATTGAAGATATGGCTCAACGACAGGCTGGTGGACGAGGCGGATGCCAGAATCTCCGTGTTCGATCATGGTCTGTTGTACGGAGACGGGGTGTTTGAAGGGATTCGCGTCTACGGCAGGAAAGTCTTCGAATTGCAGGCGCACATTCGGCGGCTGTACGAGTCGGCCCGGGTGATCCGTTTGCCCATTGGCATGAGCGCGCCGGAGCTGATCGAGGCCGTCGAAACGACGGTGCGGGCCAACGACATCGACGACGGCTATATTCGCCTCGTGGCCACGCGCGGCATCGGCACACTGGGACTCAACCCGCTGGTCTGCACGGACAGCAGTCTGATCATCATCGCCGACAAGATTCAGCTCTATCCCGAAGAGCTGTACGAAAAGGGCATGAAGATCATCAGCGCCACCACCGTGCGCAACCATCCCTTGGCGCTGCCCCCGCAGGTCAAGAGCCTCAACTACCTCAACAACATCCTGGCCAAGATCGAGGCGCTCGACAACGACGTGCCCGAGGCGGTCATGTACAACCACGAAGGCTACGTGGCCGAGGCCACCGGCGACAATATTTTCATCGTCCGAAACGGCGTCATCTACGCGCCGCCCGTGGAAGCGGGCAGTCTGGAAGGAATCACGCGCGGCGTGGTGATCCAGCTCGCCGAGCGCGAAGGCATCACCGTCGTGGAGAAGAACCTGACCCGGTACGACCTGTACGTCTGTGACGAGTTCTTCCTGACCGGCACCGCCGCCGAAGTCATTGGCATCGTGGAGATCGACGGGAGAACGGTCGGCGACGGCAAACCGGGACCCATCACGCGCCTGCTCAGGGAACGATTCGATGATTACGCTCGCGGAAAGGAGACGTAGCGGACAGGATGTCCCACCGACGTCGGTGTCCGACTGCTGCCAGTTATGCAATTGCCAGGTCATGCACAATGCGCGGACGAGGTTCCGTGGGCGGAAATCCCTTCCTTACAGGGGATCGATGGAGAGCTCAGAGACGTCAGGGATTTGATTCGGCAAACGCTCGTGGCCTCTCCCAGCGCCGCGGAGCTGGCGCCGATGTACGAGTATCTTTGCGTTCGCAGCGGCAAGATGATCCGGCCCGGTCTGGTCCTTCTCGCCGGCCGCTGCGCCGGGCCGACGACGCCCGAGCATCTCAAGGCCGCCGCCGTGGTGGAGATGATTCACACCGCCACGCTGCTGCACGACGACGTCATCGACGACGGGCAACGGCGCCGCGGCGCCCCGACGATCAACCGCCTCTGCGGCAACGAATCCGCCGTTTTGCTGGGCGATTTCGTCTTGAGCTGCGTTTTCAAATTGGCGGCCGATTTCGAGCCGAAGGTGGCGAAGGTCATCGGACAGACCGCCGTCCGCGTCTGTGAGGGCGAGCTGCGACAGGTGATTCAGAAACGCAACTGGCAGCTCGACGAGGACGCGTATATCGACATCATCACGGAAAAGAGCGCTGCGTTCTTCAGCGGCTGCTGCCGCATCGGCGCGATGCTGGCCGGCGCCCCGGACGATCAGGTCGAGGCGTTGTCGCAGTACGGGTTGTATGCGGGGATCGCGTTTCAGATTGCCGACGACGTGCTGGATATCGCCGGCGACGAGGAGCAGATGGGCAAAGCCGCCCGCAACGATCTCGATACGAGCAAGCTCACGTTGGCCGTCATCCACTTGCTGGCCGGCCTGGATGAGTCCGAGCGGCAAAGCGTCTGTGCCATGCTGGAATCGCCGGCCGAATCCAAAACGGAGCTGGCTCGACTGCTCCACGATCGAGGCAGTCTCCAGTACGCCCGCCGGCGGGCGCAGGCCTACGTCACGCAGGCGGTCGAGGCCCTGGAGGCCGTCCCGTCCGGGCCGGGGAACGAGGCTCTCGTCGAAATCGTTCGCTTCATGGCGGACCGGACGATGTGAAGCGACGCGCGCTCGGGAGGCGCCCGGCAGCGGGAAAATGAGAACCGGACTTTTGCAAAACTCTTACGAGAAAGGGAAGCCGCACGCCAAAATGCGACTTCCCCTGGTCTTTCATCCGGGTCCTGCTCGCGTGTGCTTACATCCCCGAGAAGAGGTCCTCGGGCTTGAGCAGCGCGCCGATGCCGAACAGCCATGAGTCGTCGGACCATTGCCCTTCGACCCACAGGTTCCATTCGGTCGAGATGTCGTAGCTGGCGCCGAAGAGCACGCCGAACTCCGACTCCTGCTTCAAGTCCATGGAGGCATCGATGGTGCCGCTGTTAATGCCACCTACTTCCTCCCAATTCTCGCTCACGTCCAGGTCCCCGTCGACGAACTGCAGAAACGGCCCGACCCAGACGCTCCATAGATCCACCTGGTAGATGGCGGCCAAACCCACCTGGGTCTGCCAGTAGTCCATATCGATGTCTCCCGCCCACGTCGAGGGCAGCCCGTCCCGGTCTCCCGACCCGCTGTAACTGTCGTCTCCCGGATCGACCCAGGTTACCTGCAGGACACCGCCGAAGCTCCAGGCGCCCGAGCGGCAGAACGTGGCCCGGCTGCCGACGCCCCAGGCAAAGCCATAGCTGCCGTCGAAGGTCAGCGGCGTTTCGCCCGGGCCGGTCCGGACGTCATCCTCGGCGTTGGCCGCGCCCAGCCGCAGGTAGACGTCCCAGTTGTCGCAGACCCCGTACGCCAGGTTCCCGAAGATCATGTTGCTTTCCAGGTCCTCAACATCGAAAAGCTCGTCGGAAGCGTCTGAGAACAGCCCCGACGTTTCTGTGAGGGTCCCCGCGGCGCTCAGGTCCATCTCCTCCATGCCAAACTCGATACCGATACCCCACTGTCCCTCACCCATCAGGGCCATGGGCGGACCGATGGGCGCCCCGCCGAAGGCGGTCGACCCGAGGATCGCCGTGGCCAGGACAGCTCCAACCAGAAGTAACTGATTCATTCTCATTTCCAGCTCCTTTCGTCAATCAACCCTGTTCGATAGGCCCACTCGACACATCGTAGTACCAGGACAAGTGTAGCCCCGCCAGGCGCACGGCGTCAAGTGCATTTCGGGGAATCCTGCAGTAAGGAAGGGGGCCATAAAGAAGAGGCCGCCACCGTAAGGTAGCGGCCCCGTAGGACGTTTTCTGTGTGCAGTCCCTGCCGGTCGGATCAGAACCACCAGCCGCCGCCGACGCCGATGCCCCAGGCGTCCCCGGTGAACTGGACTTCCGTGAAGACCTTCGCTTGCTCGGTGAGATCGAACTGGGCACCGATGAAACCGCCGAAGGTGGAGTCTTCCTCCAGGTCGGCCGAGTGCTTCTCGGGGCCGTCGACAAGCACGAGCGCGTCGTCGACGATACCGTATCCCCTGTACTCTTCGTCGAAATCCCCGCTGAGAAAGTGCAGGAAGGGACCGCCGTAGACAGCGACGCGATCGGTCGCCTGCCAGGTCGGGCCCACCGCGATCTGCATCTCATAGTAATCGAGCTCCACGTCTCGATCTCGCAGCAGGGTCCCCTCTCCGGTCTCTTCCACGACGTCGGCGGAGCCGTCGGTGTCCATCCAGGTCATCTGGAACAGGGCGCCCCAGCGCAGGTCGTCGGTCTGTTGCCAGAAGGTGTATTTCGTTCCGAACCCATAGGCGAATCCATAGTCGCCGTCGAAGCCGTAGCGTTCGTCTTCCGAATCGCCATCCCAGTCGATTTTGCCGAATTCGGCGTCGGCGACTCCCACGCGGACGTAGGCTTCCCAGTTGTCCATTAGGCCGTAGCCCAGATTGGCGAAGAACATGTTGGATTTGAGATCCGTGATCGTGCCGTCCGCGTGACGCGCGGGATCGAGCTCCACGTCCATAGCGCTGTAGGAATACTCCCCGCTGAGCCTGAACTGTCCTTGATTCAGTCCGGCCGTGGGCGGGCCCAGCGGCGCCAGGCCGAATGCCGTTGACGTGAGAGCCGCCATCAAAACGATACTACTTACCCGCAGCCATTGATTCGCTTGCATACACAGTTCCTTTCATCCGAAGAACATTTTTGGTTGCGTGACCTATTGCGTCACTGCGTAGTGATAATGATACCGATGTCACGACATCAGTGTCAATCCTGTGTGTCACCACCGGTGAGTTTCTTGGAGGGCAGTGCAGCAGCGGTGCGCGGCCCCGTGTTTTGTGCCTTTCGTCGTGCGGGTTCCGACGAACAGGTCGGCCGGGGGGCCCGAGAGGAGTCCGCAGCCGCGAGAGAACGGTTGCGGCCCGATGGGGTGCTTTGCATTTCCAGTTCGTTTCGGGGCGATCAGAACCGCCAGCCGCCGCCGATGCCGATGCCCCAGGTGTCGCTGGTGAACGTCACCTCGACGAACGCCTTGATTCGTTGGCTCACGTCGAGCTGCCCGCCGGCGAAGCCTCCGAACTCCGATTTCTGCTCGAGGTCGCCGGAGTCGGACAGAGAGATGGAGGCCTCGTCAACGAGTCCGCCGCCGGAGTCGCGCACGGCGAACGACCCGTCCAGATCCACGTCCATCTCCCCGCGCACGTAGTGCAGAAAGGGCCCGCCGTAGAGGCAGAGGCGATCCGTCGCCTGCCAGGCGGGGCCCAGGGCGACCGTCATCTCATAGTAATCCAGATCGATCCCCATGGCGTAGTCGCCCTCGACGGTGAATTCCTCTCCCGCCCCGGCCAGCGTCTGGTCCACCGAGCCTGCGACCCGATCGTCCCAGTCGAACCACGTCATCTGGAAGATGACGCCCCAGGAGAGGTCGTCTCGCTGTTGCCAGAGGGTGTACTTCGTGGCGAAGCCCCAGGCGAGGTCATAGTCGCCGTCGAAGGTCATGTCGGACAGAAAGAGGCGCTCGCCTCCGGCCGCTTCCGGAAGCGCCAACGAATAGCCCTCCATATCGAATTCGGCGGACCCGGCTCCCAGGCGAACGCTGGCTTGCCAGCGAGGCGTCAGGCCGTAGGCCAGATGGCCGAAGACCACGCTCGTGGTAAGGTCCTCGACGTCTCCGCCGATCGCGTCGGGTTCCTCGTCCCAGTCCAGATCCATCTCGCCGTAGAAGTACTCCGCGCCGGCTCGGAATTGTCCCGCGTCCAGCCGGGCCACGGGCGGGCCCAGGGGGGCGCCGCCGAATGCCGTCGATGCGCATAATGCCGTTGCCATCACGCTGCCAAGCACAAGCAGCCGCTTCTTTCTCATGTCCGCTGCCTTTCCTCAAAGCTCATTTCTCCGGCCCGTCAGCCATTCCCTTGCCAGCGCGATGGTCCCTCTTGCATCCCCGGGCCGTCGGGTCATCCGCCATGCACGCTCGCGATGGTACTGTATGCCCGTTTTCCCCCGGGGTCAAGTACAGAAATACGCCTCGCCGCGCCGGCGCAAGAAAAAGGGCCGCAACCCAAAGGTCACGGCCCCATCAAATTCCTGTCTCCCCTGGATGTACGTTGACTTAGAACACCCAGCCACCACCAATGCCGAAGCCCCAGGCGTCGCCCGTGAACATCACCTCGGCAAACACTTGCATCTGCTCGGTTACGTCAAACTGCGCGCCGACATAACCACCGAATGAGGATTCTTCTTCCAGATCACCTGAGTCACTGCCGCTCTCGGAGCCTTCATCAATCGGCGTGCCGGTCCCCTCCGGATTATCATAAACGGCCCAGGACTCGCTGTAATCCACGTCCAGGTCTCCACTGACGAGATGCACGAACGGACCACCATAGATGCAGAGGCCGTCCATTGCTTGCCACGTGGGACCGACGGCAATCTGCATTTCATAATAGTCGAGTTCGAGGTCATCACTCCAAGTCTCAAAGTAATAGCCTTCGCCTTCCTCGAAGTCGCTGCCTTTCAGTGTGTCTTCGGAGTTGATCCACTTCATCTGGAACAGAACGCCCCACGTCAGGCCTTCCATCTGCTCCCAGAAGGTGTACTTGGTGCCGAAGCCGTAGGCAAATCCGTAGTCCCCTTCGAAACCGATGTTGTCGTCGCCGGGATCGTTGGGGTCGTCGGTCTCGATCTTGTCGAATTCGGCGTTGGCCACGCCCAACTGGACGTAGAATTCCCAGTTGTCCATGACGCCGTAGCCCAGGGTAGCGAAGAACATGTTCGACTCGAGGTCTACGATCGTCTCGGTTTCATCGTCCCAGTCCAATTCCAAGTCCATCTCACTGTAGCCGTACTCGGCGCCGAGTCTGAATTGACCCTGATTCAGTCCCGCGGTGGGCGGGCCCATCGGCGCCAGGGCCAGGGCGGACGAGCCAGTCACCATCGCCACCAACACTACCACACCAAGAATTCCCAGTTTCTTCTCCATGACCGTTCCCTTTCAAAAATAACGCGTTGTTTTTTCCGCAGTCGTCCCTTGGGTGCGTCAGCCACACACTGACGCCACCCAACCAACGACCGGTACTCTGTGTCGTTATTCTTTTTCCGGGCTTTTTTCTCCCGCCCGTTATTCGGGAGTATATGCGGCTGGGCCGGGACACACAAGCTCTAAAAGAGATTTTTTTAAGACCTATAATCCTCCGTCTTGGGGGGCTCTTAGCGCCGCATTTCATGAATCGTGCGACGATAGATTGCTTCGCTTCGCTTGCAATGACACGGAGGATTTGTATGTGTCATTGCCAGCGGCCAAGCGAGCCCGCCCTGGCGCAGAGCCTGCCCTGGACGGGATCGGGGGCGGGGCAAGCCATCTCCTCGGGCATAGTCGCGGAACCGGCGAAAGGCGGTATCGGCTCGCGTGAGGCGCGGGATTGGTCCCTGGGCGGGCGTCGGGGCCCAGAGAAAGAGCCGCGCGTCTGGGCAGGCGCGCGGCTCTTGATTGGCGAGAAGCAACCTCGTCGGAACTTCGGTCGTGTATGCGGCCAAAGGCCTACTGGAACTGATGGACGATACCGACGAACAGGCCGTTCCCGTCGTCCAGCACGTCGCCCACGTCCCCTTCCCACACGTGGTACTGATACTCGACGAAGAAGTCGTTGTTCTCATTCAACTCGTAGCGCAGGCCGAGGACCGGGCCCCACATCGTCCCGTCCGCGTCGTCGCTGCCGGTGAAGACCCCCTCACCGTCCTCGTTCACGTCCAACTCGATGCTGACCCAGAGAAGTTGGGCGCCGATGTAGGGCACCCACTGGTTGCTGGGCATGAAGTGCCATCGGGCTTTGCCGCCCAGTCCGTAGATGTCCACGTCCACTTCGAGGCCCGGATCGATGAGGCCGCTGCTGATGTCCGTCTCGGTCTGGGCCACCATGCCCACGGCTTGCACCTGAAGATTGTCGTTCAGGAAATAGCCGACGCCTCCCGTCAGGAACCACGCGTCGAAGTCCGCGCCCTGGGACGCCCCGTTCTCGCTGAGCCAGCCGCCGAGAAACTCCAGCTCAGTGTCACCCTGTCGGACGGCCGCACTTGTGGTACCGACGAACACCATCGCCACAACAGCCGACAAAATCAAAAACCGTTTCATGATACTTCCTTTCCATGACTTCACTCACACTGGCTTTCCGATAAGCCAACTACACCTGTATGAAATACGAAAAACAGCCAAGCGTGACGCGGCTTGGCTTGTCCCTGGCATTCATTTTGTCAGAGCCTCCAGGCAAAAAACACTACTGTACCAGATCCGTTGATACATGGGTGCAGTCTATCGAGGCGGCGAGGGAAGTCAACGGGAAAAAACACCTTTTTGCATTTTCACGCCGGCGTCGGGAGAGGGTCGCCGGTACCGCCTTCCCCGGCGCCTTGCGGTCCTGGGTTGGGCGGGGCACGCGGCGCAATTATATTTATACAGGCTCTTGTATCGCTACAACAAAGCCGCCCCGCGGCGGGGTCGCCGCCAGGGCCAGGAGCCATCGCCAAGTCCTTCGGACTTGACGCTGCCACTCGTAGCTGCTGTTCGGGCTCGAGAACAATGCTGTCCGAAAGACTGTCCAGACAGCGGCCGCGCGGGCGTGGCACAATAGGTTCGACGGACGGGGCACGCGTGCGTATAATGGAGCGGATGCGAAACGACAATGCCGACAGGAGTTTGTTTGACGCCCAGGAGCGGGCCCATCTGCAATCGGCGGCGCCGCTGGCGGCGCGGATGCGCCCGGCGACGCTGGCGGAGTTCGTTGGGCAGGACCATTTTCTGGGTCCCGGCAAGCTGCTCAGCCGGATGCTCCAGGCCGACCGCTTGAGCAGTCTGATCTTTCACGGGCCTCCCGGGGCGGGCAAGACCTCGCTGGCG
>JAFGCA010000293.1 GCA_016932895.1 Sedimentisphaerales bacterium | reverse complement strand
CAGGAACTGACGCATTTCAAGCTGCATCCCGGCGAGGAGGTTCGCACCCCGCTGGTGGTACTGCAGTTCTACCGGGGCGACTGGATACCGGCTCAAAACGTCTGGCGGCGGTGGATGTGGGCGCACAATCTGCCTCGGCCCGGCGGCAAAATGCTTGTTCCGCAGATGGCGGCGTGCAGCTCGCACCAGTACGGCGAGATGATTCATGCCAACGAAGAGAACCAGAAGATGTTCATCGACGGCTATCTCGAGCGGGGACTGAAGCTGGACTACTGGTGGATGGACGCCGGGTGGTACTGGAACAAGCACGGCTGGCCGCACGTGGGGACCTGGGAGGTGGACACGAACCGCTTCCCCAACGGCCTGCGGGCCATCTGCGACTACGCCCACGCCAGGGGTGTCAGGACGATTGTCTGGTTTGAGCCGGAGCGCGTCGCCGCGGACACGTGGCTGAGCAACCACCGTTCGCACTGGGTCCATGGTGGTTCGGCCGGCGGCCTGCTGAAACTGAGCGAGCCGCAAGTTCTGGAATGGTTGACGAGCCAGGTTGACAAGACCATTGGAGAGCAGGGGATCGACCTGTACCGACAGGATTTCAATATCGATCCGCTTGATTTCTGGAGGTCGGCCGAAAGTCTGGATCGGCAGGGGATGACCGAGATCCGTCACGTCACGAATTACCTGGCGTACTGGGACGAGCTGCGCCGCCGGCATCCGAATATGTTGATCGATTCCTGTGCCAGCGGCGGACGGCGCAACGACCTGGAGACCTTGCGGCGCGCCGTGCCCCTGCTCCGCAGCGACTATCTGCTGGAGCCGGTCAGCCAGCAGAACCACACGTATGGCATTGCCTTCTGGATGCCGTTCTATGGAACGGGTATCAACCAGTTCGACGCGTACGGCTTTCGAAGCTGCATGTGCCCGCACATCACGGCCTGCTACGATATGCGCCGTGACGATCAGGACTACACAGCCGTGCGGCGGATGTATCACCAGTGGCGGGATGAGGTCGCCCCGAACTACTGGGGCGATTACTACCCGCTTACGCCATACAGTGTAGATCAAACCACGTGGGCGGCCTGGCAGTTCGACCGGCCTGAGCTCGGCGAGGGGCTCGTGCAGGCGTTTCGCCGTGCGGAAAGCGATGAGGAGTCCCTCGTTGTGAAGTTGCAGGGCCTGGAGCCGGCCGCGGAATATCGCCTTACGGATATCGACACGGGCCGGACCCGGCAATTCTCCGGCAGCGACCTGATGAAACATGGGCTGTCCGTACGGGTTCCCAAGCGGCCGGATGCCGTGATCCTGACGTACCGCAAGCTTCGTTAGTTCATTTGGAACTGCCGTCTGCCGGTCCGCCTTCCGGCTTCGTTCCGCAGTAGATCGAGGCGACTCCGAATGTCAACGGGACGGCCGCGACGCTGGAGAAGCCGGCTTCCCGCATCAGAGCCAGAAATTCCGGCGGTGCGTGAAACCCCTCTATGGATTGATTGAGATAGCGATACGCGGTCTTGTTCCGCGAGACGAGCGAACCGATCAGCGGGACCGCCACGCGCAAGTAAGCCAGGTAGCACCGCCGCACAAGGCGGTTCGCCGGCAAGGAGAACTCCAATACCAGGGCGGTCCCCCCCGGTCGCAGGATCCGGAGCATCTCCTGGAGCGTACGCAGGACGTCGGCCGTGTTGCGGATGCCAAACGCCATGGTCACCGCGTCGAAGGAGTCCTCAGGAAAGGAGGTTGCCGAGGCGTCCTCGCACAAAAGGCGGGCCCGCGCCAGGAGTTCTCGTTGACGCAGCTTCCTGCGGCAGACCTCCAGCATGTTCGGCGAGAGGTCGAGACCGACCGCCTCGGTGATGTTGGGCCGGTCTCGCAGCATCGCGATCAACAAATCCCCGGTGCCCGTGGCCAGGTCGACGACTCTGAGGGTACGCTCGACGTCGAGGCGTCCGACGGCCCGGCGGCGCCAGGAGCGGTCGCGCGCCAGGGACAACAAATGGTTCAGCAGGTCGTACGTGGGCGCGATGTCATCGAACATCTGCCCCACGGACCGGCAGGCAGAAAGGGAAACATCACTGGCGGTGGGAGCGCCCTTGTGCATGAGCCGTCCAGAATGAGAGGCCGCCCGACCGCCGCGATGGACGGGGGCAGATTCTACAGCTTTGTCTGCATCGCAGTGGCCAGGTCGATTTTGGCATCGATGACCGCCTGTTCGATGCACTTTTTCCAATCCTCGCCGAACTGGTCTTTGTACTTGGGTTTCTCGTACGCGTAGATGATGGAACGCGAGGCGTTGATCAGGGCACCGGTTCCGTCGGCCTTGCAGAAGCGCACGCAGTCGGCCGCCGAGGCGCCCTGGGATCCATAGCCGGGCACGAGGAACCAGATTTTGTCATATTTCGTGCGCAGTGCGGCGGTCACCTCGGGTGCGGTGCCCCCGACGACCATGCCGACATTGCTGTATCCGTTCTGGCCCACGCGTTCGGGTGCGGCGGCAATTTCGCCGACGATCTCGGCCATTTTTTCATACAGTGGCTGGCCCTGGGCATCCTGAACATCCTGGATGGCGGCCGCCGACGGGTTGCTGGTCCGCACCAGCACGAAGACGCCCTTGCCCTGGGCGTCGGCCATTTTGACAAACGGTTCGATACCGTCGGTGCCCGTATAGCCGTTGACGGTGATGGCGTCGGGAGCCAGTGTGTCCTCCAGGCCGGCCAGTTCGGGATTCTGCAGGTGGGCCTCGGCATACATTTCGGCGGTGTGCCCGATGTCGCCGCGTTTGACGTCTCCAATGATCTCCAGACCCAACTCATTGGCTTCGCTGATCAAGGCGTAGTATGATTCCAGCCCTTCCGAGAGGTATTTCTCGAAAAACGCGATGTTGATTTTCACGGCCGGCACCATCGGCGCCACGATGCGCATGGTCTGCGTGCAAAAATCAAAGATCGCATCCACGGCCGCCGCGGCGTCAAACTCGTCGTTCATGTGACGATGCGTCGTAATCGCCGGCGGAAGGCGGTGGTACACGGGATCCAGACCAACAATCAGTGACGTCTTCTTCGATTGGGCGGCGGCACACAACCGGTCGGCAAAATGGCTGGACATAAGCGGGTCAACCTTTCCTTCAAGATTCTCCCGACATGGCGATGGGACAAGACTTTGACACCACAGCTTTCCTTTCTTCCCAGGAAAACTCTCCCCGTGCGCCATGTCCGGCAACAAAGTTCTTTTGGCCAAACGTTCGGCCCACTATAATCACACACCAAGTGTCGAGCAAGACAGAAATCGGACCAGAGGTAGGATTTGGAAAAAGCAAAAAAGAAGTCCAGACGCAGAAAGCTGCTCTACTGGTTGCTCATTGATATCGTCGTAGCCGCGGCGGTAATTGGCTTGCTGTTGCACAAGCCGGCCCGGTACAAACCCATTGCCGCGGCCGTCGGCACGGGCAACAACCGGGTCCATCCGTACATTTCGCACGACGTAGGACCGCAATTTTACAACGGAGCACAGAGCCAGCGCCCCTTCGATATGGTCGTGCTGGACAAGGGCTTGAATGAGGTTATCTCCGAGGCAGGATGGGCCCAGCAGTCCGAGGGAATCAACCTGTCGCGGCCCGAGATTCTGTTCGTTCCGGGACGGATTGTCCTGATGGGCACCGCCGATGTCGAACGGGCAGATTTCGTCGTCACCATTGAGCTGGAGCCTGTATTGGACGAGCAGGGCCTGCTCAACCTCCACGTCGCCAAGGTCAAGATTGGCGCGATGAACATCACGCCGCTGGCGAAAATGGTGGCCAAAAGGATGTACCAGCAGCGGCTGGAAACCGAGCCCGTCGATACGAAAGACCTTCGGGCCCAGATCGCCGCGTCTCTCTTGAACGAGGAGCCCTTCGACCCCGTTTTCAAAGCCGAGGACAAGTGGGTCCGGGTGACCGGTTTCGAAATCACGCCGGGCAAGCTCATCGCCCGTTTCGAGCCGGCCAAATAGGCGTCGGTACGCATCGCCCGCTCCAGCGGGCAGAAAAAAAACGAGCCCGGAGACAGTTCCCCGGGCTCGGATTCGAACCTACCACTGATAACTCAGGCCTTAGGCCGCACTGGTCGCTGGCTTTTTGCCTGCTCGTGCGTAATGCACGACCACGACGAGCACGATGAAGACGACCAGCAGGATGATTCCCATCCATCGTATCTTGGACCAGAGGCTCCAGACGCTCCCGAATGCAGCAGCACCGGCGGCCAAGGCCATGAGGACGTTCCAGAGCACGCGGCGACCGCCCGTCGGCGCGTACTCGCCTAGGTAGGTCTTCTGATTCATCAGGAAGAAGAACGCGAAGTATGCAATCGGCAGCAAGACCATGGCAAAGACCGAGGTCGGCACGGCCAGATAGGGCGCGGCGTCCTTCCAGAAGAACGGGCCGAGCGCCCCGACGCAAACCATGAGGCTGCCGATGCGTTGCGGCCAGCCCCGCGCCGGCAGGTTCAGCAGCTCGCAGAAGCACAGCCCGTTGATGGTCATCAGCATCGTGGCCGCACTCAACGCCATGCCGATGACACCCAGGCCGAAGACGTACTGCGACCACTTGGCCCCAATGAGTGGTTCAAGCGTGCCGGCCAGATTAAAGGCGTCGCGCTTGACCAACATGGCTCCCATGGTCTTGTCGGCATGGGACATGATACTCTGGAAGCGCTCCGTCCTTTTCTTCACTCTTTCAGGATCATCCTCTGGTAAAGCATCCACTGCTCCCAGCAAGCGCTTGTACTCGGCGTCGCCCACTTCGGTCTTCAAACGCGTTTCCATCAACTTGTTCCAGGGCTTGACCAGGTTTGGCGCCGGCGCCTCCGTGATCGCCCCGCCCTCCTCGGCAGCAACGAACCCCACTGCGGGTTGGGCGTGGAACTGGCTGCTAGCCGCAATGACCACGCAACCGGTGGCCAGGATGAACGGGATGAACAATCCGGTGGAAAGATCGAAGATCGCCAGACCGCGGAAGTCCTTGTCCCAGCCCTTGCGAAGCATCGAATAGGGCAGCAGGAAGGTCATGTTGATGCCGACCGCGGTGGCCGCGGCACTGATCATCACGTCCCGCTGCTGGCCCACAATCATGTTCGTCCAGAACGGCTGGAACTGCTCGGCCACCTTCTGGATATGGGGCATGATCTTGTCCGTCGGTCGCAGGAACAGCCGCAGGTCTGGAATCAGGCCGCTGCCGATTTCCCCCCAATTGATCCGGCCGTCCAAACTCAGTTTGACCACTACGCCGATAAAACAGAGCACGATGACACTGACGATCCCCTTGATCATGATCTCGAAGACCTTGACGCCTTTGCCCCCGGCACTGTAGGTCAGGGTGGCGGTCAGTGCGAAGGTGAGGAAGATCAGGCCGGCGACCATCTTGCCGGGTATTTCTCCCATCACGCCCGGCCCGATGAGTCCGGGCAGGAGGTTCTGGCGAATGGCGGCTGTGCCCAGGGCGAACTGGGGCAGCGACCAGACGAGGTTGGCCATCATCGAGGCCAGCAGCCAGCCCCAGCCGAGGACCGGGCTGACGTGCTCGTTGATCCCGCGCAGCGGGCGCTCTCCCGTGGACAGGGTGACGTAGGCGATGGCGCTGAGCATGATGATCCCGAGGATCATGGCCAACGGCTGGAGCCACATGAAGCTGAAGCCCACCAGCACGCCGAGATAGAGGCTCGACGACAGGGAGCCGCCGCCCAGGGTGATGCCGCTTTGGAGCCAGCCCGGGCCCGAGAGTTTCAGGAAGGCCTTCGCCAGTGCCCCCCGGCCCTTGGCCCTGGCGTCCAGGATCATCTGTCGATCCGTCTCGATCCGGGGGTTCATGTGCATGACTTGCTTTTCCGGCGACGCAGAGCCTTGCTCGCTTGCGTTTGATGCCATCGGGTGCCTCCTGTTTCAGGAATATCAGGCTACGGTTCGAGACGAGAGGAGATATCTCATCCCAAGGATCATGCCGGGGCCGGTCTCACAGGACGGGGCCCCTGTCCCTATACAAACGTGGCGCCTATTGTGAGCCCCCCTCAAACGGGTGTCAACTTCGTTTTCAATCGCCTCGGTATTTTCGTCAAGAGGGCTGCATGCCCATGTTGATCTTGTCCCTGCCTTGATGATGGCACCGAATATGGGCACGGTGTTCCCGCCGCTGATGCAGGGCAAACTGCGGCCGATAATATCGGTTGTTCCGCCCGGGTCTGGGCCCGGGTTATTCTGTAGAAGGTCATTGTTGGGGCTCATCCCCGAGTTTTTCTCGCCGGCGCGCGACTTCGCGGATCACGGCCGCGTTGTCCAGATCGCCCTCACCGGCGGCCATCGCCTTCTCCAGGATGTCCCGATGCACGCGGGACAGCGGCAGTTCCTGGCCGGCTTGCCGGGCATACTTGAGAATGAGTGAGACGTCTTTATGGTGTTGTCGGATGCGGGATTGCGGCGTGAAATCCTGCCTCAACATCTTCTGGCCTTTGATGTCCATCGCGACCGAATAGGCCGGCGAGACCTTGAGCAATTCCAGGAAGCTCTTCAGGTCGAGGCCCAGTCTTTCCGCGAAGACAAGCCCCTCGGCCAAGACCAGGCGGTTGAGCCCGAGAACCAGATTGCTGGCCAGCTTGGCTTTTGAGCCGCTGCCGGAGGGACCGAGGTAGAAGACTTTCTCGGACAGGGCGGTGAGGATGTCCGTGCAGTATTCGAAAGCAGCTTTGTCGCCCCCCACCATGAAGACCGCCTCTCTGTTACGAACCTGGTCGCTGGAGCCCGAGATCGTGGCATCGAGCAGGCGAATTCCCCGCTCGTCCAGGCGCTGCGCCAGTTGGCTCGTCTCTTCGGGGTCGCCCGTTGTCGTATCGACGATGTAACGGGGCGTTTTCTCGGCCTCGATGAGCCCGTTCGGTCCTTCCACGACCTCACGCACGACGTTCGTATTGGGCAGAGAGAGCACTACACGCGGAACGGCCCGTGCCACTTCCGCGGGCGATGCAGCAACGCGCCCGCCGAGGGTTCGGAGGTTGGCGCATCTCACCGCGTCGATGTCGAAGCCGACGATGTCAAAACTTCGGGAAAGCAGCACTTCCGCGGCGGCGGTTCCGACGAGCCCGAGGCCGATCAGGCCCACGGTCCCGCTCCCATCGGACTGTTGACGGGTTGCGTTCACGACTGACACCTTACAGCTTGAGCAGGGCCACCATTACGGCGACGCAGGCCAGACAAATGGCCAGTGTAATCAGAAAGCCCACCACGGATTGCGCGGAGGGTTTGACGATGAACAGGCCGCCGGCGGTGAGCAGACGCCTTTCGGCGGGGACGACTTCGTCGAGACTCAGCTTGAATCTGTCTTCGGCTCCGATCGGTGTATAAATGCGCTTGAAGAAGTCGTCGACTCTCTCGCGATTGGAGGGGGCGGTCACGAGACTGCCGGTTACCCCGGCCAGAACGCCTATCAGGATCGGGACTCCCACGGTGACTGCTCGTGGACAGTTGCACACGTAGCGGGTGACGACGAACGCTCCCACGGCAAGGACGGCGCTGCAAAACACGCCCGTGGTGTTCATACGCCGCCACAAGATACCCATGGCGGTGGCAATCCCGATGAGGCTGAGGATGTTGAAGTAGTCCAGCAAGGCTTTGACGATGCTGCTTCGCATCAGTATGGCGAAAACGAGTGCGATCAGGGCGATGACGACGCCGGTGCGGCGGGTGAAGCTTACGAGCTCGGATTCAGAGGCGTCGGGCTTGATGTAGGTACGGTAGATATTCTGTGAGAACAGTCCGGCGACAGTTACCTGGACGGCGTCGCCGGAGGACATGGCCGCGGCCATGACGCAGGCGAGCATGACGCCTTGCAGCACCGGCGGCAGCAGTCTGCGGATCGAGTCGCCGAAGGCGGTCTCCGCATTGACCGCCACGCCCGAGTTGATCAAATAAACCAGCCAGGCGAGTCCGAGCAGGCTCCAGCCGATGGTGCAGACGCGTTTGAGGACGTTGCCGTACGTGAAGCCGACCCGGCCCTGCCACTCGGTTCTGCCGGCGCCGCAAACGGAGATCAGATGGGGAAAGGCCAGAGCGGTCAGCGGCGCGTTGATGCAGAGCAGAAGGACCGTCCAGATATTGAAGGACTTGGGGTCGAAGAGGCGCAGGATGCTGGGGTTCTCGGCCTGTTGGGCGGTGAGAGTATCGAGCAGGCCGCGCATCCCCCCGACTTCCTGCAGACGCAGGGCCGCCGGGATGGCGATAAAGGACAACGCTATGATCATCAGCCCCTGAATCATGTCGGTTCGGATCGCTGCGATGATCCCACCCCAGTAGCTGTAGACGATGAAAACGGCGGTCGACACCAGCAGGATCCCGAAGAACCAGAGGTCGCTTTCCTTCTCGCTGACGTATCCCGCATCACTCTCGGCGACGGCCTGGGAGCTCTGGACGCCGTCGGCGGCAACCGGTGCGCTGGTGACGGTGGCGGTTTTGCCCATCATCCCCTGGACGGTGCGGGTGGTGGCCAGCAGGACACCGCCGAGAAAGACGATCATGCCGGCCGAGGCCACGATGATATAGAGGATGCTGGCGGCCTTGCCGAAGCGTTTCTCGTAGAAATCCGCCATGGTCAGGTACCGCATACGCCGTACGACCGGGGCGATGAGCCAGTAGAAGGGCGTCCCGAACAGCCACATCCACGAGACCCAGATGCCGGAGACGCCGCTGGCGACGGTGGCGGTGACGACACCGGCGGCGTTGCCCGGGTGGGTGCCGGCCCCAAACGCGTGCATCACCATCATCAGCGAGCCGAACTGGCGGTTGCCCAGAAGATAGCCTTCCTGGCCGCGAATTTCCCGCTTGCTCCACCAGCCCAGCAGCAGTACGCCGGCAAAATAGAGCATCAGGACCACCCAAATCAACACGTCCAAACCGAGGATAACCATAGACACTCCGGGCTTTGCCAACTCGAATTCATGCCGCATCACCGCCGACGCTCGGTGCGGGGCCAGCACGCGCCGGTGGATCGTCTCATTGTCGTTCCTGCCTGTCAAGGCCTCATTCCCGTGTCTCATGGGCCAATTCTCGTTGGGATCGAGAGCCGTGCGACCGCGGCGGTCAGCGGTCTCCGGTGCGCCGCCCCGGCGGAGAACCACCGCGACAAACGAGTTTTTCCAACGCGGCCGCGAAGGTGTGGCCTGATCTCGGAGTGTTTCTAAGTTTAATAAAATCAAGGAGTTACGTATCAGTGGCTGCGCCCTGGTGGAGGGAATTCATGGCAAAAGAGTTGACAACGCCGCTCAGATCGTTATGGTTGTCGCTTCACTTAACCGGGTAACTTCAGACGTAGCGCGTTCTGCAACTGCGGTTTCCGGTGCGCCCAGGAAACCTGGGGAACAGAAGGGATTCCAGGTACGTACGGCCCTGGATACTGTGTGTAGACGCTCGGAATGTGGAGGCCATGGTCCACGACGAATCGCAGGACGCGGCTTCTTTTGAACTGCGGAAAGGAGAATTGATGGACATCCTGTCAGTACTGAAGAGCAAAATGGATGAGGCCAGCCTGGAGAAACTCACGGCCTTGAATAATTCCGAGGTGAATGCCTTTGTTGCCAGGGCTATTGAGTTGTGTGGGCCCGAGAAGGTCTGGGTCGGCACGGACTGCGACGAGGACGTTGCCTACTGCCGCCAGCTCGCCATCGACAACAAAGAAGAGCTGCCGCTTGCCGTCAAAGGGCACACGGCCCACTTTGACAGCTACTACGACCAGGCGCGCAAGAAGGAAGTCACCAAATACCTTGTGCCGCGCGATGAAGCCCTGGATTCCAAGCTCAATCAGGTGGAGCGCGAGGAAGGCCTCAAAGAGATTGAGGATCTGCAGCGCGGTGCGTACAAGGGCCGTACCATGTTGGTCCGGTTCTTCTGCCTGGGCCCCACCAATTCGGTTTTCGCGATTCCGTGTCTGCAGATTACGGACTCTGCCTACGTTGTCCACAGCGAAGACATGCTCTACCAGAGGGGCTACGAAGAATTCAAACGCCAGAGCGCCGGGGGGGACTTCGAGTTCTTCAAATTCCGTCATTGCACCGGCGAGGTGACCGAGCGCATGACCAGCAAGAACCACGAGCTCAACCGCGTGTACATGGATCATACCCGGAACACCGTATACTCGGTCAACACGCAGTACGCCGGCAATACCGTGGGTCTCAAGAAGCTGTCGCTGCGTCTGGCCATCCGCAAGGCCGACCGGGAAGGCTGGCTGGCCGAGCACATGTTCATCATGCGCGCCAACGGCCCGGGTGGCCGCAAGACCTACCTGTGCGGCGCTTACCCCTCCGCTTGCGGAAAGACCTCCACCGCCATGATCCCGGGCGAAAACATCGTGGGCGACGACCTGGCGTATTTCCGTGTCATCGATGGCGAATTTCGAGCCGCCAACGTCGAGGCCGGCATCTTCGGCATTATCCAGGACGTCAACGCCGACGGCGACCCGGTCATTTGGGACGTGTTGCACAACGAAGGGGAGGTTATCTTCGGCAATGTCTTGGTCAACGACGGCAAGCCCTACTGGCTGGGCATGGGCGAAGAGATCCCCGAGACAGGGATGAACCACGTCAGTCTGGAGTGGAAAAAAGGCATGAAAGGCCCGGACGGCAATGACACGACGCCGAGCCACAAGAATGCCCGTTATACGGTGCGCATGGCCGACCTGAAGAACCAGGATCCGGACTGGGACAACCCCAGCGGCTTGCCCGTCGGCGGTATCATCTACGGCGGCCGGGACAGCGATACGAATGTCCCGGTGCGCGAAGCCTATAGCTGGCAACACGGCATTTGCACCATGGGCGCCATGCTCGAGTCCGAGACCACCGCTGCCACCATCGGCGCCGAAGGCGTGCGAAAGTGGAACGTGATGAGCAACATGGACTTTCTGTCCATGTCCGTTGGGAGGTACATCCAGAACAATCTGGATTTTGCTGCCGAGGCAAAGCGACCCAAGGTCTTCGGCACGAACTACTTCCTGAGGAAGAGCGGCAAATACCTCAACGGGATGCTGGACAAAGCGGTGTGGGTCAAGTGGATGGAGCTGCGCGTCCACAATGACGTTGAAACCCTGGATGCGGGCTACGGCCTGATCCCGAAATACCCCGACCTGAAGCGGCTCTTCAAGCAGGTTCTGGACAAAGAGTATACCGAGCAGGACTATGTGGAGCAGTTTACCGTCCGTATTCCTGAGTTGCTGGCCAAACTTGATCGTATGGGCGAGATCTACGCCACGGTTATGGATACTCCCGAGACGATGAAGAGCGAGATGGTTGCCCAGCGCAGACGACTGGAAGAGTTGAAGGCTACTCACGGCAAGGACTACATCGCTCCGATGGATCTGTAGTGTTTGGAGCCTGTGCGCGGGAATGGGGCTGGCTGCACCCGGTCGGTCAGTGGATCGGATCGGAGGCCAGATGCGTGAGCCCCTCGTCGAGGATCGGGGCCAGGAGCGGCCACTGGAATCTCCGCAGATGCTGTCGGAGGTTCTGTGTGAGATCGCCAAGAGAGGCCCCTGCTTCCAGCCGCCGGGCACATTCGGTCAGCTTGTTGGCCAGATCTGCGCTGTTGCCAGTGTAGAAGAACGCCTTGGCCGCAGGATCTTCTGTGAGGCCGAAGATCTCCGGATACGCCAGCCGTTCGGGCAGCAAAGGGTACGCGCCGGCCAGGGCGGCCTCCACGGCACTGAGTCCGAAGAATTCGTGTTCGGCCGTCGAGACGAATACGTCGGCTTCACACAAGGCGGCTTCATAATCGGCTCGATCGGGCTGGTAGCCCCAGCGGTCGATACGGTTGGCGAAGTGCCGGCGGGCCCAATCGAAAACCTCGGGTTCATCCCGAAATCTCTCGCCGATGACGCTGAGTCGAAACACAACGCCTCGCTGCTTTAGCAACTTCAACGCCTCAAAGAAGGTTTCAGGGTTCTTGTCATGCTCCCAGCGGGCGGCCCAGAGGAT
>JAFGCA010000292.1 GCA_016932895.1 Sedimentisphaerales bacterium | reverse complement strand
CGTCGGCTTCGGCGGGAAACGCCGCCCCATTGGCGAGAATCTGAACCGTATCCAGGTTGTTGAACGGGTTCGTCGGCATCTTGGAAAGATAAGGCCCGTAGTCGAACCCAACCGTTCCCCGGGCCGCCGTCGTGCCGTCGGCCTTGCTCGACAAGGTCGCCTGGTCACAGAAGGCCGCCTCTGTGGGCGCCGCTGTCGAGTCACCGTCGGGATACCCCGGCGCCACCTCGTTGTGCTGGCTGGTGTAAATCAGGACGAAGCGGCGCAACAGGTTCAAACTACCGGCCAGGGCGCTCTGCCGGGCCGCCGTGCCGCTGTTGGCGACCGCCGGGATCACGATGGCAGCCAGGACGCCAAGCAAGACCACCACAACCAGAATCTCAACCAAGGTGAAGGCCCTTGCTCGTCTCATCACTGCCCCTTTCGTTTACCTCTTCCGTCATTCAGCAAAAAGGCTGACCGGCTTCGGGCAACGGCCTTGGCACGGTCAGCCTTGATTGTCACTATGCGACTGTCATACGTGGCGATTAGAGATCTGCGTGATCTCCGCCGGTACCATCGCCATCGGCGTCGAAGTCGTCGTCGGCCCAGATCTCACCGCTACTGGCGTCGTATTCCCAGCTGGCTACATTATCACCCGCCGTACCGGTCGTATCGATCGAACCCTGGTTGTCATAGGTTGCATCTGTTTTGTCGTTGAACGGGTTGATCGGCACTCTCTCCAGATACGGACCGTAGCAATACGTGGTGGTGCGCACCTTGCTGGGCGAGGCGGCCCTGTTGCCGTCGATGTCCGTGCAGTAGACCATCTGCTCGATGAAGTCGGCCGCCACCGGCGCGTCATCGTTGTGCTGCACCTTGTACAGCTCGATCTGGCTGCGAAGCGTCTGCAGGTCGCTGCAGAGACTGTTGGTCTTGGCCTCGGTGCTGGCCTGGGTGAACTGCGGGATCACGATCGCGGCCAGGATACCCAGAATGACCACGACGATCAGAATTTCGACCAATGTGAAACCTTGTTTTGCTCTCATCTTGTTTTCCTCCTCAGGTTGAGTAAATTGAAACTTGTTGCCACTAAAACAGGAAAAATACGTTTGGTTCTGTTATCGACTGAATCGATGTACTACTTGATTGCTTCGGATTGCGTGGGCTGCGGGTCCTCCAAAAAAAGTTGGATCATGTCGTTTCTTTCCAGGCGTACTGCTTTGGCGATTCATCCCTTTGCCTGACGTACGTGGAAGCCCTAAAGGTGACGGCCCGGAAATCGACCGAACCGCCTTATCTGCGGCTCCCGCTCAGTCCAACCAAACTATAGAAAACACAATCCGGGGTGCCAAAAAGCGGAGGGCAAAAAAAACGCGCGTGCTGCAAAACGGGCCAGGAAAACGTCATGCGCATCGGGACTCCGTCATCCTGAACGAAGCGCGGCGGAGTGAAGGATGACAATTGGCGCAGAACCTCCACAATCCATATCAGGCAAATGACGACTGCCCCTCAACGACCGACCGAAAAAAACCTATGACACGCGGAGGTACGCCGGGAGATGGCGGAGATCGACGGTCCGGGTGTGCTCATCGACGTGGCGCAATTCGACGCCGATGCAATCGACGCCGTGCAGGGCCGCCTCGACCTTGTCCGCCCATTCGATCAGAACGACGGATTCGCCGTAGCAGAAGTCGTCGAAGCCGAGCATCTCGAACTCGGCCACGGAATCCAGGCGATAGGCGTCGATGTGGTACAAATCGAACCGGCCGGCGTATTGATTGACGATAACGAATGTAGGGCTGGTAACGGCCTTGCGGTCTTCGGCGCCGGCGCCGGTGGCGATACCTTTAATAAGATGCGTCTTGCCGCTGCCCAACGGCCCGCAGATCGCAAAGATTTCGCCGCCGCGAAGCTGACGGCCGATGCTGCGTCCGAGTAGAATCGTTTCTTCGGACGAATGAGATGTGATCGTCGTGTCCATAATCCTCTTTAGCGCAAGGTTCCTGGCGGCGTTGCGCCGAGTTGGGCCGGATAATAGTAGCCCATGGTCTGCGCCACCACGCCCATCCGATAGTGATGGTCCTGCAGCAGGCACGGGCGCCGCTGTGCGGTCGGTACGGTTGTGGAGTAAATGCGCATCTCGCCTTTCAAGCTTGTGATGACCTCTTCGCGATAGTCCCCTAAACAATCCATTACGGCGATGACGCGTCCCTCGAGCTTCTGCAGGGGCGGACCGTCCCAATCCCGAACGGCGCCGCTGACAACCACTTCCTTCTGCTCGTCCGCATCCCACCATACCGGACGCGGCGTCAGCGTTCCCTCTTGCCTCAGCTCGATCAGCTTGCCCGAGGCGCTGTAGAACCAGCGCTGGGGAAAATCCCGCTCGCCCGCGAGGACTTCCATGCCCGCATGCTCGGCCAGGACGTCGCCGGCCATGCCCTGGCCGTGCAGGTGGCGCGTCGGCTCCTTATGGGTCCACAGCTTTCGCCCGGTCGCGGCGTCCACCACGCAGAGACCATCGGTCTTCTGTCGGCTCTCGAAACCGTAGAAGACCTCGAGCCCCGGGTTCTCCGGATGAACGTCAGCCACGTAGCAGACGTCGGGATGGCCCATTTCCAAAGTCCAGAGTCCCCTGCCGTCATCGTCCAGGACGGCGGCGCCGAGGACGAGCTCATCGCGTCCGTCTTCGTCCACGTCGGCCGAGATCAAACCGTGCGAGCCCTGCCCCGCATACCGGGCTTTCTCCCGGGTGGAATCCCAATACCAGATCCGGCGGAAGTCCTTGTCCAGGGCCTCGGTCTTGATCAACCGGTACGTGCCCCGCTGCATAATCAGCGACGGCGCCTCGCCATTGAGATACGCTACCGTCAGGAAGTTGCGGCAGTAGTAGTTGTAGTCCGAGAAGCCCTCCCGGCTCAACCAGGGGGCCCTTGCCACGATGCGACCCGTCTGGCCGTCCAGCTTGACGAGATACTCGGGCCCTTTCTGCACCAGCCCCTTCTCGTCACGGGGGTCGCCCTGCCCCGCCTTGCAGTAGACCTCGGCCTTGCCGTCACCATCCACGTCGTAGACCACCCAGGGCGAGTACCATATTCCCGCCTCGATCGACCAGCCCATATCGTGACGCCACATCATGGCGCCGTCGACCCGGTACGCCTCGATCTTGTAGGTCGTCGTGCTCGGCTTCCAGTACCCGGGGCGCTGATAGGGATCGGTGTTGAAGTTCGGCTGCTTGATCACAAACTCCAGCGAGCCGTCTCCGTCGAGGTCGCCCACGCCGACTTTTTGGAAATCGTAATCACCCTGCAGCGGGACGCTCAGATACGGTTTCGCAGAATCCGACGGCGCTACCCGAACACTCGCGGCCGGCCTCTCGGCGCGGCGCCCGTTCGCGCAGACATACAGCTCGTACAGACACGTCTTCTCGGGTGCCTTTCGATCCACGCAATTTGTGAGGCGATACGCGTCTTTGGTGACAGGAACCTGGGAATCGCCCGCGTCTCGCTCGTCCTGGCGGACGACGGCGAACGTAATGCCGGCGGGATCATCGGCAAACAGACGCCAACTGAGAAAAACCGAACCCTCGTCCTGCCGCAGAGCTACCAGCCCCCTGTCAAGCTTCTCGGCGCCCGCGGCGCAGGCCAGAGACAACATCGTTGTCACGGCAACACCTATGACCGGCTTCGGTACCATCATGTCTGTCTCTCCTTCGCTTGTTTTCCCGTCAGGCCGGCCGAGACGGATCGCCGAGATGATCGTAGCCGCTCGGCTTCAACTCCCGCCGCGACCCGTTTGGCATTACGATTCGCATACCCGGCTCGGCGGTCACGTTGCCGATTTCCGTAATGGGCACGCAGGCGTTCCACGACCGGCGCAGCTTCTCCCACTGCTCGGGCGTCAGCGTAAACAACAGCTCGAAGTCCTCCCCTTCGTTGAGGGCCGCCGCCAGCGGGTCGGACTCGCCTTGCGCCGCCGCTGAGATCGGAATGGACGACGCATCGAGAATCGCTCCGACTCCGCTCTGCCGGCAGATGCGATTCAGGTCGGTGCTGAGTCCGTCGCTGATGTCGATCATGGCATGCAGGCGGACCGCCTGCGCGATCGCCAAGGCTTCCCTGACGCGCGGCGTGAAGTCCAGATGCCGGCCCCGGCCGGACCCGCCCAATGAGCCCGTGACGCAGATCACGTCCCCCGCTCGGGCGCCGTCGCGGCGCACGGGAGCACAATCGCCCGGCTTGCTCAGCATGGCCACCGAAACCGCCAGGGCCCCGGCGCTTCGCCAGCAGGTAATGTCACCACCCACGAGCGGACAGTCGTACCGGTCGCCGGCCTGCACGATGCCTGCATGCAGCTCCTTCAACCGCGCGCCCCCGAAATCGGGCGGCAGCGCCACGGCCACCACGGCCGCGAACGGAACCGTCGCCATGGCGGCGCAATCACTCAGGCTGGTCGCCATCGCTTTGTAGCCGGCCTGCTGCAACGTAGCCGTTTTCAAGTCGAAGTGCGTTCCGTCCAGGAGCATGTCGGTGGTGATCAGCACCGAGACCCCTTCCGCAACGGCGATCTGCGCCATGTCGTCGCCGATGCCTATCGGAAAGCGATCTGGAGAGAGGACGCGCTGCGCCCCAAACCACGCCGTGATGTCGTCTTCCGTGGGACTCATCGTTGCGCCAGGCGTTTTTTCCAGTAGGCGATCTGCCGCTGCGCCTGCTCGGAGCCGGCCGCACCGGTCGAGACGTACCGTTGTACGACATTCGCCGCACCCAAGAAGTCGTAGACGTCCTCCTCGATAGCGGGCGAATGCTCCTTGAACTCGTCCAGTGAAAGCACCCGCAAGGGCTTGCCGGCTTTCTCGCAATGGGCCACCAGGCCCCCGACGATACCGTGCGCCTGGCGAAACGGCACCGCCTTGCGCACCAGATACTCGGCCAGAGCCGTGGCATCGAGGAAACCGGCATCCAAACCCGCGGCGATCTCCTTCGTCCGGAAGGCCGTGTGGGAGACGACGGCCGCTGCTATCTCCAGCGAGTTCCCGGTCGTGTCCGCCGCCGAGAAGACGTGGATTTTGTCTTCCTGGAGATCGCGGTTGTAGCCGGAGGGCTGGGCCTTGAGCAGCGTGAGCATCGCCATCAAAGACCCGTACGCGGTTCCCGTCTTGCCCCGCATCAGCTCGAGCACATCGGGATTGCGCTTCTGAGGCATCATGCTCGACGAGGTGCAGAAGGCGTCGTCGATCCGAATGAAATTGAATTCGCTGGTGGAATAGATGATCCAATCCTCGGCCAGGCGCGACAGGTGCGCCGCGATCAGCGCGCAGTCGAAGACGAATTCAGCGCAGAAATCCCGATCGCTGACCGCGTCGATGCTGTTGTAGGCGAGATCGGCGAAGCCAAGCTGCTTGCTGGTGCTCTCCCGGTCGATCGGCAGCGTCGTGCCCGCGATGGCACCGGCCCCGAGCGGCGAGACGTTCAACCGGTCCCGGCAATCGCTTAGGCGCGTGAAGTCGCGCTCGAGCTGTTCCACGAAGCTCAGCAGATAGGCGGCGACGACAATCGGCTGGGCCCGCTGCATGTGCGTGTACGCGGGCATCAGATCGCCGGTGTGCTTGCCGGCCAACTGCACGAAGGCTTTCTGCAAACGCACGATCCTGGCCTGGAGCGTCTCGATCTGATCGCGGAGCCAGAGCCGGATATCGGTGGCCACCTGATCGTTGCGGCTGCGCGCGGTGTGGAGCTTCTTGCCGGGCTCCCCGATCCTCTCGATCAGCGCCGCCTCGACGGCCATGTGAATGTCTTCGCAGGCCTTGTCGAACGTGAAGCGCCCCGCCTCGATGTCTTCGCTGATCTCGATCAGCCCTTCCTTGATGGCTTTGAGCTCCGCCCGGGTGATGAGCTTGCACTCGGCGAGCATCTGCGCGTGCGCGATCGAGCCGACGATATCGTACTTGTAGAGACGCGTGTCGTACGAGAGCGACTCGACGTACTCCACCGTCAATTCATCCGGTCTCGACGCGAGCCGTTTTTCCCAGCTTCTCTGTTTCTCTGCCATTTGTTTCACTCCGAAACCACCGGCGTAACAAAGTCGGGGCGACTACTTCGCTTCCGGGCAGACCCGCCCGGCCAGCGCCCGGCCCAGGTCGCGACATTTGTCGAGCTGTTCCGGCGTCGCGGCAAACCGGGCATCCACAACCGGCTCGACCAACTCCAGCGAAGCGTCTTCCACGAACCTCCGCATGACCTTGACCGCCCCGCCGGCCCAGCCGTGGCTGCCAAATATGCCGACCACCCGATTGCCAAGCCGCTTGCTGCCAAGCAGCTTCAGCAGCATCTCCATCCACGGAAAGACCCCGGCGTCGTACGTCGGGCTGCCTAACACGAGCCCCTTGTGCCGCCAGACGTCCCGGATCACGTACGAAACGTGGCTGGTCGAGACGTCGTGGGCGCGAACGGTCGTGACCCCGCCCTCGGCGAGCCCGCGTTCCACGGCCTCGGCCATCTTCTCGGTATTGCCGTACATCGAGGCAAACGCCACCACCGCGCCCGGCTCGACCTCGTGCCGGCTCCAGCGGTCGTACAGGTCAATGATTCGGCCCGGATCGCTGCGCCAGATCGGACCGTGCGTCGAGGCGACGATCTTGATCTCCAGAGGACCGAGCTTCTTGATGGCCTTCTGAACCATGGCAGCGTACTTGCCCACGATGTTGGAGAAGTACCGCAGAATCTCGTCCTCGAAGTAGTGGATGTCCACCTCATCGTCGAAGATGCCGCCGTCGAGCGTGCCGAATCCCCCGAAGGCGTCGCCGGAGAACAGAATTCCCGCCGAGGCTTCGTACGTCATCATCGTCTCGGGCCAGTGAACCATCGGAGTCAGGTGAAACTGGAGGGTTCGCTCGCCCAGTTTCAGGCTGTCGCCGTCCTGCACAATGTGAGTGGTCTTGATGTCGTAGAGGTTCTCCAGGAATTCGGCGGTCTTCTTGTTGCCGACGATTTGCATCTCGGGGAAGATCTGCTTGAGGATGGGCACCGCGCCGGAATGGTCGGGCTCCAAATGATTGATCACCAGGTAGTCGATGCGCCGGTCCGGCCCGGTCAGATGCCGGAGCTTCTGCAGATATTTGCCCACCGACAGGTCCTTGACGGTATCGATGAGGGCGACTTTCTCGTCCCGGATCAGATACGAATTGTACGAAATGCCCCTGGGAATGGGCCAGATGGCTTCAAACAAAGCCGTCCGGCGGTCGTTGACTCCCACCCAGTAGACGTTCTCGACAAGGGGTATCCCACATTCCACGGTGCTATCTCTCCTCTTGTACAGCATAGTCGTTTGTCGGCCGAATACTCCACTGGCAAGCATCCGCCGGCCAAAGGTCGTACGATAGCCTACGCGACCCCGAGCGTCAATCAAAACTGCCCCCGGCAACATGCGTCTCGCGGTGCTTGCAATGTGCGGCGGGATGCCGTATTGTGCCAGAATCCAGCGAGCGTTGTCGCGCTGCCGGCAATCGTCTGTTCACGAACCGCCATGGGAACGTACTTGTAAGGCTTGAATATGGCATCCTTGCTTATCAGAAACGCCAGATTGTATGACGCCGCCGAGACGGACGGTCCCTGCGCCGTCCTCGTCAGCGATGGCACGATCGAGCAGATCGGCGACCTGTCTGCGTCGGTTCGCGCCGACCGCGTGCTTGACGCCGGGGGACGCATCCTCGCCCCCGGACTGATCGACGTTCACATCCAGGGCGCCGGCGGGGCCGATGCGCTCGACGCGACACCGGAAGCGCTGGAGGCTATATCGAAAACGTGTGCGCGCTTCGGTGTAACGGGCTTCCTGGCCACGACCGTGTACATGCCGGGACAGGAGAACCGCCACCTGACGGTGGCAGCCGATTGCGTCAACCGCGATCTGGGCGGCGCCCGGCTCCTCGGCATTCACCTGGAAAGCCCTTTCATCTCGCCGGAGAAACGAGGCATGATCCAGCCGACGTGTATCACCTCCCCCTCTCCGGCCATACTGGAGGAAATCTACAGACTCACCGACGAGACCCTGAAGATGATGGTCATTGCCCCCGAGCTGCCCGGCAACCTCGACATCATCAGGGCCCTGACGGATCGAGGCACCGTCGCGTGCCTGGGGCACTCGGCGGCGACCTATGACGACGCCCGGCGCGGCTTCGAAGCAGGGATCTCGCACATCACCCATCTCTTCAACGCCATGCCTTCGCTTCACCACCGTGCGCCGGGGCCGCTGGGCGCGATATTCGAGACGGACAACATCACCTGCCAGGTCATCACCGACGGCGTTCACATCCACCCGTCGGTCGTTCGCCTGGCGTACGGGACGCTGGGACCGGACCGTTTTGTCACAATCACCGACGGTATGCAGGCCCTGGGCCTGCCGGACGGCAAGTACGTCTACAACGGCATCGAGTACGAAGCCAGAGACGGAGCGGCCCGGTACGAAGACGGCACCCTCATCGGCACCGCCCTGGGGCTCAATCGCATGCTCGCCCGGCTGACGGACTTCACGGGCTGTTCGCGGATCGAGGCAGTGAACACCGTGACGCGAAACGCCGCCGGCGTCTTAGGTCTCCAGGACACCAAGGGCACGATCGAGACCGGCAAAGACGCGGACCTCGTCTTGCTCAATGAGGATTGGTCCGTCCATGCCACCATCGTAGGCGGCGTGGTCGTCTACCAGGACCAAGGCAACTAACACCGCGTCTCAGAAACGATGCGGCGTAGACTGCTTCGCTTCGCTCGCAATGACACGCAAACCTCGGATATGTCATTGCAAGGAGCATAGCGACGAAGCAATCTCCTCCCGCATAGTCGCGGAACTTGCGAAATGCAGTACTGGGGCTACTCCTCGAGGTTCATTTCCACCAGCGAATTCTCGCATCTCTTGGCGTCGCTGGTGGTGTCTCTGAGAACGTTGTTGCTAAACAGTACGCGGACGCTCCGCCGGCCCTCGGCGGCAAGCGAACCACCCCACCGGCTGCGGGCAGCGCATCGAAGGCCGCCTGAAGGCTCGGATACGCAGCCGCATCGATCACCGCGCCCGCGCCGGGCAATCGCGCCTTTCCGACGGTGGTGTCGCCGTGGCTCGCAGCCACGTACACCTGGCTCACGGTCACGAGAGTCCCTGCGAACAGAAGCAGGCAAATCCAATGGAGAGTCTTCATCTCTGTACTGCTTCCCAGTATTTGGCTTGCTGTCTTCCTGCTTTGTCGCCGCACACCCCAACCGCAGTCTCGTCAGAGCGACGTCATCACCTCAGCCAGGGCGGACACGGCCTGGTCGATATCGCCGATAGCTATGCCATAGTGCGTGACCGCCCGAAAACGCCGCGGGCCCAACTGGAGGATCTTTACTCCTCTCGCAGCCAGTCTCGTCACAATCTCCTCGGCACCCACCTGATCATCGGCAACGTCGAAATAAACGATGTTCGTCTGCACGCGCGAAAGGTCGATGCAGAGCCCTCCGATTTCGTCGATGCCCCGGGCCAGCCGCGCGGCGTTCTCGTGGTCCTCCTGAATCCTGTCGATCATCGTCTCCAGAGCGACGATCCCGGCGGCTGCGAGGACACCTGCCTGACGCATTCCCCCGCCCACCACCTTCCGGATTCGACGAGCTTCGGCGATGAACTCTTCGGAACCACAAATAACCGAGCCGACCGGGGCAGCCAACCCCTTGGACAGGCAGAACGTCAGCGTTTCGGCGTGCTGCGTCAGTTCCTTGACGTCCACGCCCAATGCCACCGCGGCGTTGAAGACGCGCGCTCCATCGAGATGGACACCGAGATGATGGCGCCGAGCCAGACCAGCAACCGCCTCCATGTACTCGGCGCTGAGGGCCGCCCCGCCGCACCGGTTGTGCGTGTTCTCCAGACAGATCAGGCGAGTGCGCGGGAAATGAACGTTGTCCAAACGGATGGCGGCCTCAATGTCCGCAAGCGCCAGCGTGCCATCCGGCCCGTTGGCAATCGTGTGCGGATGGATGCCGCCCAGAGCCGAGATACCGCCGGCCTCATACAGAAACGTGTGAGACACGTCCCCCAAGATGATCTCCTCCCCGCGCCCGCAACGTGCCAGAATCGAAACCAGATTGCCCATGGTCCCGCTGACCACCAACAGAGCCGATTCCTTGCCCACGCGCTGCGCCGCCATCCGTTCCAGACGATTGACGGTCGGGTCCTCCCCAAAAACGTCGTCCCCCAGGTCGGCCCGGCAAATCGCCTCGCGCATCTCCTCCGACGGCAGAGTAACCGTGTCGCTGCGCAGGTCAACAGCATTCATGCGTGTCTCCCACAAAACTACTCGAAACTCGTTCGGACGGACACCTCCGACGCCACGTGCCCAGGATAGCCAGAGCGGAGGCCTTCGTCAAGACGGATGCCTCCCGGGCGCGCCGGCTCCGAGAGATCAGCGATTTTGCCCTTGGCAACGCAGCCTTCGGCCGTATCATGGGGATTGATAGGACGATGAACAGTGTATGCTATATCTTCGGTGGGTTGCTGTTCCTGCTGTCCCTGGCGGGGCATTTCTATGCCCGACTCCGTTTGCGCCCGGGGGCCGACTCCGATCTCGACGACTATTACTACGAGTTCGAGGATCAGCATCCCGAGTACGCCCGATACACCAGGTGGCTCCAGTGGACAACCGCCGGTGGAGCCCTGGGAGTTCTCCTGCTGTTTCTGGGAACGGCTCTTTGATGGGCGCGGCGCGTCTACGACAAAGGCCGGCGGTCCTCGCGAACCGTCAGCCGTGTGCCTTTTTCATTGCCCCGTGTGCGGAAGCGGCGTCCTTGTCCAAGCCATAGTCGCACCCGCCCTTGCCGCGGGCGCTATTCGAATGCGATGCCCAGCCCGATCGTCGCGTCGTCCAATGTGCTGCGTCGGTCCACTCTCACCACTCGCCCCTTCTTGACGCGCGCGTACTGCCCCTTCTCTTCGGCCAGCAGCTCCGTCCTCGGGAAGTTCAACTCGACCTCGCTGCCGGCACGTGCGGGGGTCGTCATCGGAACGGTGATGAAGACCCCGGCCTTGCTGATATTGGCGCTGCGACCGTTGAAGAAACGGTTCGCTTCCGGCAGCCAAACACTTACGGGCCAGGTGAGATTCGTCCGCTTCTCCCTGCGTTGTTCCACCAACGTATCCATCGTCTGATCTCCTTCTACCGATCTTCTCCAGTAAACATTGGTATCGGCACAGTAAAGATAGGCGGCTTAGCGTATATAGGAGAAATCTTGTTTTATTGCATATTTTTTTCAAAGCCCCCATAGTCAGGACGAACGTTGCTTATCTTATCGGGCATTCCCGGGGCCTTTTTCCTGCCGCTCTCGGCGCGGGGCGCGCACCTGCGACAACCGGGGTGAGGTCAGCTCACTCAATCCGCTTGCGACGATCTCCGATTTCGTGTAGTGTTGCGAATATGGTTGCAAAAGTACTCAAACTGCGTGGCCAGGAAGAGGACGTCGAACTCGTCCGGGAAGCCGCCGACGTCCTTAATTCCGGTGGCCTGGTGGCTTTCCCGACCGAGACCGTGTATGGGATCGCTTGCCGGACGCAGCGGGCCCCCCTTTCCCGGCTGGATCAGGTCAAAGGCCGAGCGGCCCACAAACACTACACGCTGCATGTAGGGCAGGTGGGCCAATACAGCCGCTACGTCCCGCCGGTCAGCCTGCGGGTCGAGAAGCTCATCCGCCACGCCTGGCCCGGACCTCTCACGCTGGTTTTCGAACTGGGGGCGGCGGCCCTGCGTGAGAAGAAACAGCAGTTGGACAAGCAGACATTCGAAGCCCTCTACAAAGATCACACCATCGGCATTCGCTGCCCCGACCATCCCGCCGCTTCCCTGCTCCTGGGCAGCGCCGACGGCCCCGTTGTCGCCCCGAGCGCCAATCTCGCCGGACGGGAACCGGCCACGGATGCAGACCAGGTGCTGTCCCAGTTGTCCGACAGCATTGATTTGGTCCTCGACAGCGGCCCCTGCAAATACAGCCAGAGCAGCACCGTCGCCAGGATAGGACAACACGGCGTGGAGGTCCTTCGGGAGGGAGTCTATTCGCAAGCCCAGTTGCTGGAGATGTCGCCCGTGACGTTCCTGCTCCTTTGTACCGGAAACACGTGCCGAAGTCCGATGGCCGAGGGCCTCTTCCGCAAGCATTTGGCGGAAAAACTCGGTTGCAGCGTTGACGAACTGGCGAAAATGGGGTACAAGGTGCTTTCTGCGGGTACAATGCAGATGTCTGGTGCGCCGGCCAGCACGGAAGCGGTTGTGGCCTGCCAGCGAAAGGGAGTCGACATAAGAAACCATGCAAGCCAACGTTTGACGCCGTTACTCGTTGAGGCGAGCGACTTCATCTTTGGCATGACGAGCTCCCACTTGGAACAGGTCACCTTTTTTGCCCCCGACGCCGGTAGCAAGTGTGCACTGTTGGCCGGGGATGCCGAGATCCCGGATCCGATCGGCCGACCTCAGGAGTACTTCGATAACTGTGCCAATATCATAGAAGCGGCTGTGAAAGCCAGAGTGCGCGAGCTTAGAATATGAAAATCGCAGTGGGAAGTGACCATCGAGGCTATGAGGCCAAACAGGTCGTCAAGGCCATAATCGCCCAGATGGGACATGAATGTGTTGATTTCGGAACCGATGGAACCACTCCTGTCGACTACCCTGATTTGGCCTATACCGTGGCCACGGCCGTCTCGGACGCCCAGGCGGAACGGGCGATTCTCATTTGCGCCACCGGTCTGGGAATGAGTATCGCCGCCAACAAAGTCAGGGGAATTCGGGCGGCTCTCTGTCACGACGAACTCAGCGCCCAGATCTCGCGCGACCATAACGACACCAACGTGTTGTGCCTCTCCGGCGACCAGATCGGACAAGTGCTGCTCCGCAAGATCGTAGAGGTCTGGATCGACACGGAATTCAGCGGAGGGCGTCATCAGAGGCGCGTGAACAAAATCACAGCGATCGAAGAGGGCCGAGACCCACGCGAGGTGAATAAGAACTGACCTGCCGACGCGATCGCATCGGTCAATCACACGGAACTCACCCTATTCAACACTTGTCGGCGCCGGTGAGAATCCGCGCGAACCCCCCCCTGGAGCAGGGCCAGCGTCCCCTCTCGCCGGCCTCCGCGAGATCATTGAGGCGCAAGCCTGAATCCTTGCGCGCCAGTTTTCCGCACGATACAGCCACCGGCTATTCAAGCTTCTGCTGAAGCTGCTGAAGCACGGAGCGGATCGCCTTGATCTGGCCCTGAAGCCCCATCATCTGCTCGGTCTGGACTTGAAGCTTGCTGTTAAGCTGCTCAATCTGAGTCTGGGCCACCTTCGCATCCGCCAGCGCGGCATCCCGGGACTTCGTGAGAGTGGTGACCTGTTTCTCCAACAATCCACGCGTATCCACGAGATTCTCCACCATCGTCTGCAGCTCATCTCGCGACTTGGCTAGTTCATTGACCCTTTGCTGGAGTTGGCCCTTGGACGTGCTCAGTTCATCGACTCTCTGACTCAGTTCCGCACGCGCGGTTCCGAGTTGATCCACCTTCGCCTCGAGTTCGGTGCCCTTTTTGCTGAGGGTCCCCACCTTCTCCTCAAGCTCAGCACGCAGCTTGGCAAGACTCTTGACCTGGACATCCAGCTCGCTTTTTTCCTCCTTTTCAGCCGCCAGTGCAGATTCAGCCTTCGTGAGCGATTTTTCGAACGCTTTTACATCCTCCTGGAGCCGGTCCCGCTCCTGGGACGTCTGGTCGAGGCTCTTCTTGAGCTGTTCGACCTGCTTCTGCAATTCGGCGGTCTCGGTAGCCGACTGATTGCAGCCCCCGAGAACCAGCGTTCCGGCGATCGTAAGAATCCAGATAATCGCGCATCTGCTATTCGTCATTTCGCTCCTCCTTTCCCGTTCGGCGACGCCAAACTGGAAACATTGTTCTCTTCCTGACCCCCGCCGGGTCGACAGCCCGAACCCATTTTGCCTATATTCACCCGTGACTGGAAACTTAGGATAAACCACAATTCCCGATACGTCAAGCTTTTTTCCTCTGCCGGCCGCACGTGAACATTCCCCCTGCCCCATTTTCACCCGGGCCAAGGGGTCTGGGCCCGCATTTGCGCCGGACAGCACAGGCAGAGCAGAGCCCATCGCGAGCCCGAAAACGCTGTTGGGCCCTTCCCCGCCCGATCACCGAGGCCAAATCCGCGCGCAGGGCTCCTTCCACGCCTGCTGATCGTCCTTCAGAGACCACGACGGCCATATGGAGATGGTGGATGGGGAGCGATTGTGAGGATACCGAGTTAGCTATACCTTGGCCGCGGCAGAACGAACCCGGCGAGGCCGGGGGCCGGCGGTAACTGCAATCGGCTGTCGCCTCGACGCGCGGCTCTGCACTACCGACGATGTTCCAGCCGAACGCCATTTTCGGTACCGGGTCTCGACAAGAGCATCCGTACTCAAACGCTTCAATTCAGCCAGCGTCCTGGCAATGTACGTCTCGACGCTATGAACGGTATCATGCACGTTGCGATGGGCACCGCCCACGGGCTCGGCGATAGCCGCATCGACAAGGCCCAGCTTGCACAGATCTTTGCTGGTGAGTTTCAAGGCTTGCGCCGCAGCCGGGGCCTGCGAGCCGTCGCGCCAGAGAATCGCCGCACATCCCTCGGGCGATATCACCGAGTAATAGGCGAATTCCAGCATGGCCAGCCGGTCCCCCACCGCGATGCCCAACGCTCCGCCGGAACCGCCTTCGCCGATACAGATCGAGATGATCGGAACCCGAAGACGCGACATCTCCGTCAGATTCAACGCGATTGCCTGGGCCTGACCGCGCTCCTCGGCGCCGATACCAGGATACGCACCGGGCGTGTCGATCAGCGTTACGATCGGCAAACCGTACTTCTCGGCGAACTTCATCTTGGCCAGAGCCTTGCGATAGCCCTCCGGATTGGGACAGCCGAAATTGCAGGCGATCTTCTCCTTGGTGTTCTTGCCCTTGTTCTGGCCCACGAGGAGCACTTTGCTCCGGGCAATCTGGCCGATCCCCGTGACAATCGCCCGGTCGTCCCCGAAACACCGGTCCCCGTGCAGCTCGCGGAAGTCCTTTACCATCAGCTTGAGATAGTCCGTCAGGATCGGCCGGTGTGGATGACGCGCGACCTGTACGGTTTGCCAGGGCGTCAGATTCGAGTAGACGCGCTTGAGCTCGCTGATTCTCTCCTTCTCAATGCGCCGAATCTCCACCGAGTAGTCAATGCCCTTTTGGGCGCTGATCTTGCGCAGCTCGTCCATTTGCCGCTCGAGGTCGGCAACCTTCTGCTCGAAATCCAGGTATCCGCCGTTGTTGGCTCTGCTATTTTCTGTCGCCATATCGTCCACAGACCTTCCCGGCATCGGCACGGTCACGATCCCGCGTACGAACCGCAACATGCATACAAAAAAATCGCCCACGCGACAGGCGGGCCTTATCATCTATTTCGCCATATCCGGCGACTTTTCTTTAAGGGAAGAATGTTAGCATTTTGCCGGTTCAAAAGAAAGAAAAAAATTGACAGGCGACGGCGTCAGCTATACCCTCTGGCATTGGAGTCTCGGCATTGATTTCCCCTAAGATCTTTCAGATGAAGGATTTACATAACATCTCGGTTGTAGGATTGGGTCTTCTCGGTGGTTCGATTGCGTTGGCGGTACAGCAACGTTTACGCGGATCCCGCGTGGTCGGTTACAGCCATCGGGCCGCCACACGGGCGAAAGCGCGAGAGCTCGGGGTTGCCGCGCAGATCACCGACGAGCTGCAATCGGGCGTCCGCGACGCCGACCTGGTCATTCTGGCGACCCCCATCTTCACGTTCGACCACTATTTCGCCGAACTGACGAGTTTCGTGCCGGAGGGCTGCGTCATCACCGACGTGGGTTCCACGAAAGTCCTGCCCCACGAGTGGGCCGAGTCGCGCCTGGACAAGCGCGCCCTTTACGTCGGCTCGCATCCGGTGGCCGGCTCGGAGCAGCGAGGGGTCGAATTCGCCCGCGACGATCTTTTCGACAGGACGCGCTGCATACTGACCCGAACGGTGACGACCGATGGCGATGCCGTGAAATCGCTGGAGAAGTTCTGGTCGGGCCTCGGGTGCTTCGTGGAGGTGATGAGTCCGGCCGAACACGACCGGGTCTTTGCCAACATCAGCCACCTGCCTCACGTGATGGCCGCCGGCCTGGTCAATGCCAGCGATCACACGGACATGAAGTTCGCGGGCAAGGGATTTCTCGACAGCACGCGGATTGCCTCGGGGCCCTCCACGGTCTGGGCCGACGTGCTCCTGGGCAACGGCCCGAACATTGCCGAAGGGATCGACCGGGTGATCGCCGAACTGTCGAAGCTCCAGACCGCCATCAAGAAAGGCGAGAAGGACGGCATCAAGGAATTGCTCGAGGCCGCTCGGAAGAAGCGAGCCTCGCTTATAAAGTACAAAATCAGGAAGAAGGAGCTTCTGTAGTGAAGCAGTGGCGTTTTGAGGTTTTCAGCCGGTCCGGCTTTGTCGATGTGCACGGCAACGGCGTGCTGGAGGATATCCGCGAGCTGGGGATCGGTTCGATTGAAGCGGTTCAGTCAGCAAAGGTGTTCCTGATCGAGGCCGACTTTGACAGGGCCTTTGCCGAACGTGCGGCCCGGGAGCTTTTGACAGATCCCGTCTGCGAGGAATACTACATCGGACGAAGCGGTCCGCCGGCGGGGCTGGCGCGCGCCACTCTGCTGGAGGTGCATCTAAAAAGCGGCGTTACCGACCCCGTGGCACAATCAGTCATGACCGCCCTCGCTGACATGGGGGTCGCCTCGGCCCACGTGCGCACGGCGCGGAAATACGTTTTGCTGGGGGAGATCAAACCCGCCGCAATCGATACCGTCGCCAAGAAGGTACTGGCAAACGATTGCATCGAAGACGTCGTGATCGGCGATGAGGCCGAACCGCCGAGCCCGCACCTCCAACCGTACGAACTGACGATCACCCCCTGGCCCATCACGGAACTGGACGACGACGGCCTTGCCGAACTCAGCAGACAGAAGGACCTGTTCCTGAACGTCGTCGAGATGAAGGCGATTCAGGAGCACTACAGACAGATCGGCCGCGAGCCCACGGACGTGGAGCTGGAAACCCTGGCCCAGACCTGGAGCGAGCACTGCGTCCATAAAACGCTCAAGAGCGCCGTCGACATGACGCTGGACGGTGAGCCGGTCCATTTCGACAATCTGCTGAAAGAGACCGTTTTCAAGGCCACCGAGGACTTGCAGAAAGACTGGTGCATCTCCGTCTTCGCCGACAACGCCGGCGTTGTGGAGTTCGACGAGGACTCCGCCGTCTGCTTCAAGGTCGAGACGCACAATCATCCGTCCGCCCTCGATCCCTACGGCGGTGCCGCAACCGGCATCGGCGGAGTGATCCGCGACCCGATGGGTACCGGCATGGGCGCCCGGCCGATCGCCAATACCGATATCTTCTGCTTCGGCGAGCCCGACAAGGCCCTCGAAGAGATTCCCAAGGGCATTCTGCACCCCCGCCGGATCATGAAGGGCGTCGTGGCCGGCGTCCGCGATTACGGCAACCGCATGGGAATTCCCACCGTAAACGGAGCGATCTACTTTGACGACCGCTACATCGGAAATCCGCTCGTCTACTGCGGCAACGTCGGAATCATGGACAAGGCCAAGGCCTTCAAACACCCCCAGAGCGGCAATCTGATCGTGGTCGTCGGCGGACGAACGGGACGCGACGGAATCCACGGGGCCACGTTCTCCAGCGGACAGATGACCCACGAGCACGAGACGATCTTCTCCCATGCCGTCCAGATCGGCAATCCCATCACGGAGAAGAAGATGCTGGACGTGCTGGTCAAGGCCAACGAGGCCGGCCTCTACGAAGCCATCACCGACTGCGGCGCCGGCGGGCTCAGCAGCGCCGTCGGCGAAATGGGCCAGGACCTGGGAGCCGAGGTCGATCTCGAAAAGGTCCCGCTGAAGTACACCGGGCTCGGATATACGGAGATCTGGATCAGCGAGGCCCAGGAACGGATGGTCATCGCGGTCAAACCGGAGAATCTCGAAGCCGTCCAGGAGATTTTCGACAGTGAAAATGTAGAGTCGACGGTCATCGGCCGGTTCACGGACGACAAGAAGCTGCGGCTGCGCTACCTGGATCAGCAGGTTGGCGAACTGGACATGGACTTTCTGCATCATGGCGTGCCCAAGTACAGCCGCCAGGCCGTGTGGACGCGTCCGAAGCTCAGCGAGCCCGCGCTGCCCGAAAAAAGCAGCTACAACAACGACCTCCTTGCAATCCTGTCCTCGTATAACGTGGCCAGCAAGGAATGGGTGATTCGCCAATACGACCACGAGGTTCAGGGCGGCTCCGTGATCAAGCCGCTTACGGGCGCGGTCAACGACGGGCCCAGCGATGCGGCCGTCGTGCAACCCAAGCTCAACTCCCAGCGGGGTCTCGCCATCAGTTGCGGCATGAACCCCCTGTACGGCGACATCGACCCCTACTGGATGGCCCTGGCCGGGATCGATGAAGCCATCCGGAACCTGATCTGCGTCGGTGCCCGGGCCGATCGCATCGCCCTGCTGGACAATTTCTGCTGGGGCAACTGCAACAAGGCCGAGGTCTTCGGCTCTCTCGTGCGGGCTGCTCAGGCCTGTTACGACGGCGCGATGGCCTACCAGGCCCCCTTCATCTCAGGCAAGGACTCGCTGAACAACGAGTTCGCCTGCGAAGACGGCTCCGTCATCGGCATCCCCGCCACGCTGCTGGTCAGCGCCATGTCGATGGTCGACAACGTGGACCGGTGCGTGACGATGGATCTCAAGACGCCGGGCAACCTCCTTTTTGTCGTCGGTCTGACGGACGACGAACTGGGAGGCTCGCACTACTACAAGATCGCCGGGCACGTAGGGGCCAACGTACCAAGACTCGATCTCGATATGGCGCCTCGCATCGCACAGAGAATCTCGGCAGTCCTCGCCGAGGGGCTCGCCGCAAGCTGCCACGATTGCTCCGAAGGCGGCTTGGCGGTAGCCCTTGCTGAAATGGCCTTCGCCGGTGGACTGGGGCTCGAAGCCGATTTGCGCGGCCTGCCCACGACCCGCGACTGCTCCCGCGTCGATGCGCAACTGTTCAGCGAATCGAACAGCCGGTACATTATCGAAGTCGAGCCCGAGAACTACGATGCGTTTGCCAAAGCGATGTTGAATCTGCCCTTCGGCCAACTCGGAAAAGTGGTTGCCGAGCCGCGGCTGACGATCACGAGCGAGGACGGAGAACGCGTCATTGACGCGGACCTGGACGCCTTGAAACAGGCGTGGCAGAAGACTTTTGACTGGTGAGGCAACTCACCCAACGTGAGGTTCAAGTATGACAGAAGTACGAGCGATTGTGTTGCGGGCCGCAGGGATCAACTGCGATAGGGAGACGGACTATGCGCTGGAGCTGGCCGGCGCGAAGGTCCAGCGCGTCCACATCAATCGCGTGATCGAGGAAAAAGGGTTGCTGGACCAGCACCAGATTCTCGTGTTTCCGGGGGGCTTTAGCTACGGCGACGACGTGGCCGCCGGCAAGATTCTCGCCAACCAGGTAACGCATCACCTCTCCGATCAGATTCGCAAGTTCATCGATGACGGCAAGCTCGTGCTGGGCATCTGCAACGGCTTTCAGGTCCTCGTGAAGGCCGGCATTCTGCCCGGCGACGGCTCGTTCCAGCAGCAGGACGTCACCATCACGTACAATGACAGCGGAAAATTCGAGGACCGCTGGGTGTACCTCGCTCCCCAGACCAGCCGGTGCGTGTTCATCGAGCCCGAGCGACAAATCTACCTGCCGATCGCGCATGGAGAGGGCAAGGTTGTGACCAAAGACCCGCAAGCGCTGGACCGGTTGCGGTCGGAAGATCACATCGCGTTCAAATATGTGGATGCCGAAGGCAGGGAGGGGCCTTACCCGGTCAATCCCAACGGCTCGGCCGATTCGATCGCCGCCCTGACCGACAGCACGGGGCGCGTCCTCGGCCTCATGCCGCACCCGGAGAGATTCGTCCGGCGGACCCAGCACCCGCACTGGTCCCGCATGGGAGAGGACCTCGATCCTGACGGCATCAAGATCTTCCGCAACGCCGTCAGGTACGCCAAAGACAACCTGCTCCAGTCCTGCACGACCTGAAGGCTATCTCTGAAGCAACGATCGCAATTCCCCTGTGAAGGCGTTTAGCTGCTCTCCAGGCTCGGCCTGAGACATCGCGTCCGGCAGCAGCGCCCTGATCCTGTCCAGGAGCGGCGCGTCCGGAGCCAGCGACGAATCGACGAGCAGTTCGAGAACGGGTACGCAGACAAACGGTCGCCTCAGATCGCCGTGGGGAAGCGTGAGGTCCCCGTCGCAGACAACCCGATCGTCGTAGAGGATCAGGTCGAGGTCGATCGGGCGCGGCGCGTATTTGTCCGCCGTTCGCCGCCGGCCAAGCTGGCGCTCGACCGGATGCAGTATCTCATCACGTACTTCCCGGGGCCCCCTCTGCGGGCGAATCAGCCACACTCCGTTGATGAAGTGCGGCTGCCCCGGGCGACCCACGGGCTCCGTGCGGTAGAACGTGGAGGAAGCGAGAACCTGCGTGTACTGCTGGAGCAGCGTCAGAGCCGCCCGGATGTTGCGCTGCGGCTCGATGTTGGCACCAACGGCAATGAACGCGATGGATTCACACACCGCTGTCGTCCCTGCCGCGTACGATTCTCACGCTCACCGTACGGGCAAAACGCAGCGCCCCCGGCTTTTCCACGACGATCTCAACTCGATCAACCTCGTCGTGCGCCAGGCAAATATCGGCCATGTGTTGCGCCAGGGCCTCGATCAGATGGAACCGTGAGACCTCCGCCATGGCCAGGATCTCCTTCTTGAGGCCCTTGTAGTCGAGCGTGTCTTCAATCGCATCGGTTCTGCCGGCCTCGCGCAGGTCCATATGCAGCGTGATCTGGGCCAGCACATCCTGTTTCTCGCGCCGCTCCTCCTTGCCTACCCCGATCACGCAGCGAAACTGCAAATCGCGGATGATGATCTGATCGAGAGCCGGCCTCGACGCCGCGTCAGTCATACATGTGCCCTTTCATGTGGTATCCACCATCCACGTAGATGACCTGCCCGGTAATGAACCGGCTGGAGAGAAGGAACAAGACGGCGTCCGCCACGTCGGTGACCCGGCCGCAACGCCCCAGCGGATTCGTATGCGCCAGCCGCTCCAGGTAACTCTCGTCCTCGCCCGCCGGCGGCAGAATCAACCCCGGCGCGATGGCGTTGACCGCAATGTTGGGAGCCAGTTCCAGGGCCAGCATACGCGTCACCGTCAGGAGCATTCGCTTGCTGATGTGGTAGGAGGCATGCTCGCGGTCGTACACGGTCACGCGGGTGTCCAGTAGATTCACGACATGTCCCGGCCGGTCCTGTCGGGCGAATTCCCGCGCCAGAATCAAAGGAGCCAGCGTGTGGATGCGCATGTTCCGGCACACGGACTCCTCGTTTACGTCATGTAACGTATCCTTGTCGAAGATCGAGGCATTGTTGATGACGACGTCGATGGCGCCGGCCTGTGAGAGCGCCTTACGAAACATCTCCTGCGTCCGTTGGGGGTCCATGAGATCGGCCCGGATCGGCCAGGCCGAGGCGCCCGCGCGACGGACCTCATCACACAACGTCTCGGCCTCCCGCGCGGATCGGTTGTAATGAGCCACGATGTTTGCGCCGTCTCGCGCCAGAGTCAAGGCGACGGCCCTGCCCAAACGTTTGGCCGCTCCCGTGATCAGGACGGTCCGGCCTTTCATGAAGATCTTTGAACGTTCCATCACTCGACCCAATGAAGAATTTCCACCCGGGCCATTCTATCATGAGCCGCTCGAAGTGCAACCGCGCAGCATAGCGTCACCCGCCGGTTGTGCGTCAGAGTTTTGGGGAACCTGGACACCGTCCCGTTTCGGCCTCCGGGGGGCAACAGCAAGACCGCAGGCCTTGGCGATGGAAGCGAGCGGAGCCCTCGACGGCTCAGTCGGTCCCCACCAGCCAGTTTTCCGCCAAAATCGCCAAATCCGGAAATCCCACGTCCCCCGATTCGTCGAGGTCCGCCCCGTTGCAGAAGTCCACCAGATTGCAGTTCCGGCGGCGCCACTCCAAGGCGAACAGGGCAAAATCGATCAGCTCGACGCCATCGGGACAGGCGTAGTCGCCGACCGGCACCTGCCAGCGGAACACAGGGTAGTTCATTCCCTCGCAGATGAACCAGAAACTAACGTCCCACCCTCCTTCATCGAAGTACGTCGCCCCTCGGTACATTTCCACAGTGGTTTTACCGGTTCCGCCGCCGCTTTCGGCCTGACGACTCGTTTCCACATCCCAGAATGACGTGATCACCTGACCGAGCGCCCATGTGCCGCCGGTGAGCCCGCCGACCCGCTCGCTGCCGGTGACCACTCCCGTACAGTAGGACTTGTACAGCCGGCCGTTGATGACCGATCCCGCCATCCCGCCGACATACTTGTTGCCGTCGACATTCCCCGTGGCGTAACAGGAATTGACGACCCCGTATTCATGGGCGATCGCTCCCACGAACCCGCCGACCTGCTCGTCGCCCTGAACCGTGGCTTTCGAGTAGCATTGTGCCACGGTGGCTTTCTCCACATAGCCAATCAACCCTCCGACGTACTGCACGCCGGAAACGTGACCTCGTGAGGAACACTGCCCTATCCCCCCATCCACTCGTCCAATCAGTCCTCCCACACGCGTATTGCCCGAGACGTTGGCACCTGTGATCTCACAATCGTTGACCGACCCACCGTCAAGATACCCTACCAGCGCGCCGACACCCAATCCGGTTCCGGCCACCCTGGCGTTACGAAGCCGCAGATTCTTGATCCCGCGCACCTGGACGTACCGAAAGAGCCCCACGTAATTCTCGCCGACTTCTCGATAGCTGAAATTCGAGATCGTCTTGCCGTTCCCGTCGAAGGTCCCGGTATAAGGCTCGTTCTCCGGATGCCCGGCCCCCACGAAGTTGCCGATGAGGTCAAAGTTGGTCTCGTCATACCCCGTCAAATCGATATTGGCCATGACGATGAAATCCTTGCCCCAGTCCGCGGGCGTCCGGCCGATCGTTGCCAGGTG
>JAFGCA010000291.1 GCA_016932895.1 Sedimentisphaerales bacterium | reverse complement strand
CTGGACACGGCGGTGGCGCTGGCGCGACGGTGGTTGAACAGGCGGCCGTTGTTCGTGTCGGATCGGGGGCACGTGTATGACCAGCTGATGGATCGCGGGATGACGCTGCGGCAGACGGTGGCCGTGTCGTACTTGCTGGCGGGGGCGTATGCGGCTGTGGGGGTGTTGGCGGGGCAGGTCCGCTTTCGCTGGGCGGTGTTGGTCTTTGTGATCGTGGCAGCGTTTTCGGCGGCGGCGGCGTGGCGGATGGGATTCTTGCAGATGGAGGGCGCACGAGGGTTGCGCCGGGCGCCGCGAGCGAAGCCCGGCAACGGATGGAAAGGATGGCCTGGCAAGGCACAAGGGGAGAGTGAAAAAGAAAGCGCCGGACAAAAATCCGCGACGAAGGAAGGCAAGAACGAATGAAGCTGGTTCGATTTCTGGATAGGGGAGGGCGTGAACGGTGCGGACGGCTGACTGCGGGCGCCGACGAGGTGGAGGTGTTGCGGGGGCCGACTTTGGTGGACAAAGCGGCGCCGACGGGAGAGGTGCTGCGCAAGGATGCGATCGGGCGATATCTGTGGCCTGTGGAATGCCCGAACGTGGTGGCGATCGGGCAGAATTATCGCGAGCATGCGCGAGAGATGGGCAAGGCGGTGCCGGCGGAACCGAAAATCTTCCTCAAGGCGACAACGTGTCTCAATGGGCATGGGGGTGAGATTCGGCTGCCCAAGGCGGCGCCGGAGGCGGTGGATTGGGAGGCGGAGCTGGTGGTGGTGCTGGCGCGCGAGGCGCGGGACGTGCCCGAGCAGGAGGCGGATCAATACGTGCTCGGGTACACGTGCGGGAACGACGTGACGGCGCGGGATTGCCAGAAGCGGGATGAGCAATGGGCGCGGGCGAAAAGCTTCGACACATTCGGGCCGATGGGGCCCTGGATCGAGACGGACCTGACGGCGGATGCGGCGCAGGACCTCGCGATCCGGAGCGTGCTCAACGGGCAGATCATGCAGGAGTCGCGGACGGCGGATATGATCTTCTCCGTGCGCCGGCTGGTGAGCTATGTCTCGAGGATGATGACGCTGCGGGCGGGGACGGCGATCTACACCGGGACGCCGCCGGGGATCGGGATGGCGCGGCAGCCGGCCGTGTTCCTGCGGGATGGGGACGAGATCGCGGTGGAGATCGAAGGGATCGGGCGGCTGGTGAATCGCGTGGTGGGCTGAAGAAGCACAATCATCTCCAAGGATCCGGCGTCTGCCATAAGGGTGACTATTGTGACCGTATTTCGCCGATTGTGGATCATGTTCCTGTTGGGCGGGGTGTGTGCGGGCGCGAGCGAGGCGGACACATCAAGGCCTGCCTATGTGGCGCCAAAGCCGTTATGGGATACATTTACGGTTTTCGTCTGGCAGTACAGGACCAGCATCGAGCGTGACCGGACGCTGTATGATGCGGCGGGGTTTCGGGGATATCACATCGATCGCGGAGCGGGGAAGGCAGCGGCCGCTCGCTATGGCGAGGACAATGGCTTTGTGTATTATGTCGATCACGTGGCGGACAAAGGGCTCTTGCATCTGACAGAACAGACGGGGCGCGATACGATCCTTCGAAAACGCCAGGTGGTGGAGCGTCCGAACAGTTTGGCCGAGGCCGGCACGGTGCAGATGCTGCGGGAGCATATCCGCAGGAACATTGCGGATGTGAAGACTGGCCCGGCGGCGGCGTACGCGTTGGACGATGAGCCCAGCGTCGGGGTGTTTACGTCCCCCTGCGAAGTGGACGGATCGGCGGCGTCGGTGGCGGGGTATCGCGAGTGGCTGCGTCGGAAGTACGGGCATATCGAGAGGCTCAACGCAGTCTGGCAGACCCGGCTGCGCGACTTTGACCAGGCACAGCCGGTGTCATTCGAGGAAGTGCGACGCGATCATCGGCGCTGGCCGTTTCGCGAATGGAATCTGTCGCGGTGGATGGATTGGCGCAGCTACATGGACAGCCAGTTCGCCGATTGCCTGGCCGGACTGGTGTGCTGCGCGAATGAGGTGGACCCGACGACGCCGGCGGGCATCGTCGGAGGCCAGCAACCGGCCCCTTACGGCGGTTACAATTACGCGAAGCTGTGCACTTCAATGCAGTGGATCGAGGCCTATGACATCGGGGGCACGTGCGAGATACTGAGATCGTTGTGGGCCTGGCCTGAGCGGCGCCCTTATATGCAGACGTGGTTCAGCACGGGGGACGCGCGGCAAGACCGCTGGTTTCTCTGGTATTATCTGCTGCACGGCAATCGGGGCGTGATCGCCTGGCCTGAGGATGAGAACGGCCCGTGGTTTCAGTACAACGGCCATGGGCTCGCGCCGTATGTCGCCGCGAACGCGGCAACAGTGCGGGAGGTTCAGGGAGAGGTTTCGCGGTTTATTCTGGATACGGATACGCGTTTCGACCCCGATCCTGTCGCCGTGGTGTATTCTCACGGAGCGGTGCAGGCGGGTTGGGTGATGGACGCGTCTGTCCACGGCGGGACGTGGCCTAATCGATCGAGCAGCATGGACAATGCGAATCAGACCGCGGGAATCAATCGCGTGGCGTGGTTCAAGCTGCTGGAGGATTGCGGGTATCAGTACACGGTTGTGACCGATGAACAGGTTGCGGAAGGCATCTTGCTGCGGGACAAGTATCGCGTCCTGATTCTGCCTCGTCTGATTACGCTGTCGTCCGAGCAGGCCGGCGCGATCGAAGCGTTTGCGAAGGCTGGCGGTACCGTGATCGCGGATTATCTTACGGGGGTGCTGGATGAGAACGGCCTGGGGCAGGCAAACGCCAGGCTCGACGACGTGTTCGGCGTCACGCGGGATGAGAGCAAGGGGTATTTCGACGGCGAGACCATCGCGGAGATCGACGCGGAGCGATATCGCGAACCCTTTGTCGAGCGATTGCGGTACGAGGCAGCGCTGACGTGGAATGATCTTGTTGTGGCCGAGCGAGGCCTGACGGCGGAGCCCTCCAAGGCAGACGCTGCGGAACGAATTGACGGGGCGGATGTGCTGGTGAAACGCTCCCTTGGAGAGGGGCGGGCGGTGTATCTCAATCTGACCCCCGTGGCTTACTACGACTCAGACAGGCGACGAGGCAGGCTCGGCGATCAATGGCGGCGAGTGATGGGCGATCTGCTGGCGGAGAGTGGATTGCGGCCGCGCGCGAGGGTAGTCGGAACAACCGGCGAGTACGAGCACAAGGCCGTTCCCCTGACGGAAGTGGTGTTCTGGCGTCGAGGTGATGAGGTCGTGATCGGCGTCGTGAAAAACCCCGTGCGAAAGGCAAGCATCAGCGGGGCGGGCCCTATCGACGAGGTATGGGGCGAGCCGATGGAGATCGAGCTGCTCTTGAGCGAGCCTGTCACGCATATCCGCAACATTCGCACAGGACAGACGCTTCCCGACGGCGATCGTGTCGCGGCCAGCTGGGACCCGAGCGAAGCCTTGCTGATTCAAGTGGTCTGGCCTGAAGATCGTTGATTTGTTCCTGTCGCACAAAGGTGTTGGGGGTTCAAGATTCGGCTTGGCTGACCTCGGTCTTGTCGCTTGGACTTCTCCCGGCGGGCGTGCGGGGAAGACGGGAACGGGCAGAAAGCGGAAGGTGTGCGAGAGTCCGGCGGACGTGGCCAACGAGACTGAGGCACTCTAACAAAACTGCAAACACAGCACCCACGTTGTTGTCATTCCCGCGAAAGCGGGAATCCAGGCCAACGGGGATGAAGTTCTGTTAGAGCCTCTAAGGTGCTTCCTGAGCGGCCAGGAAGAGATCGCGGTGGAAATTGCAAGGATCGGGCGACCGGTGAATCGGGCGATTGGTGAATCGGGCGACTGTTGAATCGGGCGGCTGGTGAATCGGGCGACCGGTGAATCGGGCGACCGGTGAATCGGGCGACCGGTGAATCGGGCGACCGGTGAATCGGGCGGCTGGTGAATCGGGCGACTGTTGAATCGGGCGGTTGGACCTGCTGCTCCGTCGCTATGCAATGGATGGACAAAGCCGCCTCAGCTTGATCCGCGCGTCCGCCGCTGCGTCACTTCCACTTCACGCTGTCCAGCCGGCGGTTCGAAGATCATGAAAAGGTTCGCCACGCCCTTGCGGACCTGTTCGTAGTCGTAATGAGCCACTTGGCCCGCCGCGGCCGACACGGGTGCGGCTGGCCTCCTTGCCTGGGTTCTGTGTATCCCATCGGCAAGAAGACCAATAATACATCAGATCACTGGCGACAGAGGACCAGGGCTTAGGGGTCGGGGGAGAATATGGAGCGTGGGGCGAGTGTAACATTTTGGCAATACAGGGGTTAGGCGCATTTTTTCCGGTGCGCCGACGGGGACGGAGTGTGCCTCCGACGAAGTTGGAGGAAGTCCTGAATGCTACGCGCTCCATCCGAAACTCGGACAGGCTGCGTTTCTCTTTTGCGGCGTAGAGAATCGGCGTCAAGGCGGGGGGCGGGGGCCAGGGATCGAGGTTCAGGGAAGCAGAGAATCGGTGCCAAGGTGGGGTGTAGGGGTCAGGGCTTAGGGGTTAGCCAGGACAGAAAAACGGCACCAACTCGCGCAAATCTCGCGCAGTTTTGCGCACTTTTCGGCCCGTTTTCGCGCCGTTTCGGTCCATTTCCGACACGTTTGGAAAAAGCCAGCGGCGTTTCTATGCTCTCAGGGGAATTCCTAGTTAGGCAGGGTGGTACTGGAATTGTGTCGATCGTGACTCGTCGAACAGAGACTTTGTACCACACAGGCACCGTTTCTATGCACCTCATGGGCCGCCATTTTCTGCCAGGCGGCGACTGGCGTAAACTGATAATAGAAAGTCGGGCAGACGGGTTGTAGTCGGTAGGGCTGAAGCGTAGAATGAAGCAAAACATGGAGTGAAGGTGCAGTCGGAAAAAGCAGCCACAAGATCGGGTCAATTCTATTTTTGTGTGAACAGAGATTCACAGGGCACATTCAGTCACGAGGGCGGGAGGGACAGCGATGGCGAGCAATAGTTTTTTTGATGAGCCAACTGAACAGTCGGTTGTGAAGGCGACCATAGTGGAGAAATACTTTGATGCGTGGGCCAGGGTGATTATCGCTGCTCAAGAGAAGTATCCCCAATATACACAGCAGATTGGATATACAGATCTCTTTGCGGGGAGAGGATGTTATGAAAATGGAGCAGATTCTACGCCCGTAAGGATCCTTAGGCGGGCGACTGCGAATGAAGAGATCCGAAGGCGATTGGTCACGTGGTTGAATGACAAGGATCCTGAAAATGTACGATTATTGAGAGAGGCTATAAACGATATACCAGGTATTGAGACTCTGTACCACAAACCTGAAGTCACTAACGAGGAAGTGGGCGAAGAGCTTAGAAACAAACTCAACAAGGCTGAAACATTTCCTCCGACACTCTTTTTTGTTGATCCATATGGCTACAAAGGTTTGACGCTTTCTCTTATTGATAGGGTAGTAAAAGACTGGGGGTGCGATGGAATTTTCTTTTTTAATTATAATCGAATCAATCCAGGATTGAGTAATCAACAAGTACGGGACCGTGGACTTTAGCCATTTTTTGGGGTCATAACGACTGATAAAAAAGTAGCCGACTTCCCGATGTAATTGTTGTCACACAATATTCGG
>JAFGCA010000290.1 GCA_016932895.1 Sedimentisphaerales bacterium | reverse complement strand
AGCCGACGACACAGTCGCAGGCCGAAGAGACACACACTGACATGCACGCCTCCACGGATACGACGGACACGATGAACGCAACGGACACGATGGGTGCAATGGGTGCGATGGATACGATGACCAAGCCGCAGGTCGAAACGGTTGCCGGGGAACAGACGACCTGTCCGGTCATGGATGGCAATCCCATCGACAAGAACATCTACGTGGAATACAAGGGCAAGAAAGTATATTTCTGCTGCAAGGCATGCGTCGAGAAATTCAAGGCCGATCCCGAGAAGTACGTCTCCAAGCTGCCGCAGTTCCAGCAGTAGCGATGGGCCGACAGAAACACGAGGGTCTGCCTTGCCTCCGTCGCATTGAGACTCGAGTCAGATTGACACAGGTGTGGAATGCTGGACAGGGTCATTCGCTTCTGTCTTGAGAACAAGCTGGTGGTCGCCCTGGTGGTGGTGGGAGTCGTGGGATGGGGCCTCCTGGTTGCCCCGTTCGACTGGGACCTGGGCGAGCTGCCGCGGTCACCCGTACCGGTGGACGCCATCCCGGACATCGGGGAGAACCAGCAGATTGTGTTCACGGAGTGGATGGGCCGTTCGCCACAGGACGTGGAGGACCAGATCACTTATCCGCTGACGGTGTCGCTGTTGGGCCTGCCCGACGTCAAGACCGTCCGCAGCTACTCGTTTTTCGGCTTCTCGAGCATCTACGTAATCTTCAATGAGAAGGTCGATTTCTACTGGTCCCGCAGCCGGGTGCTGGAAAAGCTCAACAGTCTCGCCCCCGGGGCGCTGCCGGAGGGCGTGCAGCCAATGCTGGGGCCGGACGCCACGGGCCTGGGCCAGATCTTCTGGTACACGCTGGAAGGCCGGGACCCGAACGGCAACCCTGCCGGCGGGTGGGACCCGCAGGAGCTTCGCAGCATCCAGGATTGGTATGTGCGCTACGCGCTGACGAGCGCCGAGGGCATCAGCGAGGTGGCGTCGGTGGGAGGCTTCAGCCGGGAGTACCAGATTGATGTCGATCCCGACGCGATGCGCGCCTACGGCGTCGGTCTCGAAGACATCTTCAAGGCGGTCAAGGCATCCAACATCGACGTCGGGGCGAGGACCATCGAGATCAACAAGGTCGAATACGTCATCCGCGGCCGGGGTTTCATCAAGCAGATTCAGGATATCGAGAAGGCCGTGGTCAAGGTTCGCGACAACGTCCCCATCACCATCAAGGAGGTGGCGAATGTCTCCCAGGGACCGGCGCTGCGCCGCGGAGCGCTCGACAAAAGCGGGGCCGAGGCCGTGGGCGGAGTGGCCGTGGTCCGCTATGGCTACAACCCGCTGGCCGCCATCAAGAACGTCAAGGCCAGGATTGCCGAGATCTCGCCCGGATTACCCCAGAAGACGCTGGCCGACGGCACCGTTTCCAAGGTGACTATCGTGCCGTTCTACGACCGCACGGGGCTGATCTACGAAACGCTCGGTACGCTGAACACGGCCCTGATGGAAGAGGTCCTGGTCACGGTCATCGTCGTCATCGTGATGGTCCTGCACCTGCGCAGCTCAATGCTGATCAGCGCCTTGCTGCCGCTGGCGATCCTGATGAGCTTCATCGCGATGAAGACGTTCGGCGTGGACGCCAACATCGTGGCGCTCTCGGGCATTGCCATCGCCATCGGGACGATGGTGGACATGGGAATCGTCATCTGTGAGAACATCCTGCGGCATCTCGACAAGGCCGATGAGAATGAAAACAAGCTGGAGGTGGTGTTTCGGGCCTCATCGGAAGTCGGCAGCGCGGTATTGACGGCCGTGTCGACGACCGTCGTCAGCTTTCTGCCGGTTTTCACGATGACGGGCGCCGAGGGCAAACTCTTCAAGCCCCTGGCGTTCACCAAGACCTTCGCATTGCTCGCCTCCATCGTTGTCGCATTGACGATTATCCCGCCGGCAGCCCACATTCTGTTCACGAGGAAGATCGGCGTCGACCGCATCCGTCGCTACGTACTGGGCGGCGTCTTGCTCGTCCTGGCCGTTGTCGCGGGGGTGCTTGTGGGCTGGTGGGTCGGCGTGATCGTCGGCATGATCGCGGCGTACCATCTGACGCACGATTATATCCCAGTGCGGGCTCGCGGCTGGCTGCCCATCGTGGCCAACGCCTTGGCCGTGGTCTTCGTTGGCCTCCTTTTGACCGGCCACTGGCTGCCGCTCGGGCCGGTGCGAGGGTTCACACGCAATCTCCTTTTCGTCGCTCTGTTGATCGGCGGACTGCTGGCATTCTTCAGAGTATTCCAGCATTTCTACACGCGCATCCTTGGGTGGTGTCTCAACCACAAGGCGGCGTTTCTCTCCATTCCCGTCGCGCTGCTGCTGTTGGGGGCGGTGATCTGGCAGGGGTTCCCGCGTGTGTTCTCATTCGTGCCCGAGTCCTTGCATACCAGCCGGCTTTGGACGGCGGCGGCGCGTGTGTTCCCGGGCCTGGGCAAGGAGTTCATGCCGCCGCTCGATGAAGGGTCGTTCCTGTACATGCCGACCACGATGCCGCACGCCTCGATCGGCGAGGCGATGGACGT